>NZ_JAMOKS010000001.1:0-398425 GCF_023656785.1 Parabacteroides caecihominis
AGTTCTAACAGAACTAAGGTAAATCTCGTATGTGGAGAAGCGAGAAACTATCAGAATACCGAAGCCAAGGCTGAACAGAGGTGTAAAACTATAGCTCAAAGAAAAAGCCATAATTAATCGACCTATATTGAGTGGGTTATTTCAGCTTTTTGTAATTTTGCACATGGATTGAGGAAACTCTATCCAAAGCAAATCAATGAATTTCACAATCCGCATTATGAAAGAGGAACAAATGACAGATAGAAATAGCTGGAATTTTCATTTGACAAAGTCAATTGCCAACCTGTCCGATGTTACTTTGGAAATTCATACGGAGTTCTGGCTCAGCACGCTCCAAAGATGGTTTTGCGGCTATCAGACCTCCAAAGAATATAAAGCGACAATTTGGGGGAAGAAGGTAGATATGTATATCGCCATCGCCCCTTTTGATACACCGACCGAAACATTTCCTGTCATCGAAGAAAAAAGGGCAAAGAGCAAGAATGTGCGACTCCCGCCGGAACAACAGGTCTATGTCAACGGACTTCAAAAGAAAATAAAACTCCTCAAGAAACGCCTGCCGCCCAAGGTGGACGAAGTGTTGGAGCAACGTTGTCTGAATGACATGAACGCCGACAGAATCAAAACGATCATTCGAGAGTGTGACACGATATGGGGTGACAAAGAGTTATCTGTCGAAGAAAAGATTAACAGCCTCGTTCCATATAAAATCGAAATATACGAGCTCGTGAGCATTCTCCAACTACCAGACGAGTTGATACGTGCAGACACGAACATTTCCATCCTGATGGCCACAATTCTATTCTATACGCAAAGCATAGAGAAAAATGCGAAGAAATGCAAAATAAAAATACCAAAGCAAGTATGTCAATTGGTGAAATTAGTCTATGGCATTATTACGCGCATGAATGAAGCCCAGAATAAGCTAAACGGCATTGAACGAGATATGACTAAGGAAGAATTTAAAGCCTATGACGCCTATCTTGATATAAAGATTGGAGCAAAGTCTGCCTTTCGCTCGTTTGAAAAACGATTGAAGTTATACGAGCGACTTTGGGAAATGCCCTCGGTTTCTACCAATACCAAAATTGAATGTTTGAATGAGGCTATCAAACTCGTTAAGAAGCAATACGGTAAAAACTTAGAGCCTTGCTGTCCGCACGAATCCCTTGTCAGGAAACATCTGCGAGCCATTAGCGGCTATCTGAACGAATTGGAACTCTTCTTCCAAGACACGGACAATACGTTTGCCGGACATTTCCTATATGCCGCCATCGAAGATAGCAAAGTAAAAGAAATCACATTGATGGGATAGACACAAGGCATCAAGAGCAAATACTGTCAGAAATCTTTTCAATACGGTGAGGAGCTATTTGCTTGTTTGCCGATATATCAAGAATATAATGATCTTCTCCTTCCAATTCAATATCTATCCACAGTTCGATAACTGAATTTCCTAACAGTAAAGCCCATAATCCCTTTTATTTAAGATATTGAGTCAAGGTATCGCATTGTTCCATATATTCTTGCAGCGTATCTGCCATTTGCGGCATTTCAGGACAGGACATGCTGCCTTACTAATCTGTTTACGAAAGTTATCAACAATATAATCGATAGCTATCAGTAATATTGTCGACAGCTATAGATAATATTACCGATAACCATCGACAACCAGTTAGTAAAGCAGAAAATTATATACAGGACGGCATCTGAATAGAAGCCGGACCCTTATAAATCTATATAGCTATTATATCGAATTATTTTACTTTAATATGGTCGAATCCTTCGCCATACACACCGATGACGGCACTCTGAGAGACAAATGCTTCCGGGTCTATATCTTTAATCAAGCGGAAAATAGTTGTTGACTCACGCTTCTTGGCCAATACGAACATCATCTTCACTCCCAATCCGGTATACATTCCGGTCCCGTCTATCACCGTCACACCGCGGTGGAGATCTTTATTGATACGGCGTCCTATTTCTTCATGTTTCTTGGAAATAATAAAGAACTGTACGGACTGGCGGGCACTGTTTACCACTTGATCAAGCACAAAACTGGATATATAAAGCGTAGCAAAACCATAAACGACCTTTTCCCAATCATGCAGTACAAAATAGCTGGAAGATATGATAATCATATCCGTCATCAGAATGACGCGTCCTAAAGTGATATCCCTGTATTTATTTATAATAGCAGCGATGATATCCGTTCCTCCCGAACTGCCGTTGGCCGAAAAAGCGATACCAATACCGCTTCCGCAGAAAGAGGCACCGATTACACAAGCCATAAACGGTTGATCTTGCAACAAATGCAGATTAGATGTAGCACCCTGAATAATGGGAAGGATAGTGGTCATCACTATTACAGCAAAAATAGTTTTCACACTGAACTTCCATCCCAAAACAATAAGAGAAGCGATCAGCAACCCGCCGTTAATTGCAAAGTATGTATACTGCACATTTATTCCGGTCGCCCAATACACGATAGAGGCGATACCAGGTACCCCTCCGGTAGTAATGTCATTGGGCAAAAGGAAAACGGTCCACCCAATAGCATAGAAAAACATGCCAAGAGCGATCATTAAATAATCGTGCATCTCTCTCAGCATTAACTGCCTTGAGGTAATTGATAATGTTGGTTTCATTTTAAATGTTTATTATATATCCATATTATAAAGATCACCTATCTGCCAAAAAAATTGCAGCCCCGCAAAAACGAAGCTGCAAAATTAATGAAGATTAAATCAATTTAGCGGTATGATTTCGATGAATTTACAAAAACATATTGTTAAATTTCAAATACAACAGGACAACGACATCAATAACTCCATTTATCCTGCCATTCGATGATCGGCTGATCTCCTTCAAAACGGATCGGAAGCCAGATGTAGCGCCCGTCGATTGCATTCTCGGGCGTCCAGCGGTCACCCATATAGATGAACTGTCCGGACTTACCGGGAGCCGGCAATACATAGGTACTCTGGGAATGGAAAGAAAGGTCGGAGCCTTCACCGACAAACGGATTCTCTAATTCTTCCCAAGGCCCCCAGATAGAAGGTGCGACAGCCGAACGACCGGCATTCGGGGCCCACCCCGTACAACCGGACATGATCAGATAATATTTTCCGTCACGTTTGAACATCGCCGGTGCTTCCATGAAACGTCCGGGGAAAAAGCGGGCATATGTAGCGGAGTAATTGGTATAATCGTCTGTCAACAGGGAGATATGCAATGTGCTGTTCTCTTCTGAAGAATAAATATGATAAGCCTTGCCGTCGTCATCAACAAAAAGGTTCATATCACGGGCCATCTGTCCGCCTTCCATATCACGACCCAGCAGATTCAGACTGTCCGGATGAGCCGGCAGACTTCCGCCAGTGAATTTGCTCCTATCAGACTCAGGAACTCTCTGTTTATGAATATCTTGTACATTTGTCGGCCAGGAACCTGCATTCGGACGCACGGCACGAAGGAATTTATAAGGGCCTGCCACCTTATCGCTTACGGCAATACCACTGAGTGCACCGGAATACCCTGCTCCTTTAGGCTCCAGGTGGAACCACATCACATAGTTGTTATTCTTTTTATTATAAATTACTTTAGGGCGTTCCAGGATACATCCTTTCGCTATGCTATGTGTAGAATCGTCGGTCACAACCGATAAAGCAACGCCTTCGTCTTTCCAGTTATATAAATCTTTAGAAGAGTAACAGTGAACTCCCACCAGCGCGTTATTTCCGGCAGTCCCTTCCGTTTTATGCTCGCCGAACCAATAATAAGTATCGCCGTCATGCAGGATTCCTCCGCCATGCGCATTGATATGCACGCCATTATTGTCCGGCCATAGTTCGCCCGGGGTAAATGCACCGCCAGCCTGTTCCGAGCCGGATTTTCCTTTACATCCTGCGAAAGCGACAGCAAACAACAGGAAGCAGAGTTGTATAATTCTTGTCTTCTTCATATAGCTAGACATCACAAATACGAATACATTTCTCCAGGGAAGCGATCTTATCCTGCTGGCGGGGAACGAATTCCTGCCCCACAAATCCTTTATACCCGGTTTCTACCAACGCTTTCATAATTGCCGGGTAATATAATTCCTGGGTTTCGTCAATTTCCGCCCGTCCGGGATTACCGCCTGTATGGATATGAGAGAAGTATTCATGATACTTTCGGATATTTTCGATGATATTTCCTTCCATGATCTGCATGTGGTAAATATCGTACAAAAGTTTAAAGTTTGGCGACCCGACACGGCGACATAATTCTACCCCCCAAACGGTATGGTCGCATTGATAATCTTTATGGCCTACACTGTTCAACAGCTCCATCGTCAGGACCACATTATGTTTTTCCGCCAGCGGCATCAGACGTTTCAATCCTTTCTCACAGTTTTCCCATCCCTGAAGGTCAGTCAGTCCATTCCGCTTTCCGGAGAAGCAGATCAAATTCGTCAATCCGGCTGCTGCCACCTGGGGAATTACCGCTTCATAACTGGCAACCAGTTCGTCGTGCAGTTTAGGATCGTTAAATCCACGGTCAATACCCAGACCGGCTCCCTGGCACATAGCGACAGTCAGTCCGTGCTTTTGTACAACCGGCCAGTCCTTCGGGTCGAGCAATTCGATCGATTCGATTCCTATATTTTTACATATTCCGCAAAATTCTTCCAACGGATAGTCACCGAAACACCATTTACTGACGGAATGGCGTACATTCCCTTTCAGCGGTTCTTTCGTTTCTGCTTTTTTCTTTTTAGCGGGATTTGCTGCTTCCAGACCTGATACGGCAAGCGCTGCCCCGCCTACTAATGCGGTCTTAATGGCTGTTCTTCTTGAGATGTTTTCCATGTTATTCAGAATTGATAATTAATTAGATGGTACAAATATAAAGAAAGACTGGATCATAATAAAATAAAAATGATTAAGGCGAATGAGGAAGTTAAGCCACAAGGAGTTAAAAGATTCATTTTTGGGAAAAAGAAACCAAAAACCCCTCTAATATCAGAAACACAATTTATTTCCATATTAGAGGGGTAAAAAACAGGAATTAATAACCTTCATTTTGTCTCAATTCAGCTTCCAAATTAGAATCAATTGCCGATTGAGGAATTGGTAATAAATTATTATACTCCTGAATAGATGCCGCAGAAACATTTCTTCCATATTTTTTGGTACGTTGATACACCATATTCATTCGAGAAAGTGTCATAAAACGTTGCTCTTCGCCGAGAAGTTCTCGTGCACGCTCATCCAAAATATAATCAATATCCAACTGATTTTCATTGATCAAAGAAGCTTTAGCTCGTTCACGAACAGTATTGACATCCTTTACTGCTCCCCCCTTATTCCCTGCCTTCAGATAGGCTTCAGCACGTAAAAGATAGGTATCGGCAACTCTGAAAATATACCAATCAGGCACGAAACCATTATCCGGTTTACCGTCTATATGCTTATCTGTCCCGAATTTAAAGAAACGTGGAAAATAAGAAGTCATGGTATCCGATGCGGATGTCCACCATTCTTTTTTAATTTCATCACCAGGTTTTAACCGAACTTCTATCTCTGTTCCGTCAGTGAGAACCACTGGAGTCACATAAGTCGTATCATAATCTTTTACCTCTACCCCTCCTTTTAAAACATATGGAGCGTAAAACTTTCTGGCAATATTGACCTCCGAATTACGGATGTCACCACCACAATTATCCCAAATGTCATAAATCATATAAGTAGTCGGGCGAACGAACGCTACACCACGCCCGGTATTGTCACGTGCAACACCATCATAACCAAATTTAGCTTTTTGCCAGAAGTTTGGCCAGAAATGACGTTCGAACAGGGGACGATCCCATTTATTAGTACCACCGGGAGTATTATAAGCAAACTGGATAGCCCACAAACATTCTCTATTACCTGCTTCCAAATAATTCTGATTGCCCATACGGAACAAATCCCAATAAACGTTCTTTCCGGCTTCACCTTTACGTTGTCCAAAACGCTCCTTCATCAAGCCATAATCACCGTCTTTCCCATCTATCACCCGAGACGCAGCTTCGATCGCTTTATCATAACTTTTCGTCCCTCCATTGTCTGAATAAGCCAAATACAATTCAGCCAACAAATGATCTGCCGTAGCACGGACCACACGACCATCTTGTGTTAATTTCACCGGTAGATAAGTTGCCGCAAATTCGGCATCCTGAATGGCAAATTCATATACTTCTGTACGTGTTACGCGTACAAAATCCAACCGGGGTTCTGTAACAGGTTTATCTACGATAGGAACTCCTCCAAAAATATTAGCCAGACAACGATATGCAAACGCACGAAAGAAACGAATCTCAGCTTGGATTTCTTCTTTTTCTCCTTTAACATTCCATACAACGTTCGGATTTTCTGTTTGGAATAATAATTCATTACAATTCTTAATAATACTATAACCCGAGTGCCACCATGCACTTGCTATGCTATTGGAAGAATTCACCTTCTTCCAATCATTAAATTCAGGTTGTGAAACCTCTGTATCCGGAGTTGGAGCAGTAAAAACATCCAGGCCAATTCCCATCAAAACCCAGTCATTTCGACTGTCATTATTATTATAAAGTGCACGCACTTGAGAATACATCTGATTGACGCCCGTTCTAAATTGATTAATATTCAGGAACGCATTATCCACCGTCAGAAAATCTTCTGGTTTCTCTCGCAAAAAACTATCATCATTGCATGCTCCCAAAAAGGAACATAATAAACTAAGCATATAAATTATTTTTTTCATAACTTCCTGATTTTTTTATTTATAATTAAAATGAGACATTTAAGCCAATGTTATATGTTTTAAAGCTGGGGCTGCCTTCTCCTATCCTCTGTCCGGCTTCCGGATCTAGCCCGTCCCATCCAGTAAATGTCAATAAATTCTTTCCACTGACAAATATTCTGGCATTAGTGAAAAACTTTGTTTTGTCCAAAAGTTTTTTATCAAACACATAGCTTAATGTAATATCCTGTAAACGGAGAAATGCTCTGGATTGATAAAAACCATATCCGTAAGAGTCGGAATAATTCGGACGAGGCACATCATTGACCGGAGTTTTCGGGGTCCAATATACCTTATTACTCAACCAATTCGCGTTCGGCATTTTTGCAGGATTCATCCCCTTTGAATTTTCGCTCAATAAATAATTATTCTTTCCTCCACCTGCAAGCCAATCCAAGCTAAAAGATAACATGAAATTCTTATATGTAAGAGTATTACGTATATTCATAGTAAAATTAGGCTTAGAATAACCAATAATAGTCTTATCTTCCGGATCAATTTTACCATTACCATTCCTGTCAACAATTTTGATATCACCGGGTGCCATATTATATGTTTCCATATATTCCTTATCGCTTTCCTGTACGATGCCATCTGATTCATAACCATATATCGCACCTAAAGATTTACCAATGAACCAGCTGTTGCTTAAATCATCGTCTTCTTTGCCGTCTCCGTCATTATCCAACCCATATAAAGAGTTAATTTTATTTCGGTTTAGCCAAAAAGAAAGATCTGTTGTCCACCCAAAGTTCTTCGTCTCGATATTACTAGAATGCAAACTTATTTCAACACCCCAGTTAGCGACTTCTCCCATATTGTCCATAATACTAGTATAACCGGAAGTTATCGGAAGACGGCGTTCTATCAATAAATCATTTGTCTTGGAATTATAATATTCGAAATTACCTGATAAACGATCATTAAATACACCAAAATCCAATCCTAGATTAAAGGCCTTTGTACGCTCCCATCCCAATTTTTTATTTGCTAAAGAACTTTGATATAAACTTTTCAGATAGTCATTGCCGAAAATATAAGCACCGGAACCCACTTTAGGAAAGGTACTGTAACTGGATATAGACGGATTTCCATTTTCACCATAAGAAAAACGCAATTTCATATAACTCAACCAATCAAGCTGCTTAATGAATGATTCCTCAGACAGTGTCCAGGCAACGGCGGCAGAAGTGAAATTACCATATTTCTCTCCTTCTGCAAAAGCAGAATGTCCATCTCTTCTAAAACTTGCTGAAACATGATAGCGGTTACGCCATACATAATTAGCACGTAACATATAAGCTAATGAGGATGCATAAGATTTCCATGTATCAATGCCTCTTTTTTCCGCATTACCCATTTCCAAAGAATTATATCCCAAGACTGTAGTTCCAGCCTGTTCAAAATCTTGACCGGTAGCTTTTACGCCGGAACTGTGTGAACGCTGGCGTTCGGACATAAAAGTAAGGTCTATTTTATGTTCTCCAAATGTTTTGTTATAATTTAATATTTGGTTTATCAACCAGCTATGGCTATCAGAATCTTTAGCATAACCGTTGGCATTTTTCAAAAATTGCGAAGGATTCATCAATTCGCTTTCTCTCAGGGTATTTACATAATGTTCTTCATGAGTAAAACGTGCTTCCTGGTGTTGTCCTAAATTGTAGGCCCCATTGATACGCCAACTTAATCCTTCTACCCAAGGCAAACGGATATCCAGAAAACCTTTTAGACTGGCATTGTAATATACATCTTTGTCATCAATAGCAAATGCTTCCCACAGAGGATTTCCCCATGTAGTATTACCGCCGGGAAAACGTTCCTGCCAGTTTTCATAACCTTCATATTGAGAGTTCATAAATCCCCACGGCCCTATATAAGTTGCACTATACATACTGGGGGCCATACCGGAATAATCTCTCCGGTTTCCCGATACATTGATTCCGGCTTTAATCCAAGTTGTCAAATCAGCCTCCAATTTAGCGAGAACAGAAGCTCTCGAAAAATCATCGCCAATCATTAAGCCTTCTTGTTTCAAATAATTCCCGGATACATAATAATTAAATCTTTCATTCGCACCGGATATACTCAACTGATAACTTTGAGTGGGAGCACTTTGCGTTGTTTCGTCATACCAGTTAATTTCAGAACCTGCCATATAAGCATCATACTCTTTTGGTTTCAATAGACTTTGTAGTTCCAGATCAGAACCGGTCATTCCACCAGCAATAGCTTTATCTATTACGAACTGATTGTATTCATCTCCATTCATCAAATCGGGTTTACGAGTCCATGATTGTATCCCGTAATTCATACTGAAATTCAACTGTGGTTTTTCTGTTTTTCCACGTTTTGTAGTAACAATAATAACACCATTTGCTGCACGGGAACCATAAACGGCTGTCGAACTGGCATCTTTTAAAACATCCACACTTGCAATATCCTGTGGATTCAATTGTGCAAAATCTCCACCAATAATGCCATCAACAACTAACAAAGGCGATGTTCCCGCTTTAATAGAATTTTGACCACGGATCGAAAAACTCGGAGTAGCCCCCGCCGAACTGCCCATACCAATATTCACACCGGGCAGAGAACCTTTCAGCGATTCAAGCACATTATTATTGGGCATCATCATTACAGGTGAATCTTCCAATTTGATCGAAGCAACAGCACCTGTCAAGTCCTTTTTTGTAGAAGTACCATAACCTATCGCAACAACTTCCTGTAAAGCCAAGCTACTTTCCGACATCGTTATATCCATAACCGACTTTGCTATTTTTTCATCAATAGTCTCCATCCCTATATAAGAGAAGCGGAGCATATCGCCAGATTGTGCCGTTATCGAATAAAAACCATTCGCATCGGTTATAGTTCCGTCCTTACTGCGCAGGTTTACAATATTAACACCGGGTAGCGTGATACCTGCTTTATCAGACACTACACCTGTTACTCTCTGAATGTTTTGGGCAATACCGTCACCAAGTGTGCATAATAGTATCCCCAAGATTAATAAAACTCTGTTCATAGTATTAAATTTGAATTTTAAATTACCGGAAGCAAATATATCTGATCGACCGACAGGTCTGTTAGAACAAATGACTTTCCCATTAAAACAAAATGGTACGATTTATGACATAAATTCATAAATAGCTGTATATGATTGCATTGTTCATTATTTCCTCTCAAGAATCCGCTCTATAAGCCGTGTGAGGACAGGAGTTGTATCCAACTTTCCACTTAATTCTAAAGAACAAATAATCCAATTTCCTTTTCCCTCTCTTTTTTCACCGATAACCGCTTGGTCGCAATATGTTAATACCGGAGTAATTCCTTTTGCATTGAATAAACGAAAATGATGTCGTTCTGGAGCCAGTTGCACGGAAGAATAGGTATACTTCAAATCTGTCGAACTACAGCCTGCCAACCAACGATGGTTTGCATTACGGAAGACTATCCAACTTTTACTGTCAACCGAATCGACGGATGCTCCTACAAGAAGTTCACTTAAAACCGGAACAGCCTCTTTCAAAATTAACACATGCCCTCCTGCTTTTACCGCAGTTTTTATTTCTTCTTTCCTTGAGTGAACCGATAAACTATCAGCAACAATAATAACATCTTGCGGACCGATCGGTCCTTGTTTAACAACATTTCTGATACCGAAAGCATGAACGATAGCCTCTGTATTCTTACTTTCTCCGATTTGGTATATACGAATCCGTCTTTTAGCCTCAACGGCTGGTTCAACGGTACATAAAACGTCTTCATCATGAAAGATTTTTCCTTGTTTATCGAACAACCCCACACGCAAAGCCAAAGAAGACCGATGTTTCACTTCCGGCATTACAACCGGAATAAAACCTTGAAAAGTACTACCTTTGCTTATAGAAGGAATTTCAGCCGGGACACATCCGCTGTTAATCACTTTTCCATTCAATTCAAGTGTATATTTCAAAACCAGATCAGGATTTGTCGGCGTATCATTACAAACCCAAACTTGAAAAAGATGTTCCTCTCCACTGAAGAAAGTACTCCGCTCAGACTCCACTTGTACAGACAAAGGTGTCAAAGCATCCCGGTAAGCAAACCAGGCTGGTTTAGGAGTACGCTCGCAATCCATAATAGCCTTCATCCAACCATTTGGCCAGGCATCAATAAAAAGATGTATGGCAAACGAGTTCATACGAGGCATACGCCTGAAAGCACGAGCGACCTTTTGTATCCCCCAGGCTTGATGCTGCTGACTTTCTCTCACCCAATCATCCATGGTCTTCTGTGTCTCAAACCAATTCCAATGCATCTGAAATGTCTGTTCACCCGAATATTTTCCACGCATATAAACAGGACTCCATGAGCCGTCGGAACCGTTTTTTAACCATTCTGCCGGATATCTCCTTTTCATTAAACCGACCGGATCAAGTCCTTCCGCACCAAACTCTCCGCACCCGTACATCCAGTTTTTACTCACCGGCATCCAGGCACCACGGCACATATCCGGCAATTCTATACCATGCCCATCATACCAGATATTATAACAATGATTATCCGGATAACCATTACTGGGAGCCTGATAATCTCCGTCAATATATTTTACGGCCCGGTCCGGATTTTCATTATGGACAACGATATCCAATGCATCGAACAAACGCTCATAAGCGTACCTGCTGACTGCATGAGCTTTCATTTCCGCCATTGGCTCATTCAGATAACTCATCAGAATCACAGAAGGATGATTACGCAATACCCGTTCGATATTCCCGGCCTGCTTTAATATTTCGGTATATTGTTTCTGGTTTATATAAGCAAATAAAGGCAAATCCGCCTGCATCATCATGCCTAAACGGTCGGCATATTCATACACTTCTTTTTGCACGATGCGCTGAGTGGTACGAATAAAATTCATGTTCGTTAATTTAGCCAGCAGTAAGTCATCTGTCAATTGTTTCCAGTCACGCCTCATAACGTTTTGTTGTAAAAAACCCATAGTATTCGTTCCCCGAAGTCGTATCTCTTTTCCATTCAGATACATTCTTCCTTTTGGCGAACTATCTTCCGCAATAACAAAATGACGCATCCCGAACTGCTGTTTCCTGTTATCGAGTAACTTTTTTTCTTTATTATATAATGCAACCCTCATCTGATACAGCCAGGGGGTATCAGGTTCCCATAAACGCAATAAGTCTTCCGGAATAGACACCAAGGTACGGTTTAGTACCCGACCTCCTTCTACTCGTATTTTTTTTATCTCTTTTTCAACTACCCGACTTTCAAAATTTTGGCCGTATAAACTATATTCTAACAAAAAATCATCCGCCTTTTCTCCATGGTCCAAATCGACTTCCACCCATAGTTCTACTGCAGATTGTTCCGGCAAAGGGCGACAAAACACATCTGCTATATAAGGTTCACTCCGTGCTTCAATATAAAGTTCCTGATATATTCCGGAACCTGCCGGACAGCAAGTCCATCCGGAAAAAGGATCATCCCAGCCGGGACTGTTACTGGCTGCCAATTTATTCCCCCAGTAACGCGGAGTTCCTTCCCCTCCTAACATGGAATAATCATTTCTGATCTTCACCATAAGTATATTTTTACCCGGGCGGGCATATTTTTTAATATTAAATTCAAAATCATCCAACATTCCTTCATGGAAACCCACATGATGTCCATTGATATACGCATCCGTATAATAATCTGCTCCGTTAAAATGAAGCATGAGGACCGGCTTCGAAAAAAAATCGGCAGGGATATCTATTTCTGATCTGTACCAGGCTGTAGAAACACCCTGAGGACCATGATAATAAGGAACTGCTATATCATTCCATTCTCCTTCTCCTTGCAACAACCGGTTAAAATCCCCACAATCTTCCGGGAGTTCATAACGAAACTGCATACTGTCTATCGGAAGTTTCAATCGTTCTTCGCAGAAATCAGGAGTCAGGTCCTGCAAAAACGATAAATACCGGTTTCTTAATTTTTCCAAGGCATCATTCATCTCTTCTGCAGTTGTTATTTTCTTGCAGGAAGTAAAATGAAATGATTTGTTTCCGGCCCAGGGCAATAATTTGTCTACCGGTAAATCTACCGGAGCAATAGTATCCATCGGTCTTCCGACAATAGTCTGCTGTCCCCGTTCGGCAATAGCGGCATAAAAATCTTTATCCACCAGGTTATCCTGAGCTTCCGTCGCAACACTGGCACAAAAAAGAACTGCCGATACGACTCCACAGTAAATACTTTTGTTTAACATACTAATAGATTTAATTTCTATCCCAAAAGTAATACTGCTGAACCAAACCGACTGCTACAAATCAAAAAGCGGATAACACAAATTCCGGTTATTCATAACACAGAATCATCTTTATCCTCCATTTGGGCGACATACTCCGAAGGCAGCACTCCGAATTCCTTCTTAAAGCATTTGGTAAAATAAGAAGGGTTATTAAACCCTACGCTATAAAGAACTTCCGTCACCATATATTTTTTGCTCCTTAACATAGCCGCCGCACAATTTAACCGATAAGTACGTATATAGTGATTTGCAGAAAGCCCAGTAAGCGTTTTCAATTTCCTGTATAACTGATCATGCCGCATATGTAACTCTTCTCCAAGTTCACGAACAGACAAATCCGGTTTATCTTTATGTTTATCTATCGCAGCATTAACCTCTTTCAAAAAACGATCTTCCAACGATTCAGCACCTCCTTCCTTTTCATCATGCAACACTGAAACGGGAATCGCTATCTGATATTTATATTTTAAAAGTTTCCTGCTGCGTAACAGATTCGCCACTTTCGTTAATAACAACTGACTGTTAAAAGGCTTCTCTTCAAATAAATCGACTCCGGCATCCCAACATTCCAGACGGGTTTCGACAGAATTTTTTGCAGAAAGAATAATAAAAGGTACGTGAGATGTCAACATATCTCCTTTTATATTCCGGCATAAAACAAGCCCGTCCACCTTCGACATCATCAAATCCGATAAAATAATATCCGGCAATTCCATTCTGACAATCTCCATAGCTTGTTTTCCATCTGAGGCTTCCATGACCTGATAGAAAGGAGAAAAAAGTTGCCGCAAATAATCTCTCATCTCTTTATTATCATCTACGATCAATACACGCGCAATATTCTCCTTTTCCTGCAAAGTCCCGTTTTCACCATTTTCTTGTAGGTCGGTACTATTCTCCATCTCATTAACAACCACAGGCAAGGAAAGACGGAAAGTGGTACCATTCCCAGGTTCACTGATTACCGAAATATCTCCCTCCAGTAAATTCACATAATGTTTTACCAGAAACAATCCGATTCCTGTTCCCCGGTTATCCGGTGCAATACGATAATACCGATCAAATATATGTGGCAAAGCAACTGCCTGTATTCCTACTCCCGTATCAGCCACAATTAATTCCAGTTTACCATTATCAATTGAATAACTGACAGCTACCTCTCCTCCTTCAGGTGTGTATTTAATAGCATTTGAAATCAGATTTTCCAAAATAGACTCTAACTTATTCCTGTCAGTATGTATCGCAGAAGTCACTTTATTTTCAATCAGAGAATGAATGTTAAAAAAGAGTCCTTGCCGTTCTGCATATTCCTTAAACGGAGTAATAATCTCATAAAGAAGTTGATGTGCAGAATAGACCTCAACAGACAATGCCGTGTCTTCTCCTTCCGTATTCCGGTAGTTCAATATTTTATTGATCTTTTTCAGTAACAGATCACCATTCATATACATGGATTGCAGCCTGGAACGAAATGTTTCAGGCATTTCCGGATGTTTTAACAAATCGTTCAACGGAGTAAGCAATAATGTTAAAGGGGTCTTCAAATCATGAGATATATTGGTAAAAAAACGAATCTTCTGTAGATAAACTTCTTCCTCCTTTTGTCGTTCTATATCCTCCAACCTTCTGATATAACGCTTCTTATATCTCTTCCGGAAGTTAAATATGAGATAAGTCACTACTGATAAGACCAATACACAATAAACAACTCTGGCATAAATTGTATTCCACCAGAATTCTTTTTTAATGATAACCAACTCTTTTTCTCCCGAAAAATTATCAGGATCATTCAGCCGGACATGAAATGTATATTTCCCGGAAGGCAAATTTCCATAAACAGCAGAAGAATTATTTAAACCGGTCTTGTTCCAATAATTTTCCAATCCTTCCATACGATAAAATAAAACATTCTCTCCGTAAACATAGGGAGAAAAGGCAGAAAGCAAAAAACCGATATTAGCATTACCGGGAGGCAATATCAAGGTATCAACATAATTAATCGCCTTGTTTATCCATACCTTTCCTTCCGGATCATCAGGAACGACAGCCTGTCCGTTCATTTGTAGAGAGCGGATCAATGCTTTTCCTTTTCCTTGACTTTCTTTTACTTTAGCCGGGTCAAAAGAAAAAAGTCCTTCGGATGTTCCGATTAATAAGCCATCCCTATTATTGGAATATATCCCATAATGGATAAACTCCGTCAAATACCGACTGACATAAAGTTTCAACGGATTGAAAAACAGAAGCCCTTCATGAGAACAAATCCAAAAATTACCATCCGTACCTTCCACTATATCTGATAGGAAATAACCATCAAGTTGGCTGATACGCTTGACCTTACGCTCCGAATCTCCCTTTTCCAAATAAGCCAGTCCATTCGTCATGCAAATCCAGACACGTTTATCATCCTGAAATAAAGCAGTCGCTTGTACGGGTTCTTCACCGATAAAAGGGAAATGTTCCATATCTGTAATAAATCCAGACCGATCCAGATCAAAATGAAACAAACCGGCATTAAACGTAGCCATCCAATACCCTTTATCCTCTTTATCCTTTTGGATGCAACGAACATTCAGTTGCAACAGGGAATCACCGGGAAACTCCAGAGGACGAACCTGCTTTCTATCTTCATTATATAACCAGACACCATTTGCACTAGTGCCTATAAATAATTCACGTTCGTTAAAACGGGAAATGGAGTATATACGTTCATGTTCAATATCAGATGGAAAAGCAGGCATATATTTCCCCGTTTCCATATCATACAACCGCAGACCTTCTCCCCATGTGCCGACATACAAAAAAGGAGTTACTGAATCTGCATATAAGGTCCATACGGAACGAAAAGATAGATCGATCGTTTGGAATCTCATCTCCTGCATATCATAATGACAAAGGCCGCTACCATGCGTTCCCAGAAAAAAACCGGACCGGTATTTATCTTTACAAACAGTCCATACCACATTGGAAAATAAGCTGGGTACATTTTCCTTATTTTTAGATTGGCTGAAGAGAGGAGAAGCAAACATAAAGCGGGCAACTCCTCCCAACCATGTGCCGACCCATAAATTGCCGGAATGATCTGTTTTCAGTGAAATAATATAATTCAGATTTATTCCGGAAACAGGTAATTTCGATTGTTCTGTCCGGCTATAAGACAACGTATTGGAATCGACCTCGAAAAGTCCATTTCCCTCCGTCCCGATATAAACTTCGTCGCCACAAATCTCCATAGAACGGACAAGACCTATTTCTTCAGCGAACAACGAGCCGTCCACCCAGCGCTTTCCTTTTTTCCGGAAAACCACAATGCCGGAATTTGTTCCGACCCAAAGTTCTTTCCCATTTCTCAAAAGAAGAGAATGGGAGGATTCAGCCCCGAATGGCATTGCAGCTTTTTCAACAATAACAGTATCCTGCGTGCGATGTATAATTGCTAACTGATTCGATTGAGTTGCGACCAATAATATACCATCGATCTCCGCCAACGCATTTATAGAGGGGAAAGAGTAAGTGACCCGATGAAATACGATTCCATCAGAATCTGCCAGTAATGTCCTGTAATCTTCCACATACCACAAAGCACCGTCATCCCCTCCGAACCAAATCTCCCCTTTTCCTGTTTTCAACATAGTATTAACACTTTGTATCTGGGCATTACAACCTTTGACAGAGCGAATACTACTCTTATACTTATCGAAAAGGAACAGTCCCTTATCGCGCGAGCCTATTAATAAATGATAATTATCCAATTCGACAATAACGGTAAGATTATTAGAAAACCCCGGAGTATTCTGCGCATTATAATTGGTAAAAATATTCCCATCGAAAATAGACAAACCTCTATTCGTACAGAAATAAAGATATCCCTCGGCATCCTGTCCGATAAAATCGATCGTATTCGAAGCCAATCCATCCTGTTGATTATAGATCAGCTGCCGGAAATCTCCGTTAAAAGCAAATCCGTGAAGACAGCCCGACAATAAGAACAAACAACAAATTACAAATTTCATATGTATCCTCTGTAACATAATGATATCCCCTTCTATCTTTTTTGATATTGATGCAAAAATAATATAAATACAACAGGAAATACGAACAAGACAAATATGTACTATTGTTTGACCGAGAATTTGCTATTCATTTCCGGTAAAGAAAACTACTTTTGTACAAAAACGAGAAAGAGTTATGTATCTTAAAAATTATCCGGTTATAAGCTGTTTATTGATCTTGCTCCTGTCTTGCCGACAGGAAGCGATCTTATATGTAGACCAGTCAATAGAAACAACACCCAATGCCAACGGTAGCATCGAATCTCCTTTCCGGGACGTTGAATCAGCCTTAAACGCAGTTCACAAAATACGCGGAAAAGACGGAACGCAACAAATCAAAATAATTTTCCGCAAAGGCACATATTATTTCGATAAAGGATTTCTTATCGACCAATCC
Organism: Parabacteroides caecihominis; assembly: GCF_023656785.1. Taxonomy (NCBI): domain Bacteria; kingdom Pseudomonadati; phylum Bacteroidota; class Bacteroidia; order Bacteroidales; family Tannerellaceae; genus Parabacteroides; species Parabacteroides caecihominis. Next base: position 17,561 of record NZ_JAMOKS010000001.1, read on the forward strand.
TTATCGAACCTGATAATTACAGCCTACCCGGAAGAGAGTGTTATTTTTTCGGGAGGGAAACCGATACCGGTAAATCTCATCCGGCAATCCCGGATCGGAGACAATGAAGTACAAGTTATCGATTTAAAAAAAGCAGGTATCCACGATTACGGTAAAATTAAAAATACCGGCTTTTCCCGACCATTCTCCAACTCGTGGGGAGAATTTTTTATAAACAATAAACCCATGCACCTCTCCCGATGGCCTAACAAAGGGATGATCCGAATGGGTAAAATCATTGATGAAGGCTCCGTGCCCCGTAATAATGATTTCAAAAACCGTGGTGCAATTATGGAGTATGACTCCCTGCGGGTATCTTCCTGGGAGTTCACCGACGATATGTGGATTAGTGGTTATTTCAAATATGGGTATGCTGACGATGCGTTGAGAATTGCCAGCCTGAATAAAGAAAAAAAGACAATCACCACCGCCGGACCTACTTTATACGGATTCTATTCCGGCTATGCCTGGAACAAATGGTTTGCCTTTAATATAAAAGAAGAGACAGATGAACCCGGCGAGTATTTTCTGGAACGAACTACCGGTAAACTCTATTTTATCTCACCGGACTCTGAAATCGGTTCATTACATTTAAGTATTCTGGAGGAGCCATTCTTTGATATCTGGCAAGCCGAAAATATACAGATAAAGAATATTACTTTCGAATATTCACGGGGCACAATCCTTTCGCTTAGCGAAACAGAGAATGTTTGCATCAGCGGCTGTACCTTCAGGAACTCAGGAGATTTAGGTGTAATTATCGGAAACGGAATCAGTCCTTTCAAAGAGTACCTGCATGAAGGTAATGGAAAACCAGTACGCGGCACAGCCGGAAGCCTGCAACAACATCTTTACGCCAATCAGACTTTTAACCGGCAGGGTGGACATAACAACCAGATCGATCATTGCATTTTTTATAATCTGGGAGCCGGAGGAGTTTCTATGGGAGGAGGTGACAGAAAAACATTGCAAGCCGGAAACAACATTGTTAGCAACTGTCTTTTCCATGCAAATAACCGCATTGCAAAATCTTACCGTCCTGCAGTGCATATAACAGGAGTCGGAAATCGAATCGTACATTGTGAAATGTATGATTCACCAAGTATGGCAATCCTGATGCACGGAAATAACCATCTGATTGAAAATAATTACATTCACGATGTTTGTCTGGAAGTAGAAGACCAAGGCGCTTTTTATTATGGCCGCAATCCTTCCGAATGCGGAACAATAATACGAAACAACCTGTTTGCCGATATTCCCGACACATATAGCACCTGTGCTATCTACCACGATGACGGAGCCGGTGGATTAACCGTGGAGAATAATATTTTCTATCGGGCCGGCAAATACGCAGTTCTAATGGGAGGTGGATCCGATAATACTTATAAGAACAATCTTTTCATCAACGGACAAATCGGAATTCATGCCGACAACAGATTACAGAACTGGGGAAAATCATTAATTGCCCAAGACGGCCTGTTTGAAAAGAGGTTGAAAGAAATTAATTATAAGGAGGAGCCTTATTCTTCCACTTATCCGTATCTGAAAGATTACATTCCGAATGACAGTTTACCGAAGCGAAATAGAATTACCGGCAATCGGTTCATAGGCATAGGGAAGACATCCGATAATCCCCAACTGCTTATCTGGGAAAACAATACGGTTAAAAAGGATACTTTCAAATTAGACTCCTATTATTCAATGGAGATGCTTTTAAAAGAGTTATCGGATAAGAATTACCGGACAACCGATTGTTCCGTATCAATAGGCATGCTCCAATCTGAACCATTGTAAGATCAAATATCGACCAAATAAACAAATGCAGGGAAGATGTGTTACCACTCTTCCCCGCATTCTTTTTTACTCCTTATTTGTTCCAACAGCGACCTTTACCATAATGCACTTAGACCGTATTACCAGATACAGGATGTCCGCTTTTATCTCGGCAGCGATACGAGGTCGTCATTAGCATCACATGAGAAGAGTAAGCCTCCTCAAAAGGCCTCACAATTAATGACTTTCTGAAAGGTCTCCGCAAATTAAGAAAAGCCCATTAATATACCAAATCAAAATCCGTCATCAAACCATAATCCAACATCTGATACTCATCACCTGGAATAGGTTTTTCTATACCTTTCCAATGCCACGGAGAAGCCAGGCCCGGAGCCGGATCGCGATAGTGCGGGCCTAACAGGTTCTTATGGCTACCGATCACCCGGACATCTACTTTATTCTTACCCTCCTTCAGATAAGGTGTTATATCCAGACGATACGGATCATAAGCGATTATTCCGGCTTTCTGATCATTTACATACACTTCAGCCAAAGTACCTTTCCAGTCATTCAACTGAACGGCATACGGGGTTGAAAGAGACTTCACCTCATATTCTTTGGAATAGCTTACTCCCCAGGAATAGAATGGTTGTTTCTGTGCCTTCCAGCTACCTAACGTAAGATTCTCAACCGGAGCACTGATGCTCCATCCTGTTTGTTCAGGAACAACAGCAAAATCACCCACTATATAAACCGGCTCTATCTCTGCAAAAATACTCATCGGACTCACACTCAGTTCTACGGTATTTATACCTGTTTTCACCTGACTGCCTATCGAATAGACACCAAAGGAGCGGTCCAGCCACCATTCTCCCGGTATCGGTTTCACCTGTTCGCCGTTGATCTTAACAGTAAACAATTCGGGACGTTCCGATACCAGTTTCATGTTTGAATAATCGAACTTGTCATTTACTTTAAAACGGTAAGTTGTTGTGAAACCTCCGGTTTTAAACGTATCCCGGTCTAAAATATTCCGTTTATACTGTACCGAAGTATTCCAGGGATTACCATTCGCAAAACCATATTCGCGGAAAGCGATATCGGCAGCCTGTGCAAAATAGACATTCTTTGTAGTTTTCCCGTTTACACTCACATCACAGAAATCGACATTCAGCGCATTGTCCTTCAAGCGGGTAACCTGAACCGGACTAACAGCCTGAACCGGAGTAGAGCCGGCAACAGCCGGTGTTTCCGGATAAGATTTCAATGAACCTTTCGAACTATATAACAATAAACTTCCGGCCGGTTCCAGATGGAACTTCATGGTCAGTTTGCCATCCGCCTTTGTCGATGGGTACGTATAAATATTCCCACTCATGGCATCCATTTGCACAGCCGATTTTCCGTTAACGGTAACCGTACCGTCCACTGCCTCATCCATGGAAGAATTAACCAGGAACAATAATTCCCCGTCGGTAAACTGACGACGCTGGTGGAATAAATTACCACCACTAAATGAGAACTTGCAATCTGCATCAGTAAATGTGTTTTGGATAACCTCGTTCGTCAACCGGGGAACAGACGTTACAGACTGACCGCCAAGCAAAGTCTTCCAGGCAGCATTCTCTGCTCCGTCAACCAACGTCGGAGAAGAAAAAGTTATCACACGGCCACCTTGTTGCACAAAATTCTGTAATAAATCAAATGTCGGCTTATTCAATGTCTCCATCATCGGAGGCAATACAACGGTCGTATAAGCGACCTTACCTACAACGAACTTGCCATCGGTAACAGCCCCATGGTCTTTTATGATATTCTCAGAACCAAGGTCATATTCTACCTGGCCTTTTTCCAGAGTCGTGATAAAATCCTGGAAAGCCTGGCCTACTTCCATCAGTTTCGGACTGCTCTTCGTATGTGAATAATAACTCCACAAAGTGGCATTCGGCTCTATAATCAATATATCATTTTGCTGGGCCCCTTTACTCATCAACAGTGACAGGCGGGCAAAATAATCATTCTGCGACTTATAATCGGCCCACCAGGGTGAATGATAAGTAAATACCGGCGGATAGTCGTATTTACGGGCACCGGTCAGTGTCATATGTGCCAGATGCTGGTTCATAAAGTTCACACCCAGGACATATTCCCAATCACCAAGCCGTTTGAAATCCTTGAAAGTTTCATCCCAGCCTCCGCCACCATATGTTTCACTCAATGTACGGGAATATCCCATCTGGTTAGCCACACTACGCAGCTCTTTTACCGAACGGACATTACCAAACTGTGCGACAGGGCTTTTCTCATCAAACTGGTTGAACAGCATATCAATCGCCGGCATCTGATGCCAGGCATACATAGCCATATTATCCGGTCCGTCATTCATGTAAGGCCAACCATGTTCCCAATAATGGCCGGTCCATTCCAGATTGTTTTCCTCACAATACTGGTGGAAAGGCTTTGACCAACGGTCAATAAACAACTGCAACAAAGTCTCCATATAGTTATGGCGTACCTTCTTCCAATCACCTGTTTCTTCCTCCAGCAACGGTAATAACGGTTTCAGGTCATATCCCCACTTCTGCTGAAAGACTTCAAATAAATCCGGCGTCCAACGTAGTCCCCCCGGACTGCTGATGTTCGGTTCATCAGAAAAGATACCTTTGATGGATGAGCCGAAATCTTCTTTGAACTTTTTCTCATATCCATTTTTCATCGTTACTTCCAGGAACTTTTCCGTTACTCCCGGAACCAACAGGTCTACATATGAATAACCTCCGTACCAGTCAGATTTACCCATATAAGTTTTCTTATACAGATAATATTCGCCTTTAGTTCCTTTATATTTAGCTATTTCCGTCGTAATATCCTTCCAGGTATCACCCTCCTTTCTCAAACACATATAATAAGGCTTCGTATCTTCCGGAAGCAAGTCGACCTTCGTCAATGCCAACCCTTGTCCCTGATTACAGGACTCGGGCATTTCAGCCGGGACATGACCACCTGCAAATCCGCTCGGATACGAATTTTCATCATATATCCAGACATTTATACCCAGTTCCTTTCCGAATTCGACAGCATGTTTATACAAAGAGAACCATTCATCTCCCAGATATTCTGTAATCATACCTGGACGAGGATGTATAAAGAGTCCTCCGAAGCCGGCGTCTTTCAATTCACGCATCGTACGTTCTACCTCCGCTTCGGTAACTTTACTATTCCACACAGCAAGCGGGGCACTTCTGAAATCAGCAGACGGGTCTTTAAATTCCTTTTCTATAGTTGCAAAAGAATCCTTAGTCTGCACATTGTTTCTCTGACAACCGGTCAGACTGAATGACAAGGCACTTCCCGCAATCGCACAGGACAAGTATTTAATTACATTTCGTGTTTTCATATATTAATTGACAATTTAGTTTATAAAAATGATATTTATCGATTCCTCCGTTATCATTTACAAAGTACAAGTAATCCGATAGCGACCGGACGGTATTTCCAAAGCATCCGATTTACCGGAGATTTCATTGTTAACCAAAACTGTTTTTGCCCGAACCGGTATCATAACAGTTGCTTCACATCCGACAGGAATATTCAGTTCCAGGACAAAAGAAGCATCGGTTTTCTCCCATTTCACCTCCAGCAAGCCTAAAGGCGTTTCTTTTGCCGCTTTTACCCATGAAAGTCCTTTAACCAATTGAGGCTGAATAATAACATGTTTATAACCCGGATTCTCTTCATCCGTATTAATTCCTGCCAAAGCCTGATAGAACCAGGAGCCGATGCCATTGTAGCAATTATGAATGTGGCTACGTTCTCCGTTCCAATGCTCCCAGGTGGTAGTCGCACCGTTGTCCAGCATATACAGATAACCCGGATAATCTCTTTTTTTCAACATCCCATAGATAAAGTCAGATTGTTTATTCCTGACAGCCCATTCTGTTATCACAGGAACTCCGACCAAACCAGTTGCCAGATGTCCTTTAAAACGTTCTTCCGTTACGCGATACAAAGTATTCCGCACATCAGGCTGTTTATCGTCCGGCGTCGCCCCGACCAACATCGGATATATCAGATCGATCTGGGTACCTGTGGCATAACTTTTCTGCTGAGGATCATAAAAGGTCTTATGGATAAGAGGGTTCAGTTCTTTGTACTTTGTTGCATACACCTGTTTATCCTGTTCCTTACCCAATATGCCGGCAATTTTGCTCATTGTCTGATAGCAAACGGATATAAAACAGTTATTAACCGCATCTACCGACAAAATATTAGTTTGGTCTACCCCGACAGGAGTGGCCCAATCACCCAGATACCAGTTTCTGTATTCCGTATTCGGCCATGTTTTAAGTAAACCGTCCACCGTATATTTATCCACATACTCCAGCCACTTTTTCATATACGGATAATAACGCTCCAACAAACGGGAATCACCATAATTCACATACGTTTGCCAAGATGCCGTGATTATAAACCCACACCAATACGGTCCGCCTCCCGCATTATAGGGATTGGGGGCCGTATGGGGCATACTACCATATTCCCGCATGCAATCGGCCCATGCCTGCATCCAGTTCATATAGAGAGGGGACAGATTATACATCGTCTGGACAGTCTGCGTCGAGGCATTTCCATCTCCACCGTAACCCAAGCGTTCAATCTGCGGGCAATCCACCATATAGCCGCCCAATGTCAGACAGCGGAGCGTATATTGAACCATGTCATGAATCGCATTCAGATCTTCATCCGAACAGCTGAAGGAAGAACTTCCGCTATAATCCGTATGAACCAGGCAGGCTGTTATATCAGACAAAGCCGGAGCTTGGGCGAGATTCGTCAACTTCAAATATCTGTAAGCATGATAATTGAACTTATTAACAAAACGTTCCCCTGCCTCACCGGAGGCTATGTAATAATCTTCATAAAGTCCATCCCTGAACTGTCCATCCCCATCCAGAAAATCACAATAGCTGATCCTTACCTTCTGACCGGAAGACAACATCGGGAATTTAATTTTCGTCCATCCCGTAAAGTTCTTTCCCATGTCGAAAATCCAGGCGGTGTCTCCGGCAGCCTGGCATAAGACCGGATGAAATTCCTGTTGAATCCGATTCAACTCGGCCATCTGGGGTGTCACTTTGTGAGCCGGTATTTCTGCAACTTTCGCTTTCGCCCATTCCAGACGATCCAAAGAAGAAGAGGTTAAGTCCGGAAGCAATCCGGCGGCATTCACGACCTCTCCGCCAAACTGATGCGGCCTCCAGTTTCCCGTCGACACATAACCGCTTTCAGAAGCCATCCAGGAACCATCCGTAACCAAAGCCGTGGTCCAACTGCCATTTTCCCGGCATTCCAATTGGGCACGTACAAACGGGCCGCCTTCCACCACGCCCGGCAATCCGTCCCGATACCAGCCCTTGCCCAGCCAGATAACGATCTCATTACTGCCCTTCTGCAAAAATGGTGTAATATCATAAGTCACAATCAGGGAACGTTTATCAAACTGGGAAACGGCCGGTGTCAATACCGCATCACTTACCGGTTTCCCATTCACATAAACTTCGTGATACCCCAGTGAATTGACATGAAACAACATCTTTTCTCCAATAACATTGCTTTGGAACGTTTTCCGCAATAAGGGAGACTCCATCTTATCCCCATCCTGGTCCATACCGATATACCGGGCGCTCCAATCTTCCGGATTCAGCAATCCTATTCCAAAACAGGCCGGTTCACTCCATGCCGTAACATTTCCTTCTCCATCCCAAACACGAACTTTCCAATAAGAAAACGATTTGGATTTCAAAGCATTCCCCTGATACAAAATCCAATTGGATGCCTCCGAATCTATCTTCCCCGAATCCCACAGGTCTGCTTTATCTTCCGATAAATACTTTTTATCGGATGCGACCAATATCTGATAAGCAGTTTGCCGGGCTCCCTGATCTTTCGAACTTAAAACCCAACTGAAATGAGGAGAAACATTATCGATCCCTAACGGGTCATTTAGCTTCTCACACTGCAAGCAGGTAATCTCCAACGATGAGCGGGAGCCACAGGATACGGCCATCAGAGAAAAACACACAAACAACAGTCGTAAATAAATACCTTTCATATCCATAATTATTTATTTATTTCAAACCTATAAGAACCTGACACCAACTCTTTGGGCGTATCCGTTCCTTCTAGATACAATGTAGCGGTTGAACCGGGAGGAACCGTCACTTTATAAATTACGTTGTTGCCAACTCTCTCCCATGCAGACTTTATCAATCCGTAAGGAGAATTATAAGAGGCTTTTACATAGGTCAGTTCTTTCACGAAACGGGGTTTCAGTATCACATTCTTGAATCCAGGGTTCTGCGGGTCAACATTAATTCCACCTAAGGCTTTATAAAACCATGCACCGATCTCACCATACATTATGTGATTCTGGGAATATCCCCAAGCAAGTCCGTTGTAATCCCAGTTTTCGTAAAGAGTCGTTGCTCCCTGGCGCAACCAGTTTCCCCATGAAGGATAATCCTGTTGGGTTACCATACGGAATGCCTGCTCTACATTTCCCGTTTCCGTCAATGCGTTGAGGATCGTTTTACATCCCATAATGCCGACATCCAGATGATCCTTGTCGGCACTTACACGTTTAGCTAATTGTTCCGCTACTTTCTGCGTGCATTCTTCCGGCACTATTCCCCAATACAAAGGCATACTCAACTCTGTCTGATAACCATTTGCATACATACCGGTTTCCCTGTTCAGGAACTTTTCATTAATCGCATTCTTTATTTTTTCGGCCGCCACCTTATAATGTACATAATCCTTTTCGAAACCAAACAATTTGGCCGTACGGGAAACGATGTCTGCATTTTTGTAATGATAAATAGAAGCTGTCAGTTCCTTATCTGCAACCGACTTATGAGGAACCCAGTCACCCAGACAGTAATCTCCGATCAACCCTTCCGGATACTTATTCAGCCAATAATCCGTATGCATCTTCATTGCTTCATAATTATCTTTCAGGCAAGTCGGATCACCGTAAAATTCATACAGGGTCCAGGGAATAAGGGTCATCGAGCAAGTCCAGTCAGCGATATCGCCTCCCCAACCTCCGGAAGGAATGATACAACGCAGCCTACCTCCATCATACATATTATCCCGATGGTCTGCCATCCATTTTTCATACAGGGTAATTGCATCAAAACTATACAAGCCCGTTTCAATAGCCAGATGGGCATCACCTGTCCAGCCATTTTTCTCACGATGAGGACAATCGGTCGGATATCCGACCAGATTCGATAAATAAGAATAATTCGTAGCCCTCAATAATCTGTTGATCAACGTATCCGAACATTCAAAAGATCCGTTTGCCGGTGAATCCGTATGGATAAAATGAGATGTTATATTTTCTGTCGTCAGATGCAGAGGCTTATCCGAGGAGACTTCCACATATTGGAATCCCTTATAATTAAAACGGGGTGTAAATTCGTTTTCCTTACCGTCCAATATCAATACATCCGTCTGGAACAATTCATCTTCAGGGTGAACACCATATTTCAATGGCTCGTTTACATTTTGATAAAACTGGGTATTATTATCATCAAACAATCGTTTCCTGCGGGAATCCAGTTGTTCGCCATGACGTATTTTCACTTTTGTTCCGGGCGCACCCTTCGCCTTAAACGTCGTCACACCTGACCAGTTTTGCCCAAAGTCGTACAAGTAAAGCGTATCATTCAACTTTTTCAGATCGACAGGCTTACAATATTCCGTAGCACGAATCGGATGCATGGTCTGCGATGTTATATTTGCACTCGGCCAAACAACTTCCGTTGCGTTTTTCCAGGAAGAATCATCATAAGAGACCGTATTCCAACCTGGCAGTTCTTTCCTGAAATCATAATTCTCCGCCAGATAAATTGCATTGAATGTAATCGGCCCAGCTTTAACTTTAAAATCCTTATCAGAAACCAGCACCTCTTTTGTCCCATCGGCATACGTTATATGTAGGTTCAGGCAAAAAGAAGGTCTGCTACGCCACGGAGCTTTATGGAACGACCATTCAGCAACCGGCTGATGGTTGTACCATCCATTCCCGAGAATTACCCCCACTGCATTATCTCCTTTACTTAAAAGATCGGTGACATCATATGTAACATACAATAACCGTTTGTCATAATCGGTAAAAGCCGGGTCTAAGAAGTGGTCACCGACCTTACTTCCGTTGACAGACAATTCATATAATCCGGCAGCAACCATATAGGCCCTTGCAGATTCAATATCCTTATCCAACCTTATTGTTTTACGAAAATAAGGGGTCTCACGGGATTCCATATCCTGCCCGTCTGAAATAAATGAACCTTTCCAGTTAGAAGGCTCCAGCATTCCGGTCTCAAAAGAAGATATTACTTTCCGGGATTTCTGCTTGTTTTTGTCCCAGACAGTAATACCCCAATAGTATTTAGTAAAAGGTTCCAGGGCTTTCCCCTTATAGCAAGTCATTGTCTCTCCGTTCTTTTTTTCCTCCTGCCATACTATCTTCCGCCCTTTAGCCAGTGCGACAGAATCCTTTCCTACAGTAATCTTATAAGCCGTCTGCTTCGCTCCTTCCCTATCATCGTTCAAAAACCATGAAAAACGAGGGAGCTGACGATCAATACCCAATGGAGCTATCAGATGCTCACACTTTAAATTTACAGGCATACAACCAGAGGTTCCTTCCTGAGACCTTAATACCCGGATGTTTACGGAACATAAGAGAGCCATAATCATCATCCAATAAACATTATCTTTTCTCATCTTTAAAATGAATTTAGTTAACAAAGAATACAGATACACACCAAGCATACCTAATCCAAAAGTTATCCATATCAAAATCCCTTCAATAGACTAACCGGTCCTAATAACCCGGCATCGGTCAATGGAGTACTTTCCCTAAGCATATCAAAACGGAAAACATCATGTGTTTTCGTAAAACGCTTCTCTACCGGTAGTTTCCAGTCTCCGATCACCCGGTTTGCCCATAAATTGACTATATCTATCTCAAGTATATTTCCTGTTTCCTGTACCCAGTCAGTAATATCAATCCGCCAGGGGGAACACCACAAGGTACCCAATTCCTCCCCATTCAGACGAACGACTGCAACATGTTTAACATCCCCCAAATCAAGAATAAGTCTTTCACCCGCATGAGTCAATCCAGCTTTCTTCTTATCAAGATCAAATACTTTCCGATAAGTTGCTTTACCCGAATAATACTTAATTCCTTCCTCCTGTCTGTTTATCCAGTTGGAAAGTTTGTCAAAATGGATTTTACCCGGTCCGCCCCAAGCCTGATCAAATATCACCTGCCACGACTCACTTAAATCTCCGATCTTTTGATATTTTAAGAAGTTAAATCCATCTTTACCTGAACAGGTCACAGATATCGATTTGCGGAATACAATGAAATATGATCCATATGGAGCCAGTTCCAATGATAAACTGGTAACCCCGTCCTTTTGCATGAAAGAACCGGCCTCTTTCATTTCTCCTGTAACCGGATCCCATATCTCAGGCTGTTTTCCGGTAACCCTGAAAGAAAAGTCCCCGATCTCCGTACACCCCGTACGATTAATCACAAAATAAATTTCCGATTCCTTATCTGTGCGGTGAATATAATCAAATTTTTCCGGTTCATTATCCTGTCCCACATAAGAAAAATCAGGTAAAATGCCGTCTTCAAGTAAGACTTCCCGAGCTGTTTTCCCCCAAATGATACGTCCTTTTCCAAATTTTCGCTCCGTACGGGTTTTCCCATCCAAGTCACCCCAAATTTCTGCAGCAATCGTCTGTACTTCCCCGTCACAATCCGGATATCCTTTAAGTTCCGCCGACCTTTTAGGAGGTGCTCCGATTACCGTTGCTCCGTCCTTTATCAGTTGTCGAAGTTTTTTGATTACCTCCGGAGACATTGCATCCGATGGATCCGACGAAACTTCCAGTTGCTGGTAATGCCCTACAGCCTTGCATATATCCTCCAGAGGTGATACGCAATTCTGAAGATATAAAAGATGATAACTCATACCATCAGGCAAAACGATCCTTCCATCTTTGACAGACATCCGCGTAAGTAAAACTTCTGCATTCGCATAATCACAATCATATCCCGGACCAAGAGTCGGTACAACATATTTAGGCGGGACCAATAGCGGCGGCCGCTCTCCCAGAAAGAAACAGACATCGCCAACAAACTTACCCTCCTGTAATAAATACTGGCAACGAGATAAATAAGAGAAAAAGGAAGAAGACTGTTCCCACCAGGTTAGATTAGGTGTAAAATGCTGCCCGGCACAAAATTCAAATCCCGGTTTTCCATCTTCCGGCGGCTGGCTCGTAGCCTGATGTAACATAAACCGGTTAATTCCTTCGCAGAAGGCATCATTTGCATAAGGCTTCAAGTCATATGGTCCCAGCGACCAGTGCGTACGGTCCTGTTCCATTTGTGTAAATGCTTCTGCCTGGGCTTCCCCCCGGCCATATATATGTGCAGCCGAAGCTGTTTGTTTCAAATTAAGTCTTGCACTTTTACGGGAATTCATTCCATCTTCCGGCAATTTATAATGTACCCAGAACTCCCCTGCCGGAATATCACAACGTCCCAGGTTTTTCAGTGCATCCTGGGGAGGTGTATCATTAGGACCTCCGGCTTCATTTCCTACATCCATTCCATTCTTATGACACAGATCATAAAAATGCCCATAAAAATTCTCTGCCACACAATCCTGTATTGTCCTGTCAAAATCTTCTCGGAAACGAGCTGAAAAGATAGAATCATGAATTGTATATCCGGCTAATACAGCCATATACGGCTTTAAGTCATATCCACGGAAACGTTTAAACTGACCCGGAAAATCCTGCGTCCATGTTAGTTTTCCACATTCCCAGCTATCCGACCACAGGTAAGCCAACTTACCGCCAGCCTGCCGGGTTTCTTCGATAATTAATTCCCCTAAATGGTCAAAATGTTCATCTAAGGCCTCCGTACTCAGATAATCTATTTCATATCCGTCTCCTCCTTCAAATGTATCTCCTTTAGGATACGCATACCATCTGCTCCAAGGATGTCCCGTCAATGTATATCCGGTCCGGAGAACCAGCCAGTCACCTTCCGGTACCTCCCAACTCAATTCACCACCAGACTTCATACGATCTGTAAGATCTATTGCAGTCCTGATATCTACCACCTTTGTTGCACGATCTACTTTAAATGCCTGAACCCATACATCATGATAATAATCGTCAACAGTTTCAGGCTGAACCAATTTCCCGGTAAAGGTCGAAGAACCAATAACAATCAGCTCACTTTGAACTACTTTTTTCATAGCCTTGTCGGGAGTAACCCAAGGTCCCATCATGGTCCAGCCTCCCGCCAAGTTAAATCCTATTTCAATATTCAAACGTTTAGCTTCCCGGACAGCATGCCGGTAAAGAGCACGCCACTCAGGACTCAGCCATTCAACACCTAATAAAGCCCCTTCCCCAGCATATCCACCCGTACATATCAGATTGACACCACTGATTCCTTTTGCCTTAAACTCTTCCAGGTCACGAGTAATAGAGCCTTCATTTACACGATTATAGAGCCACCACCAATAGACCCTTGGCTTTGCATGATCCGGTGGTGAGACAAACAGGTCACTAAGGTCACCTACTCTTTGACCTGCAACCGAATTGCAGCAAAGAAATATGACCAGTAAAAAGAAGATAAACCTTAATCCAGTATGTTTCATGGTATTTTTCTAATAAAAATATTAACAAAACAAGGAGATTGTTACAAAGAACAATCTCCTCACTACTATCTATTTATCAATATCCCGGATTCTGTTCCAGCAAATAATTGATCTGTCTTTCTCTTAACGGGAAAGCGAATACCAAACGGTTTCCCGTTACCTCAAATGCGGAAGGAAGAATCCACTGATACTTCGCCTTCATCGTCTTCCCAAATTCAGTCATTGTTTCTATAGCTTTACCCGTACGAATCAAATCTGTCCAACGATGGTTTTCAAAGGCCAGTTCATGACGCATTTCATCAGCCACATCCTCTGCTGTAACACTGGTCAGCGATTCCAATCCGGCACGGGTTCTTACCTCGTTAATATAAGGCAAAGCCTCTACATTCCGATTTTGTGCTACCAAGTTCTCTGCCAGCAACAACAATGCCCCCGCATAACGGTAAACCGGGAAGTTATCTCCAGCACGTCCAGCATACTGATAAGGAGGATGATAATACTTCCGGATGAAATAGTAGAAATTTTTTCCAGTTGTCGGAGTAAAATCCGATACCGTCTTGACCGCTTCGCAAGTAAACTGTTCAGCGTCATCTGTTTTACCTTCTGCTACAGCAATGGAAGCATCCAAACGCTTGTCACCCGGCTCGTAAGACTGGATCATCTCTTCCGTAGGAACGCACCAGCCACCGCTTGTACCTGCATAGTTCGAAAAAGTGATACCCATCAAGAAGTCATTATTACTACATTTCGGAATCAAACGCCAAGGAATATCATTATGTACACCTGCATTGGAACCATCTTCGAGATACTGCACTTCAAAAATAGACTCTTTCGAGTTTTTATTGGCTGGATTAAATACAGCTTCATAGCTATCCAAAAGACCGTAGTTCATCTGAGTGATATCTTTCAAATCCTGTTCAGCCGCTTTGTAATCACGAGTAGGCTGTGACATATAACAATAAGCACGCAACATTTTAGCAGCTCCCATCGTTGCCCGGCCACTCTGCGGGAAAGTGCTTGCAACCGGCAATCCCAAAGAGATTGCTTCCGAAACATCAGTAAGAATTTGTTTATAAACATCTTCTACCGGAGATTTAGCGGCAAAAGCTTCCGCTTCGGTAGTCACTTCCTGCAACATAAGAGGAACACCGCCCCAATGTTGTACCAAATCAAAATAATAGAACGCTCTCAGGAACAGAGCTTCTGCCCTTACCGCTTTCTTTTCTTCTTCCGTCAATTCGGAAGCATCCAGTCTACCTAAAATCGTATTTACTCTGGCAATACTAGAATAAACACCGTTATAACGGTCCGGACTCCAACCAACAGTTTCGTCATCTAAAAACAAAGCCAGTTTTTCTGTCGAGTTATAAGGACCTCTATCGCCACTATAGTAGGTATAAAATGTATTGTCTGAACGCATCTCATCCATAAATATGCCACTCAAGGCAATATTTCTCAAACCAGTATACGAAGCAACTGTAGCTTGTTCAAAATGATCTGCAGTTTTATAAAATGTTTCCGTCGTAATAGTTGTCTCAGGAGTCAAATTCAAGAAAGAGTCACTGCAAGAAGAAAGAGACAACACACTTGCCGCAAAAATATATATATTCAACTTTTTCATATTCTCATGCTCTTTAAAATTTAACATTCAAACCAATTGTATAAATTCTGGCAACAGGATATGTTGTATGATCCACTCCCTGATATAATCCGCTTGTATTCTTATTTACTTCCGGATTCATTCCCGGATAAGAACCTAGGGTAAACAGGTTTTGAGCACTTCCATAAACACGTATTCCCTTGATATAAGGATTTGATTTCATCGGAATCGTATATCCCAACGTGATATTCTTTAACGTTATGTAATTATTCTTGAATACCCAACGAGAATTGGTATATCGGAATAACTCCGTCGTACCCGTTCTTGTCCTCGGAATATAACCATTACCTGGATTATCTTCTGATCGCCAACGTTCTGCGACTTCCTTACGAACATTAAATACTCCGTCTATATTTTCCGTCCATTCATAAGTTCCGTCTATAATGTCTCCACCTAATGAACCGGTAAATACAATACTTGCGTCAAAATCTTTCCATGAGAAAGTATTAGTCATACCAAAAATACAATCCGGATTCGGATCACCGATAAAAGTACGGTCATTATTATCGATAACATTATCGCCATTCAAGTCCTTCATACGAACAGTACCGACCATAGAAGAGGCATGTTTAGGTCCAGCTTCATATTCTTCCTGAGTCATGAAAACACCATCATATACGTAACCGTAGAATAGACCTAACGGCTTACCGACTTCCGTACGGTTGTAATCTTCCTGATTGTTATTACCGCCAATCGGTGTATTGTTCGTACCCAGCTTCATCGCTTTATTACGGTTAAATGTCAAATTCAAACTGGTATTCCATTTAAACTTACCTGTCATATTCTTCGTTTCCAAGCCAATTTCATGTCCCCAAAATCTGAATTCACCAATATTAGACTGAATGTTTCCGAATCCGGAAGAATAAGGAATATCAATCTGATACAACAAACCATCCGTTTTCTTCCAATAGTAATCATAAACCAAGAATACACGATCATTGAATAATCCTAAATCCACACCTAAGTCGACCTGTTTTGTTGTTTCCCAGGTAAGATCTGCATTACCGATACCACTTGTTCCACGTCCGGCAGCAATTCCGTTATTGAAAACATAATTGTAAGTACCAATTGTAGCCAAATGATTATAGTTACCGATATTATAATTGCCTACGACACCATAACTTCCACGTAATTTCAAATAGCTCAACCTATCAAATCTCTCCATGAAGCTTTCATCCGAAGCAATCCAACCGGCAGAAACAGATGGGAAGTTAGCCCACTTTGCATTCAAACCAAAACGAGAACAACCATCCCGACGGAAAGATACAGACAACAAGTATTTACCCATATAATCATAATTGGCACGTGCCAGATAAGAGATCATAGCCCACTCACTTCTGTCGCCAGAGCCGACTTTTGTTGTTGCTGCATTAAACCAACCCACTTCATCATCCGGATAATCGGAGGCACTAATAGAGGCATTCTCTGATGTCGTCTTCTGAGTTGAATATCCGAGCAAAAGATCTACATTATGCTTATCCGCAAACGTCTTATTGTAAGTTAACATATTCTCTATCAGCCAGTTCACATATTTACTAGTACCATAAGAACCAACCGCAGGATTAGGCGGAGCAGAGAACATACCGCCATTTGCAATGGAAGGTACCCACGATTCAGATTGATCCGATCCCAAATCTGCATTAGCGCTGATACGATATTTTAATCCATCTATAATCTTAACGTCTGCATACGTGTTAACCGTACCTCTCATTCTTTTTTTAGGATCTTCACGTTCTTTCAACACTAAATAGTAATTTGCATTTGCAAACATACCAGGTTGTGAATAAGATATCGGATATGTTCCGTCATCATTCTTGTATTTCAACTGTGGATCCATCAAGAAGGCAGAACCAATTATATAACGTCCGCCACCCAATCCGGGGATAATCTGTCCATTCATATAAGAACCAGATAAATTCAAGCCAAACGTTACACGATCCGAAGCTTCATATACATTATTGGCACGTGCCGAGAAGCGTTCCGAATAGGTATTGATAATAACACCATCCTGCTTGTTGTAGTTCAGGTTCACAGCCGATTTCACTTTTGTAGTTCCTGACTGCAAACTCAGGTTATAATTCTGCGTCAATGCAGTCTGCAAAAGTACATCGTACCAGTCCGTACCATTCTGCAATGAAGAAGGATTCTGATAACATTCGGGAACTCCTCCTGTATAGCCTTCATACTTAGCCTGGTCTTCATAATACTCTTTTTTGAACTGGGCAAATTCCTGTGCATTCATTACATCGGGACGTCCTCTTTTTGATACTTGTGTTGCACCGAAATAAGCACTGAACTCGACATCAGTTTTTCCTTCTTTCGCTCTTTTAGTCGTTACCAAGATAACACCGTTGGCAGCCCTGGAACCATACAAAGAGGTAGAAGCAGCATCTTTAAGGATTGTAATATTTTCAATCTCTTCAGGACTTATCGACTCCAGTCCTGTACCTTCATTCGGAGTGATCGGGAATCCATCTATTACTACAAGAGGGCTATTACCGCCATTCACTGAAGCAGCGCCACGGATACGGATAGCCATACCACCGTTAGGCTCACCATTTGCCTGTGTAATCTGTACTCCTGAGAATTTACCCTGCATTTTCTGACTGATATTCGGAACTGGGATATCTTCCAGTTCCTCATTATTCAACTTGCTCATGGAACCAGTTACCGCACGGGCTTTCTGAGTACCATAGGCCACAACAACAACCTCATCCAAAGCCTCTGAATCTTCCGAGAGCTTTACTGCAAAAGTTGTTTGATTACCAACCACAATGTTTTGTGTATTATAACCAAGATAAGAAATTTGTAATGTTGCATTACGGGAAACATCTAAAGAAAATCGTCCGTCTGCATCTGTAACAGTTCCGTTTGTTGTCCCCTTCTCCAATACATTGGCACCGATAACCGGTACTCCCTCTTTGTCTGTTACAACACCCGTAATTTTCTTTTGTTGCTGGCTAATTGTTATAGACGTATCCTTCAAATTGGAATCATTAGCCGCATACACTTTTGCTCCCGAGAGCATGCTTAAAAGTAATAATGGAAGTGTGGACTTTAATATAGGAGTATATATACCCCCCCCCCCCGTTAAACATTTTTTCATACTTATTTCACATTTATTATGTTATTAAGAATAGAGTATTTTATCAGTCTTACCTGATATGTTTAAGATTATCAAAATTGTACTTTGTATAAATTTGATACTAGTGCTTTCAAATACAATTAGGTCATAGGCATATTACATTTAAAGTTAAACATCATAGATTCTTTGTTTTATATAGCCAGTATATTTACAGCAACAAAAGTATTCACTTGAAAATAAATATTGTTTAGAAAAATGACTTTAAATGTTATAAAAATGACAGAATGGTTTATATTGTACAAAACGCTTTATTGTATTAAGTTTTATACACAATAAAAGACTTTCATAAAGGATATTAAAATAACATATATTCACACACCCTAATAAAGAGATCATCAGGGAACATAAGATAATCCAAAGCCTTGGATCACATACAACACACAGATAAAACCCGGATAAAAATATTAATGCACTTCTACCTGATCCCCTCGTACCACAAACTCAAAAGAGCCGGATTCCAGTTCATAAACAGCGACAGGTATTCCATGGCGGAAAGATTTCCCCATAAATTTCGCACCTTCGATTTCTTTACAGACAGAAACAACGTCAGCGACAGGTAGATAAAGGGTAGCTGTCGTATTGGCTGGTATTGTCGTACGATAGCTGGTCAACGTACCCTTCCCGTCAGCCGTCCAGGAACTACGGATAACACCGTAACAGGAAGCATAACTTCCGGATAAAGAAATATAATCAGCACCGGCTGATGGTTGCAAAACAAAATGCTTATATCCTGCTTCACCCCGGCCATGGTTGTTCGTTATACCTAACTGGTACTCATACATCCACTGCCCGACCGCACCTAAAGCAAAATGATTGAATGAGTTCATAGCATTACTATGTCCCTCGGCGAAAGCGACTTCATAACCATTCCAGCGTTCCCAGATAGAAGTAGCCCCTTTAGTCACCGGATAGAGCCAAGAAGTGAAATCAGTACAGGTGAACATGCGGAAAGCCTCTTCCACATGACCCGCACGGCTTAACGCCGGAAGAATATTAGGTGTCCCCGAAAAACCGGTTGTGATCGTATAAGCCGGATAATTACCCTCTCCCAAGCCACTGGAGGAAGGATTCACTGCCAACTCAGCCAGCCAGGCTTCTGCTTTCGCCTTGTTCTCATCCGAAAAACAGTTGAAGTTCAAAGGAGTAGCATAGGAGGATTGCGAATGGACCGGTTTACCGTCAACACTTTTTGTTTTTCCCGTGCTTTCGTCTACATACGCCCTGTTCCATTCTTCTTTAGCCAATGTGTGACGCGTTCGAAGCTGGTCGGCATAATCCGTGCGTCCGATCGCATCAGCCATACAGGCTGTCACTTCCATCATATAAATATAAATGGCATTGTTAACCAGATCGGCAGGCGTATTGGGATCCATTGCCAGCCAATCGGACAAACCGCTGGTTTTAGCAGACAAATGCGGATAGGTCTCGCTGAAATCATAAAAGTCCATGCCGTTCAGCCAGGCCATCATTGCCTCCATATTTTCTTCAATCACCTGAGTATTGCCATATTGGGTATAAAGTTGCCAGGGGACCATACACACAGCGGCCGCCCACGTCGTTCCGTCGGCAAAGGTGGTATCATCTGCCAGATTGTATGTCGGCACCGTACTGCCGATCCCGCCCGGAGCCTCCGTGGCACTACCTACTCCCTGGTCTGCCCGCACGGTCACCATCCATTGGCGGAAAAAGTTCTGAACATCCGAATTATAAGTAGCCGTACGCGTATATGTCTGTGCATCACCGGTCCAACCCATCCGTTCATTACGTTGCGGACAATCTGTAGGGATGGTAAAGAAGTTTCCCAACTGGCTGCGCTGGATATTCCTGAACAGTTGATTGGCCAGCTTACCCGTCCGGCCGTCTGCAGTAACAGCTTCATAAGTCCCGGTCGGCAGATTGTCGGAAGAAAGGACCAGTCCCTTCACGCAGTCAAGAGGCAAGGCTCCTTTATGAGAGGGTAACGTAATCTGTATATACTGGTATCCCCGATAGGTAGTGGATGGCTGTATAGTCACTTCACTATCATCTTTTGCCATATAAAAGTCTGAGACCAGAGCGGCACGCATTGTTTCATGCAAAGGACGGCCGGCAATATTCCTCCCTTTCTTTCCGTATTCATGGACATACCAGGCATCATCTCCCTTCAATCCCGGATAGAGTTGTTCCGCATACCGCATAATAACAACATCCCCTTTTTTCAGATAGCCTGCCGGTATCGTTACCGACGGGACACCTACCATATTGACACCCATACTATAGACATAGGTATGCTTACACTGGCTATGTACCGGCATCACCTGTTTAGCCGTCAATACTTCACGTACACGGACCGGTTCGTCATAACGGGCTTTTATGTCAAAATGAATCCAATCTCTTTTTCGGATAATATCCGGCTGCATCCATACCGAATCATCATAGGATACGGTATTCCAGCCTTCTACGGCAGGTTCACGGTTGGCATCATAACGCTCGCCGTGAAAGAAGCTTCCGGATCGTACCGGACCGTCTTTATACATCTTCCAGGTGTCTTTATTCGTCACCACCACCTGCCTGCTTCCATCCTCGTAAGAAATAACCAGGCAGGCCAAAAGGGCTTCATAGTCTCCAAAGAAATTATAATTAGGCATAGTAAAGGTCATATAGCCGGTATACCAACCCGGATTCAAACGGGCTGCAATGCAATTATCCCCGTCGGCCAACAGCTCGGTCACGTCGTATGCATAATATCCCAGCACTTCACGATACTGGCTATTTCCCGGAGCAAACCAATCTTCGCCCACCCGTTTCCCGTTCATAAATAATTCGTAGGCTCCCATAGCCGTTACATATAACTTAGCCCTGGCCATTTTCTTTTTATCCTGAGTGGTAAACCGGGAGCGCAACATCGTCAACGCACCATGGCTGGGATCGGCATAACCGACCGTCATCTTTTCCGTTTCATTCCTGACCAGAATATCGTCTCCTTGCAGACTGACATTCGGCAGTGTTTCAAAAACAGCATAATGCCGCCTGTCAAAAGTCACATTATCTTCACTGCGACCACAATTCTTTATCTGATAATCCGTATAACATACCTCGCATCCCGGCATAGCGGCAAAACCGATCGACGCCAAATGAGGTAACGTATTCTGGTCGTGTGTATTTCCCCAGGGTCCCACGTTAAAAGGGGTCGCAGCAGTACCCGCAGCAGAGGTAGTAGTCAGGGCTTTTCCGTCAATCGTAAAAGAAAGGTTGCTCGACTCCACCTTTACCGTTATCGCATGCTTTGCCGATTTATTGGCAGGAGTAAAAAGAGCGTTGATATTGGTGCCGGGATATTTCTCTGCGGAAACAGTCATAAAAGGAATATCGGCACGATCTCCCTGGGCATATCCTACCCGGTAAATATGCAATACCGCTCCCCGTCCGCTGCCTACACCCGAGAGATCCAGTTCGATACGCACATAGTTCTCCCCCTCCAGATTATCCGCATTCTGAAAAGAATCTATCAGACGGAAATCATTTGCTCCCAATATGAATGACGCTTTGTCACCTTTGAGCAACCTGAACTGAGTGGAAATCATGAAATAGTTGGTTGCTGTCGCATCCAGCCTCAGCTCCTTCGACCCTATCCATTCCGCACCGTTCCAGGCAGAGATATGAGGATTCATCAATCCGGTCTCAAAGGAGGAAGAGGCTGCATAACTTTTACCTTGCGCATCCCAGACTGTCAGATTCCACTCGTAAGCCATCTCCGGTTGTAATGCAACTCCCTGGTATTTTACCTGGGTTGAGACTCCCGATTCCACTTTACGGCTGTCCCAAACGACCCGCCCATCACTCTTACGCGTAACGATTATCTGATATGCACTTTGCTTCTGTCCTCTTTCATCCGATGACATTTGCCAACTAAACACAGGATGCCTATCTTCGACTGCCAGCGGCTTTACTACATTTTGTACTTTCAGAGAAACAACAGATGTATTCCCCCAGGTCCATACCGGAGAGAAGAGCACGAAACTTAACAGAATAAATATCCAACGAAGTTGCAGCAAAGAGTATTTCATTGACATCAATAAGATTAAAAGGTTATTCAACAAGTGCAAAGTTAGCACTACACCTGATTACCTTATATTCAAAACTGATGTTTATGTTTTCATTTTTGACAAAAACAGGCGGACGATCAGATCGAAATTGGAATCGCGGAAAGAAGTTTCCCACGGGGTCGTATCCGCTTGTTCATTGCGAGACTTGAGCATTCCGGAGGCTTTTTCCATCTCGCCGCGGTAAACGGCTGCACACCACTGGGTAATCCGGTTTTCATGGAAATCCGTTTCCCAGGAGGCAACCATACGGTCCGCTTCCGCTTCTTTTCCCAGCTCACGCAAGGCCAGTGCAGTCAGGAGATTGCCGGAACCAAACCAGGCTCGTGACGTTTTATAACCGGCCACAGACGACAAGAGTGTCGCTGCTTTTTGGTTATCCCCCTGCCCCATCAAGGCTTTTGCTTCCAGATAATCTTCCAGACGACTATCGATCATATCGTCATAAGGTTTGCCTACTCCCAGGTTTTCGGGCCATTCCTTTGAGGCTTCCACATTTCGCATGACCTGCCTGTAATTCTTCCGGCTCAACTGTTCCATTGCCTGGTACAGGTTGGCGGCACGATAGACAGCACGTCCGGCATACGAGCCTTCATTCGGAAGCACCTGCATCTTGTTCAGTAAGGAAATGCAAGGCTGGTACTGACCTGTTTCACATAAAGCCTTTGCATATTTCAGGCCGATATAATAATTAGACGGATATTTCTTTATGTACTTCTTTCCGGTCTCAACAGCCTGCTGCCATTGGTTGTTCGCAGTATAATGATTTATCAATGCAAACCCCGTACGCCATGACATTCCGACCTGCTCCGCTTTCAGCAAGTCTGCCAACCGCTCTTCACCACTCTTCAAAGAAGCACGGCTCAGATAGAAGGGGGCATAACCAGTCTCCCCGCAATCATTGAACAAAGACAATGCTTTCTCCCTGTTTTGATTTGCCCAGTAGATCAAGCCTTTATAATAACTAATCTTCCAGTCGGGACGCACGGTTGCGGCCCATTCCAACGCTTTCAAAGAGCTGGGCCGGAAAGGGAAGACCATCTCCGGAGAAACTTCATTAGCACGTTCCAGCAGGCGGAGGCTTTCATCGTCATTGCCTGTCCGGTGCAACAGGTAAGCCTGTTTGTAGAGGGCAACCGGATAATTGCCGGCACAGGACAAGAGAGACAAAGCCTCTTCCGCACAACCGACCGATTCGTACCATTCAGCCAGCTCCATATAAGTTTCAAAAGGAAGTTCGTTGCGTATCAATGACTGAAAATCATCTATCGGATGCCCGGAGCCGTCGCCCTGATAGAGTTGTTCAAAACGTGCTGCATGATACAACGGAAGCTCCTCCAGCAGCGGTTCGATAAGCGCTTTGGCTTTCTCCAGTTGGTTCGTCTTACGATAAACTACCATTAAAACATGGTCAGCACTCAAATTCATTTGGTTGAACTCCTTACTTCTCAAGGCATAATGTTCAGCTTTTGCCCAGTTCTTGTCAAGCAGGAACATTTCAGCCAGTTTCTCGTAAGCGGCACTACGTACTCCCGGAGAATAGGAAGCTATCGAAAAACCGTCTTTGGCATCCGTACGATTACCCAAAGCCTGGTTACACAACCCATACAGATAGTTGACATCCCCATCGTACGTGTTAATGCTTAATGCCGTCTTGCAACGGGCAAGCGCATCGGCATAACGTCCTTGGCGGTAATAGAGGGAAGCAAGATCAGTCAGTGCAG
This sequence comes from Parabacteroides caecihominis, assembly GCF_023656785.1. Classification (NCBI taxonomy): domain Bacteria; kingdom Pseudomonadati; phylum Bacteroidota; class Bacteroidia; order Bacteroidales; family Tannerellaceae; genus Parabacteroides; species Parabacteroides caecihominis. The sequence continues at coordinate 41,749 of NZ_JAMOKS010000001.1, forward strand.
GTACGAAATAAGAATCTTTTTCGAGGGAAGCCAGCAAGAACTTCTCTGCCTTGTCGAGCACTTTCTGATTCATCCATTGCTCTCCCTGCGTATAAAGACCATATACCGAGTTCCAGTCGAAATCGGCAGGCAATTGTTTCGGGCGACTGGTGATGTTATCCGAAGGTACCTCCGAATACACCAATAAGTCTTCGCCTACCACGACTTTCAGTTTACCAGCGGTAACAGCCTTATTCAATGGGATAGAATCTTTCCACGTTTCCAATACACCGCAGTTCAATGGGATAGAGTTCACTTCCTTTTCTCCTTCATAGAGCTTTATGGTTGTAGATAATTTCTGCAAAGGAGAGAAATACAACTTCAGAAAACCATCTTCCCTCAACACGTTAAGCGCTCCGATACGACTCGCCTTTGAGACTCCTTTTATTTCTTTTACCGGAAACCAGTATTCCGTCCATTGATCGGTCGCCTGCGGACCGAATGCCGTATGTTTATAAGGGGTAAACGCACTGTTGGAAGCCGGCTGGTTATACATGCGACCCGATTGCAGTTCGATATACTGGCCGTCGGTATCCGTCAGTAAATCTTCCCAAATACCTCCCTCTCGGGAAAGCCCCCAAAGGAAAATCTTCATACCCAGTTTCTCGTCATAATCGGCATGATGGATGGAACCAAAATCGTTGTCATGCCAGTAAGCGCCGTAGAAATCGTTATATTTCCCTACAATATGATAAGATTTGGAATTACCGAAGTCATTCTTTTCATACCAGGAGATGTCGCGCCCCTGTTCATCCAAAGGAAAAGAATGGAGCTCGCCTCCGTGTCCGATATAATTGGTCCCAGGATAACAGAACTCGGCATTTCCGACTGCCGGATAGCCGGCATTCATCCACTGATAGTAAGGTTGATCAATGGATGAACTGTTATGCCAGGTTGTTGTTGTCGTAAAGTAAGCCTTATCTTTCGGCAGATTCACCTCCACGGTCCACAGTGTCCGGGTAACCAGTTCATAAGAAGAGACATAACAACTCACACTTCCGTCCGGTTTCTGCCGGGTCACATAGTCGACCGGCGTACTGGAAGTCGGTGCATGACCAATAATACCGAAGTTGAACTCAATACCACCCGATGTCCAGGGACCGCGCATGGCTATATCACGAAACTTCACGACATGGTTATTGTAGATAAACTCCTTACCGGTCGTTTTATCCACGGCTCCCCATATTTTTCCACCTATCTCGGGAAAAAGAGTCAGTTTGATATAATCATTTTCAAGAGAGACTACTTTCCATTGCTGGTTGGTTCCTTTAGCAGAAAAACCGTCAAAACGGAAATAAGGATAGAACAGATCGGAAGGATCAGCCACCGGATCAGGATCAGAGAACGGATAGGTTTTAACCGTCTCTACTGTCTCGGTTACAGTCGCTTGCTGTGCAAACAAAGGTTGCAACAAAGAAGTTGCACAAAGAAGAATGAGAATCTTTTTCATGGTAATTCATTTATATGGACAATAATGTATATAAGGTGTTTAATCCTCCTTATATACGATTAAGGAGTACATTTCCAGTAAATTATACTATATCGGAAGATGTTATTTTGCAATAATTAACAAACCCTTACCTTTCGGAACAACGATCTCATCGCCGGGCTTCCAGTTACCCTCCTGTTGGAAATTCTCTATTTCCAGTGCATACAACGTTACTTTCGACGGATCCAGGCCAAGCGCTGCCCAATCCACGGAAAGAGTCACTTTTGCATCCGTATCTTCCCAGGTTGCCAGCGAAATCAATGTTTTTTCTCCTGTATGGCGGTAGATAGTCGCCAATGTCTTTTCGCTGTTTGTCTTTACCGGATTATCTTTCACCCAGTAGCCGATCATTTCGCTGTGCTGCATACCGAACGAATCCCATAACTTCCACAACGGGCCATTATCTACACGAGGGCTGCGGCCGGTCATGCCATACAACATTCCCCGCCACGGGTTGCCGCCGCCTTCCAGCATTTCCCCCATCAGTCCGTAAGGAATACCTGAAACCTCGATCAACCAGAACTCAGGAGGAAAATCATAATTGAAATACTCGCCGAACCACAGGCGGTCGAGATACGGGAAATGTTCGAGATAAAGGTTCGCACTGTTGGCAAAGCCGTCGCGCTCATTATACTGGTTTGCCGAATGCAGGTCGATCATCGCGCCCGGATTCGTACGGTTCATGATCTTTCGGATGCGCTTCATCGTCATGCGGTCGAATGCCAGGTCATCGATATACAGGCCATCGATACCCACGTTCTTTACCAGCCAGTCGAGACCTTCCAAGTAATAATTATGCCAACGGGAAACACCGCTGTTTACGATTGCCGCATCTTTCAGGTGAGGTACAAACCAGGCACCGATGTAGTTCTGATCCAAATGTTCCTGCAACCAGGAGAAACCGCCGCCGGGACCTTCCGAGAAAATCTCATTCCCCAGGCTCCGCAAAGCGAACATCTCCACACAACTGTTAGACAGTTCACGAACCGTATTATAAATCTTCACCTTCATATCCCGCGCATGCGCTCCGTCGATATATGCCTTCATCTCCTTCGTCCGCAGGAACGGATAGTTGATAAACGGGTTAATACCTGTCGCGTGATGGATATTGAGCACGTTGGCGCCCAGCTTCTCCACCTTGTCGATAAAGTCATAACTATGATAATAACGCTCGCGCCATTGCTTATCGGTATCGATCGGACGGAACGGGGTGATGGCGATATTGAAATAATAATACAGTCTGTCCCCCTTCTTCACCTCCCGCTTCCCGGAATAGGCATTGATTCGTGTGCCGTCGGCAGCATTGTTGATATCGATGCCGCCGTTACCGTTATTGCACCAGGAAACGGGCATATGCAGCGGCTTCTGGTGATAGAAATTCGTATTCAGCGGTCGTTCGTATGTATTGTCATAAAAACGAATCTGGAGGCCGGCATTGACATCGCCCACCCAGGGGCCATCCTGGTTTTTCTCCACGCTCCATTTCCAGCGGAGGTCTTTCGGGCAATAACCGCCTTTCTCTCCCAGTCCCATCATATAACGTCCTATGCCGGGTGCCAGATGCGTACGCAGTCCTATATCTTCCACGGAAGCATCTTCGCGGGCAACCAGCGTCACTTTATATTCGATATTCCCATCCGATTCCATCTCTCCTTCCAGGTCCATCAGGAAACGGCTGTTCTGGTTCAAAGCCTTCCAGGCGATAGCTCCCTGTTTGCGCTTTGTGATCTCAAAGTTCAGATTCTCCCAGGCACCGCCATCCGCTGCCAGTTCCATCGGAGCCGATAAGACAGACCGTCCGTCGGTTCCGATTCCCGTCATCGTTTCCTTAAAATAACTGGTAATGCCTGCTGGCAATCCCAAAGACGAAAGCGTAACCTCACGCCCCAGGCAACCGATTGTCTTATCTTTCATCACCAGCGGCGTATAAGGAGCGATCACCTCGTCATCAAAACCTATCTGCGAATTGAGCCACCGTAGACGGGAATGGCGCCAGGGTTCATTATCACCGTGATTCGCTATTACATTTTCAGATACATGCAAGGAGACCTGCACCGTTTTACTTTCCGCATTGGCAGCAGAGACCGTCACCGTCCCCTGATAAGTTCCCGAAGAAAGATGCTCCGGCAGTTGTGTACCGATCCATAAAGCCTGTATCTTACCCTGTTCGACGGAACAGTTCTTCTTAAATACGGTTCCCGTCACATCCGTCCCTTCCGTATTGAAACAGGTAAACGAAGAGGCGGGTATCTGCTCGCCGGTCACTGCATTAGACAGAGCCGAAAAGTCCACATGCAGATTCTCCACATCCGTACGGGCCGCCCATACGCCCAGCTGGAATACATAATATTCGCCTTTATCGGCCTCTCCCGTAAAGGTATCGTGCCGGTCATCGGCAATCCACTTATAAGGGATATCGGTCGTCATGCGAATCGGATATTTCCGGTCCTCGGTAAACAAAATATAGTTCTCGGAAGGACGTTTTTTCAACAGCCGGGCAGTCTCGTCAGCCGTCGCGATCACCTCCATCGGATAAAAGCTATTCAACTGGTCGATCGCCTGGAACTGCACGATCCTGACAGCCGGAAGCGAAGGAGCTTTCTTGCCCGACAATTTATTTTTCTTTATCCAGTCGGCCGAAGCGGTATTCTCGAAAGGAGGATAATTGACAGTCGGATAATAACGGCTGCCGCTCATCACATTTTTCAGATAATAAATGTAATACTCTCCCGGAACAGTCTGCGGCTGGAAAGCCACTTCCCCTCTCTCCCGGTTCACAGCGAAACGGCATACATTGGTAATCCGTTTTCCGGTCGTCGCATCCACTACGATCAGATTCTTATCTTCCGGATTCAGGTCACGGCGGCGCCATTCGATAGTAGCCAGTACCGCATCCGCCGGTTTCTCTACGGAGACAACCACCCGGTGATTACCCAGCGAGTCGGCATCCCAGTTTCCAAATCCGTACAATTCGCCGGTTAATGTATTCCGGGCATGCAATCCCCCGATGGTTAACAAACAAAACAGGATAAACAGTAATTGTTTCATACGCATTAGTGTTTTTAAGATTCAATATCTTGTCAATTAAGAATATATCCATCCGATAATAGTATTCCAAAGATAGTTATTTTAATGAGAATTAGGGATTCCGATAGTAAGAAGATGTATTGATTATAGAAAATAATCAGCCAATATGCCAATTTAGAAAGATTTGAGTCATTTAGCGACATTGTGGACCCGAAGGGTTCAATTGTGAATAGCCCCCGGTGAAGCCGGGGGATCCCGATATATGCCGGATGGTGCGTCCCTGAAGGGGGCGAATAATACATTGTGATTGAACCCTTTCAGGGCTCATCGGCCGGATGCCATTCCCAATCCCCCGGCTTCACCGGGGGCTATTCACAGTTAGTCCTTTCAGGACAAGCAACAACACTTAACTAGTTCAATTCTGATAAATAATGAACTATGCCTATTTTTCCACCACCAGCCAGGTATTGCCCCGTGCCGGGATCGTCACGGTGATATCTACTGTATAGTCGCGGTTCAGTTTATAAACGGCCGGAGCATTTTCTTGTTCCCGTATCCGGGCTGTTTCTGATAAACCAGTATAATACAACGGAAGTTTGACCGTACGGGTGATCGCCTTGTCGGTCGGGTTAAACAACAGGGCAAAGCCTTTCTCCTTGCCGTCCGGATCGACATGCATGAAACCGTCCCAGTCGCGTCCATCGGCACGGCGCAGATGGATCAGTTCGCTGTTCAGGATAGTCCGGTATTTCTTGTACCAGTCGATCACCTCTACTACGGCCGCTTTCGTTTCCGGTGTATCATACAGACGCGGACCACGGTAACAAGCCTGTACTCCTGCACCGTAATTCTGGATCATGTGCGCTTTATAATCAGGGATATGATCTTTCAAAGGTTCGAGCGTAGCGGCAGCCCCACCGCCATGATATTGGGTAAGCGGAACGAATGTCCAGCACATACCCGGCAGGCGTTCCCACAAGCCATCGTACATCACCTGGCGTCCCAGCACCAACTGCCGTTCGCGGGGAAGCGACCAGTTTACTTCACGGTAACCGATACCGACTTTCGTACCACCATTCAACATATAACCGAAATCGGGTATATTGGTATAAATGCCATTCTCACACATCCATTGATACAGGTTCACAATCTGCTGGCGTTGTTTCCACTGGGAGTCTTTCAAACCCTTATGATGGGCATGGCTGGTCGAAGCACAGACATTGCCCGGATACGAACCGTCGTTCTCAAAGACTGTCATTCCTGTCTTCTCGTAGAAAGAACGTATCTTGCGGAAATAATCGTATCCCCACTCACTGGAGAGGCAGGGAGAACTGCCGAAGATCATACCGCCGCGCTTTCCTGTTTCGGGATTGATCACGTCGACCTCATCGCTGATCCAACGGCTGGACAACAGGGAATAACCGCCCAGTTCGATGCCTTTGGAGTTGGCATATTCGGTGAACTCCTTGAATTTAGCTATATTCGCTTCACTCTCATCCTCCATATTCAGTCCCGAACCGAAGCTGAGGATCACCATCTCATAACCGGTTTCAGCACACTGGTCGATAGCCGTCTTCACCACCTTCGGATCGGAAGATACACAATGCAGGAAGATCGGGTTTTCAGTCGTCCACGGGGCGATCTTACGATACATCCGCTTCAGGAAAAGCCCTTTCCGGTCACGGTCATCGCTGTCGAAAGGCATCAGCCAGGTACGGAAGCTACTGAACTTAGCACCGTCGGGGATATCTTCGTCCGGCCCCATCGGCAGTTTTACCTCCAGCAGGCAAGGGGTAAGCAGCGGATAATTACACTGTGAAGTATAGCGGGGATCGGTATTCCAGAATTCCGTGCGGTCAGCCTCCCGTTCGGTAAAACCGAGAAACGCCCAGTCGCTCTCGACATGGATATTCGGTTTCAGGAACTGCTCCGGCCTTTTGGCTTCCACCGGTGATTCCGGTTCTGCCATCGCCAGTTGCTCCAGGGTAAATTCATCCAGTGTGATTCCCATACCACTCTTATTCTCGATCTCCATCCATTTACTGATACAGGGAATACCATCATAGAGGGCATAATTCAGTTTCACCTTCACACCTTTCAGGTAATCCGGTCCTTCCAGATAGAAAGAAAGTACCTTCCCTGTCGTTTCGCCCGGCTTCACCAGCGACCAGCGTTTGTTCGCCCAGTCGATACGGGGAGCCAGTTCAGTAATATCGAACCCGGTCACACGGAACGAATTCGGAAGGATCGTCAGGCTGTCGACCCATTTATATTGTGTATAGCCATACTCAAACTGCCCGTCGAGGCCGCCAAGCGTATACACTTTATCATCGATTTTCAGAACACCTTCGTTACTGACGGCACGCAGCATGCTTTCACCCGTCATCTGATTGACCAGGTCGACGGTCGCCAGGTTCGGATAGAGACGGAAGATACGGCTTACCAGGCCATTCGAAAGGACAATATCTTTGCCGTTATGCGTCTGATACACACCGGCCTTCACTCCTTTGGCATCGAGCATCCAGTCTGATTCCGGACGCGCCACCGGCAGGTCGATGGCAGGCAGAGCAGCGACCTTACTGCGCAACGCCCTTTCCACCTCAGCAGGCATTGTCTCGATAGCCCCTTTATAATCGGCATTCACCAGCGAAGGCTTAATCTCGTTATAAGAAAAAACAGGTTCGATCCAATCGGCATGGTCGCCGCTTACGCCGTCACCTCCATCTTCAACAACCAGTTCCAGTACATCGACCCCTGAAACATCGAGCGATACCTCACGGGCTTTCTCGCCTCCGCGGACCATGCCGCTGTTATACAACTCCTTCCCGTCACCCACCAGGCGAAAGACAACGCTTCCCTTATCAAAGGAGCCATCACCGGAACCTACCCCGACAAACTGCTTCTTTCCTCCGGTACCGTCGGTCCGGTAAAACAACATCGTCCCGTCTGTCATCGGTATCTTACTGAAATCATCTTTTTTATAATCCAGCGAACGGTCGTTCACACCCACCTTGCAGGTAAACAGCCCGGTATTCTTCCGCAGGCTCAGCTTGATCTTGCTGTTTGCCTGTACGCCTACCCCTTGTCCGAAATGCTCACCGCCCACCGTCAGTTTCTCACCGGTAACAGCTGCATTCTTCATCGGCGAACCATACTGCTGGTAGGCCAGGGATAAATCCATATCCGGCAGGGATATTTTATTCTGGGCACTGATAGCCCAGCTTGAAAAGAAAAATCCTCCCATAAGGAGAAATAAAGAGATCGTCTTTTTCATGTTAGTCAGAAGTTAGAATATATAAGTCCCCAAAGATACTTAAAATATCTCCGGAGACTGCATTAGTAATATACAACATCAAATCATCGCCTATTTTCCCCAGGCCTTATTCGGGGTATCCCCCATCCATAACTCCAACAAGCCTCCGTCCGAAAAGACTGCATGAGGTATCCGGAAAGAGTTGTACTCTTTTCCGTTAAGCCGTGCACGCTGGATATAACAATTGGCTGCCGAATTATTGTAAGTCTTTATTTTAAAGGTTTTCCCCTTATAATAATCAGTATCCAGCGAAATAGTCACCTCGTCGAACACCGGACTTGTTATATCGTATTGCGGATCACGGGAAGAACCGCCGTCCAAGGCAAACAACCCGATCGCCATCAATGAGCTCACGCCGCCCATCTGCCCCTGGTCCTCATCATGTCCGCCATATCCCCTGTCGGGAGTAACCGCCCCGTAAGCCTGTTCCTTCACACGGCGCACCCAGTATTGAGTCAGCCAGGGTTTCCCGGCATGCGAAAAGACATGTGCATTCGAACAACCCGGCTGGTTCGCATAACTGACATAACCACTGCCGTATCCATAGACAAAATCTGTTGACTCCGACTGCTTGAAAGCAAAATCCAACTTACTGCAAAGACTGTCATTTCCTCCCATCAACCTTGCCAACACAGGGATATCGTGCGAAAGTCCGAACGTCGCCTGCCAAGCGTTGGCCTCTACATATCCGTTACCGCTCAAAGGGTCAGTATGCAACCATTCACCGTTTGCCCTCTTCGGCAAGATCAGTCCCAGTTCTTTATTAAAAGAAGCAGGCCAGCCTGTAGCCCGTTTATGGAAATAGTTATAATCGCTTTTCTTTCCCATTTTAGCAGCCATTTCAGCCAAAGCCCAATCTTCAAACGCCCACTGGATGGTCAGACCGGCATTACCGGGACAATATCCGTTACGAACATAAAAATCTAACTCCTTATCCATTCCCAATGCCAGCATTCCTCCTTTGGAATGATTCCGTTTCATCGCCTTGAACGCTTTTTGCTGATCCCACTTCCTGGTAAGTCCTTTTTGGAAAGCACTCGTGATAAGAGAGGTAGCAGGACATCCGGACATGATATATGAATATCCACCGGCGCAAGGCCCGCGGGGAAGCAGATTCCCATTCACATCGTATTCCAGCAAAGAAGCCGCAAAATCATCCAATACCGAAGGATAAGCCAATCCCCAAAGCGTATTCAGGTTCCATTGTGTCAACCAAAACGCATCAGAGTTATACATGTGATGTTTCACCTTCCCTTCCCGGTCCTTAGCCAGTTGCCTTACATGGAAACGGATATTTTTCGTTTTAGAACCTTCCCGGGTACCATCCGTATAATCCGGATATTCACCGTTATAATCATCCAGTTTATGCCTTCCCAGTAAAGAATGCCACAAATCGGTATAGAACTTCATTTGTTGGTCATGGCTTCCTCCTTTCACATCGATCCGTCCCAACCATTCATTCCATTCCTGCTGTGACTCCTGCCGTACCCGATTAAAATCCCAGTGGCTGCAATCCTGCTCCAGATTCTCCCAGGCATTGTCCGTACTGACATAGGAGATAGCCACCTTCATCTGTACCTGTTCGCCCGGTTGTACCTGATAATTCGCTTTCACACCCGAAGTGGGAGCATCATGGTAACTCATTCCCTGGTTTCTCGGAGTGCTCTCTCCGGCACCCTGCAACTCGCTGATATCTTTGAACTGCTCCGATCCGACCCAGCCGTCCAGCGACCTGAAAGGAGTATCGAATGTAACGGCAAAATAAATCCTGACCACATCGGGACCGCCCCACAAGCGTCCGGTCGTATCGAAATAGCCTTCCACACCTTCATTTCCCTTTTTATAAACATGGGCATTGACCATTGTCGAAGTGCCGACATAACCACCCAGGTTCAGCAAGATATCAGCCGGATTTTCCTCCGTATACGTAAACCGGTAGAAGCTGACGCGATCGGTAGCTGTCTGCTCCACCCACATTTTATAAGTATCCAGAAACAACCTGTGATAACCCGGTTGTACAATCTCTCCCTGATGCAGGAAAGAAGATTTCCAGGACTGTTCTCCTCCCGTCGGGTCCACCTCGCCCGTCACCGGCATCACCGTCAACCCGGACAGCATCCAGCAATGGATCTGCGGGAACCCCAGCACTTCCGTCGAATTATAATTATACCCGCCTCCATACTGATTCTTGTTTCTTGTCAGAGGCGCCGCCCCTATCATCCCATAAGGTTGGTTCCCTGTGATAAAGAAAAAATACCGTCCGCGGGCAGTCTCGATATAAGGATTTACCCAGGATACATGATCCGTATAATCATCGGGAGAAGGAAACACCTCGATCTCCGAAAGCCCCACCTGCGTACCGGCGGCATCGGTCACCTCGAACCGTACCCACTCGACCTTCCGCGACTCAAACTCAATCTCTTTGGGAGTCCCGTCATTAGCCATTCCCCAGACATTGATCTTACTGCCGTCACTGAAATGCAATACGCCTCCGGCTACATGTGCCTCCATGGCCGGACGGTCATACAGAATAATTTTATTGATATTCACGGGGCGTTCCCAATCTAACTGTATCCAGGGATAATCGATCTGTCCCCAGAAAGTCTCCGTACTTTTAGATACCCATTCCCCTTTTCCCGGTACCCGTATCAGGCCATCGATCACCTTTGCCGCATCGTGACCGGCATCAATCGAAGAGGAAGCCGATGCTCGGGCCAGCGGGGCAATATTATAGGGAGTTGCCTGCACTATATTCCAAGGAAAACCTCCTAAAAGAAGGAGCATGCAAAGTTTCAAATATACTTTCATAAGATAAAAGACTTTTATCGGTTATTCTTTAATCTATTATTACATCTGTGCCATCCTGAACCCGTAAGTTTCTGACCTTATCACGATAACGGACTTTAACCTTTTGCGGTTTGTCGGAATATATCCGGGCAGAGATCAATTCGCCTTCCTTCCATTTCATATCGACCGTATAGCCACCCCGTGCACGCAATCCCCGTATCTCTCCCGTTTTCCAAAAGGAAGGTAACGCAGGAAGCAAATGAATTTCTCCATTATGGCTTTGCAACAACATTTCGGCAATACCTGCCGTACCTCCGAAATTACCGTCTATCTGGAAAGGAGGATGGATATTAAACAAATTGCTTTGGGTTGTTTTAGCCAGTAACATCTGTACATTGTTGCCTGCCTCTTCCCCATCTTGCAAACGGGCATAAAAATTAATCATCCAGGCACGGCTCCAACCGGTGTACGAACCTTGTCGGTTCGATTCATTCTCATTGTAGAAACGACGACGTTCAATGGTTTTACGGGCAGCTTCAAACAAATCCTTCTTGGTTGAGTTGATCGAAGTACCCGGATAAAGCCCAAAGAGATGAGAGATATGCCGGTGCCCCGGTTCGACCTCTTCATAATCTTCAATCCATTCCTGAATTGTCTGATAACGTTTGCTTATCCGTATAGGCGGTAATTTACGCAAGGTTTCAGACAACTTCTTATTATTCTTAGAGTCTGCACCAACAATCTTACCGGCATCCAGGCAAGCATGAAGCAACTCGTATATGATCTCAACATCCATCGTTGCACCATATGTCAGCATATACGTCTTACCATTCGGTAACTTATACCTGTTTTCCGGTGAATTGGAAGGAGCTGTCACCAGATACCCGTTTTTATCTTCCACCAAATAAGACATGATAAACTCGGCAGCTTCCATCATAGCTGGATACGCCTCGTTCTTCAAATACTCCTTATCGCCATTAAACAGGAAATGTTCCCATTGATGTAAGACCAACCAAGCACTCGCAATCGGGAAAGTACCCCATCCCACTCCATCGGCAATGGCTGTACGACCGAAAGGATCCGTCAGGTGATTCATCGTCCACCCTTTGGCATTGTAGGTTTTACTTGCTGTTACCCGACCTGGTACCCGGAGCGCATTGATGAAATTGGAAAAAGGCACTACCGTCTCCGACAAATTACAAACCTCAGCCGGCCAGTAGTTCATCTGGATATTGATATTCGTATGGAAGTCGGAACTCCAAGCCGCATACATATCTTCATTCCATAACCCTTGCAAATTAGCCGGAAGCACACCGGGAGCACGGGAAGAATTCATCAACAGATAACGCCCGTATTGGAAATAAAGCGTAATCAAGGAAAGATCGGTTTCTCCGTTTTTCACCCGTTCCAACCGACGGTCGGTGGGTAACATGGAAGACTCGCCCATATTGAACGTCACACGGTTGAACAGACTACTATGATCTGCCACATGCGCCTGCTTTACTTTCTCATACGAATCCTTACTCAGCCGGGCAAGAATTTGTTGGCACGTCTTCAACGGATCGATTTCCCTGTCGACATCCAACTTAGCAAAATTATAATCTGTAGCAGCTGTCAAATAAAAAACAACTTCGTCTGCCTTTTCTACATAAAACGCATTGTTCAACGCCATCAACTGCCCACCTTTATGAAACCCGGCAATCCGGCCAGCAAAACGCATGTGAGGACCGATCGCACCCATTTCCGCTTCCGGCAAATCTATGATCTGCCCCTTTATCTCCAACTCATTGGCCGATACCGGACAGGCTGTAGCATCCTGTTCCCTGCCATAATGCAACCGGAACGTCAGAGCGCCAGGCGTATCGGCCGACAAACGAATGACGACAACATCATTTTCAGCAGAGACGAACACTTCACGTTTATAAGTCACCTGATTTAACGTATAAGAGACAGAGGCAATGCCAGTCTCCAGATCCAGTTCCCGCCGGTAATCGGAAACAGCCGAATTAACGTTCCGGCCGGTCAATAAGTCTATATAAATATTTCCAAACGGCTGATAAGAACGAATACGCAAGGGATCGCTTTTCATGTATTTTTCCGATAACTCCACCGCCTTTCCGATCTCTCCATTTAGCAACAATTGTTGTATTTCAGGCAGTTTGTCGGCAGATGCCGCATTGGCATCGCTTTTGGCTCCGGCCCACAGACTTTCTTCATTCAACTGAATGGTTTCGCGTCGATAATCACCGTACACCATCGCTCCCAAACGGCCGTTCCCCACCGGAAGAGCCTCGTTCCAATCTTTTGCCGGCTTGTCATACCATAACCGGCAATCCTGTTGTTGCGCCGATAGCGCGATCGAAACTATACAACAAAGTGTGATAAATAGATTCCGTTTCATAAATATAATATTTTAATACCTGCTAATACGAGCCACGAAGCCACCGCCCGACATCAATTCTTCTTTAAGCCGCTGGCCGGAACGTACTTTACTTTTCTTCACCACAAGCTGTTTCCGGTTGCCGGGGGCATCCGTAGCTATTTCCATCTGATATTTCCCTTTCGGCAAGAAATCCAGCTTCGCATCAAACGTACGGGCATCCTCTCCGTTAAGGACGGTCAGATACCAAACATCCCCTTTTCTGCGTGCCAAAGCAGCCAACCTGCCGATCTCGCTTTCCGGCAATACAACCGTTTCATCCCAAATCACCGGTACACTTTCTATAAACGAGCGTCCGGGGCAGGACAACATTTCATCCACATCTGCCGCAAAGATCAACATCGGGGAGGTAAACATATAAATGGATGATAACTGGCATCCAAAGGTGACGGAGGGAGAGCATTGCGTAATGAAACTCATCGGCGTATAATCGGCAGCTCCTACCAACCAACGGGTAAAGGGCAATACCGTATTGTGATAAGGCCAAGCCGGTCCCGGAGCCCAGCTATCCTCTCCACCTACACATTCCAAACCTCTCACCGCCTCTTTCGCCAACAAGTTCGGATAGGTATAGGAGTCGCCGGTCGGTTTATTCACACCGTGGAAGATAACCATCAACTTTTCTTTGGCGGCATCTTTCAAAATATTCTCCATCAAATTCACCGTAAAGAGGTTTTCGGTATGGAAGAAGTCTATCTTCAACCCTTTCACCCCAACTTCCGCGCATTTCTTCATGAAATTGGTGCGTTCTTGCGGATCCACCAGACCAATGTCTGATTTATTTCCAGAGCGGGGAGACGAAGAACGCCATACCCAAATATCCACATTCTTGGCTTTGGCATAATCCACCAACTCTTTCAGTATTTCCCATTTAGTCCGTCCGTTTGCCTCTTTCTCTGTTTGTTGCCACAACTCCCAGCCATCGTCTACCACTACGGATTCAATACCCAGTTCAGCACATCCGTCTACAAACCGTTTTTGCGTAGCTACACTTAGTTTCTCACTACCCTGCACATACCACGTAAAGGTCGCCCTACCCGGTTTTATCCAATCTGTCTTTGCTCCATCCGGGAAAAGCGTTTTATTCGGCTGATCAGAAACCTGAGCAATGATCTGGTTATTTACCAAGCCATTCAAATCTTTTGACAACATAAGGATACGCCAAGGAGTTACAATTTCCTGACTTTCCGCTTTCGGGGAAACAATCCACGGGATATTACGCACTTCTTCATGCCAATATTTAGCAGGAGGAAGACCAGTAACTATTCCCGTTTCCACATGTCCCTTATTTTCCACATAACCAAACTGTACCTTGTTCGGAGCTGTACCCAACAGTACTGCACCATGATAATTGAACAGATTTGCTTCCGTGATCGCCGCATAAATTCCATTCGGTAAATGAAAAGTCGCAGGCGGAGCCAACAACTCGCCTTCTATACGGTCAGTCTCCCGTTCCTGGTATTGTTGCAACCAGCCGTATTGAAATGGACCGCTGGCATACCAAACTTTAGTCTGTGACGGGAAAATAAACGATGTTTCCTCTCCATAAATACATACAGGTCCATCTGCCGGAACGCGGTAACGCAGGGCAATCCCGTCAGGAAATATCCGGGCATCCAGATAAAAACGACTTCCGTCGGCTTGTTGTAATTGGTAGACAAGCGTATTATTTTCCTTTTTTTCCTTGTTAAGCAACTGAACGTCTTTCCCCAGCATACGGTGATCAACATTCAATCCTAAAGGAGCTTCCCGGATAACTGAATTTTCCTCATAAGAGACATCCAGTACCAATTGTTTATCGGTATTCGCCTCTATTTTCAACTTTACCGGGGTAGCACCGGTAACAGCGTCTACCGCCTCCCCTTTTACAATCTGACTTATACTCAATAAGAACAGGGCTATGGCTAAAAACTTCGTTATACGATTATTCATCTTAAGTTATATTAGGTTTCAAAACATTGAAATGGTAAAAATAGGAAACAAATCCAATAGGTACTTTTATAAAATACGGGTATTATTTTGCAAAATCCGGGATTAGCGAGATCGGTTTCGGCCACACCTTAAACTCCTGATGCCCGGCTTTCTTTATCTCTATCGGACCGGGATAAGGATTCGAGAGCTTACGTTTGTTTCCCAAGATGTCCGTATCCACTTTAATCGGACTATCATCAGGGTTCGTGAAACTCTGTTGAGGAATAATAGCCTTACCTAGCAATTCACCCGTTACAGCTTTTCTTTTCACATCTTTCGTCCAACTCTCCGGTACATCCATCAAAAGATACCAGCCATCTTCCCGCTCCTCCAACTTCGCTCCAGGATTGAATGTAGAGTCGACCAATGCCGTCTTATCAGCCTTTGCGGCACGAGCGCCTTGTGCAAACACATTCCCATCATACCAGACCGGCAAAGCCAACTCGCTTCTACCCCATTTACCCAAAGAAGCGGATTCACCTACAAACACGTTGTTGTACCAACGATGGTCTCCCCCTACATTACGCACCTTACCGACAGAAGTCGTCCCATGAGGCTCATAAAAATAAGTGTTCCTGATATCACTGCTAATACCGACATTCGAAGTAATCAAGTTATGCGCCATGGCTACCCCTTGCGACTTTAACCAAATCGAACTTTTCGACAACAAAATATTGTTGAAGATACTTAATGGGCCATGGCAAACCTCCAAGAACAGGTCGTCCGCCTTATTGTCATGGAACAGGTTACCATCCACCCTTGACCCCTGATTTCCCCAATCGAGCCACAATCCCCAATGAGCCACATTATATATATGATTCCTACGAATGGTCACATCGGTAGAGAAATGAAACTTGATTCCGGCATTCTCATACCCCCAAAAGTTCTCATTTTGACCAATCTCATGAATCTCATTTCCTTCAATAAGGCTGAAAGAGGCACCGCTACATCCCACAATTCCGGCTTGCCCGCAATTGTAAATATGATTGTTCTTTATCACATGAAAACCCGCTTCCTCTTTCGTCCAAGAAGCATTATCAAAAAAGTCTTTCAACTGTTCCACCGTCTGGCCTCCGTTCGGCATGGCGTAAACTTTCGGCGGCATCCGCAAATAATGATGCGCATGGCCGAAAGTCGGACGTCCCAAAGAAATTCCCGAACAACGGGAATTACGGATCAGATTATCTTCTATCACCCAACCTTTAGCCCAACGAGGTCCAATCAATCCAGGCTGTTCAGCCGAAGGCGGTGCCCAGTTGGTGGCTGCATTCTGAAGTATAAAACCGCGAACAGTGATATAATCCACTCCTACATGTTCAGGATAAAATACCTGTGGACGAGCCGTGATCTCCACACTACCGCCATTCGGATCGGTTCCGTCGGGGAACTGGGCATAAATGATCGTAGGAACGGTGGGATCCAACTTCGGCGCACGGGTCACCAGACGAATATTCTGCTTTCCTTTCAACTCGCGCTTCATGTTGATGGCAAAGGTCTTTTCTTTCAGCCAATCGCCGGTATTTGTGATCTCACACGTACCCAACAACTCCCCGCCAGGCTCATCCAAACGCATTTCTATCGTTGCTCTTTTCACCAACGTAGCAGCACTGACAAAGAACGTATTTGTACCCTTTTCACCAAAGTCCACATTTTCATAATGGATAACAGACCCTTCCTGCAGATAACCCAAATTGGCTCGGTCGCCTCCTAAAACAATCCCTTGGTCTCCCAATTCCACAGAAGCATCCATCGGAAGGATTTTCTTGTTATCCAACGCCCACACCTCTCCGATGTTCATCAGCACATTTCCTCCGTTTCCTCCGGATTCCACATACCAACGCGGTTCCCCCTCCAACGGCTTCATCACATCTTCCAGGGAAAAGATCTCACGGATAGGCTCATCACCCAAGAAAACCCAACCGGTATGGTTCAACTTGCCTTCGCCATAATACCAGCCCCCGTAAATTAGTTCATCAAACGGATTAGCACCTTGCCAAAAATCGTTGTCCACCACCAGCTTCCATGTGTTATTCGCCACTTTTACCCACCCTTTGGTTGGTTCTGAACCGGTGATCACCACCCTTTCACCTTCCGCAGCCTGATAAACGATAGGCTTATCCTTGGTTCCACTTCGTTGCGGACGAACCAACTCCCTATAAGTCCCTTCATGAACCGTGATCACATCACCGGGTACAGCTTCTTTGGCTGCTTTATTGATAGTCCTGTAAGGAGAGTTTGCAGAACCCAGATTTACATCATTTCCATTCACAGAAACATGAATATCCCTTGCCATCATAACACTGCATGACACAGCAAACAGCAATGTCAAGAAAGTTTTATTATTCATACGATTTTTATACATTTTAATCCAAAGCAAATATAAATTATCGTACTCCCTCAAGAAATAGCAAATAATTGTTTATTTGGTGGATTATTATTGTTTACTATTATTTACTTTAAATATTCAATCTACTACCACACCTTAATCCGTTGGACTCCTTGTTGTAATAATTCCATGGGGCCTACCTTAAGTGACTGCTTTGAACGAGTATTTCCCAAATAATCTTTATTCAATATAAAAGGAGTCTCATTTACATAGTCATACAAATAACCTGACAATTTAGTTATTCCCAGTCTGGCTGCATCAACAGGTTTAGCTACTAATGCATGAAAAAGATCATTATCTACCGAAAATAACAGAAAAACACCTTCTGTCGTCTCTTCCAGTCTGATTTTCGGATTATAGTTATCCTTGACAGCCCCCTGTTCTTTCCCAGTCATTGGTTTTGCTCCATTACAAAATATATTATCTTCTCCATAAATCGGCCATTTGGCATGATCGTACACAGATAGCCCATACCTGACATCAGTTCGTGTGCCACCAACAAACATATTATTATAAAAACGATGATCACCGTTCGTGATTATAAACATACCCTTTACTTCAGTAGAATGATTCAAATGATATGGAACATAACGCTCATCGTCATTCCGGCTAATAAATCCTGCAAAGAGATTATTAAGGTAGGCACCCCCATCCGAGGATTCTCTCACTGATTGATCGGACAAGAATAAATTATTATCAATTATATAAGGACCATGGTTCACTTCCAGAAATAAATCCAACTCTGTATTATCATAAAACAGATTAGATGAAACATGTGCACCCTGAGCCATCCAATCCAACCACATCCCTTTATCACAACCATGAATACGGTTATTATGAATATAAGTATCAATAGGCCCATGTAGTTTGATACCAGCCATTTCAAAGCCACTAAACTGACGTTTTGAATGAATATTATAGATATGATTCCCGTAGATTTCACAAAACGCACCTCCCATACTTCCGCAGATACCTGTTTGTTCACAATCAGATATCACATTATTACGAACAATATGTGAACCAACATTTTCACGATTCCATCCATGACGTAACGTATTAAAAATGACCTCCCGATAATGTTGTGTACCATCCAAACGTTTATCTGTCATTTCTAAATTATGTCCGGTACTACGTTCTTTCCCTAACGAAATACCATTACAACGTGAATTCTTTATCACATTATTTTCAATTATCCATCCTTTACACCAATGTGTTGCAATCATTCCAACCTGTTCCGCAGTCGGTGCTCCCCATTGCGTAGCTGCCTGACCTACGTGAAAACCACGGATAGTGATATAGTTCAATCCTTGCCGGGTTGGATAAAAGCAAGTAGGACGAGCCGCTATTTCAACGGTCTCTTTATTAGGATCGATATCTCCGAAATTAGCATAAATAGTCGTATTATCAGCATCCACCGTAGCAAACCATACACGTTGTGTGCCTTCAGGATCACGTACACTACGGATAGTATCAGGATTCAGCACTTTCTCCACACTAACTACCTCATATAATGAAACATCATTCAAATATACATCACCTGTATGATGAAGACGTCCATTATCAAAAAACCAGTCACCAAAAAGTTTATCTACATATGGGTTATACGAACCAAAGAAACTATTAGGCAATGTCACTTTCCAAACACCTTTACCTCTCTTCTCTTTTATCCAGTTCTTAATAAGCTCAGAACCTTTCAACTCTGCTTTTTCTCCTTCTGCGACTTGGTAAACAATACGTTTTTCATTATTTTCTCCCCCGTTCAACGGATTAACCCATTCCCGGTAAACTCCGTTATGTACTATCACCACATCACCAGGTAATGCTTTTTGTGCTGCGGCATTGATTGTTTTCAATGGAGTAGAAATATCCCCATCATTAACATCACTTCCCATCGGTGATACATGGTATTCTTTCGCGAATATCAAATTTCCACACAAAAAGGACAAGAAAATTATATTTAATACATTTTTCATATAAATTAAGTTTCCTCTTTATTAAAAGAGGCTTGTTAATAAGTACCTATAAATTATTAAGGAGATATTTCTGTTAGCATTTTATGAAATACAGGCATATTCAATCAATCGGAGAAAAATATTACTACTTTTCTCCGATTATATTATTAAAAATTACTCATAAGGATTAAATGTTCCATTATCCCATCCTTGAGTCTGCTCTAACTTGCTATTCGTTTCCAAATGTTTTAAAGGCAATGCATAGAAGTAATAATTATCCTTGAAGTCGATCGTAAATACTTTATCCAACTCTACAATAGAATCTCTAAAGAAAGTAGTATAATCTTTATTCAAATCAACGGTACTTTCTATAGCCAGGAACTCCTCCTTATTCATTTTCAATATTGGATAAACACCATGACGTTTTGTTCCGTTCAGTTCATCAGCAAACAAACGTCTTCTGCGTAAATCCCAATAACGTTTACCTTCAAATGCGAACTCAATCTTACGCTCTAACATGATAGCATCAATCATTCTTGAAGAATTCATATTTTCCTCCAGACCATACATACTATTATCACCCGGTAGTATGCCTGCTCTACTACGAATTTGTTTTAATACATCATATGCTTCCATTGTTTTACCAAGTTCAGCTGCACATTCTGCATAATTCAACAAAACCTCGGCGTAACGAATTTCAGCCCAGTCTGTACTACCTTTATCCGCAAAATAGGGCGTATTTGAAACATTCACGGCACGTCTGCAATAAAATCCAGTAGAGCCTGCTGCATTTTCAGCTCCCACAAAAGTCCATTGTTTCCGACCAGTCTTACCACTTAACTCCCATAAACAACCATTATAAGCGATAGAAGCCTTAAAACGTGGGTCCCTATTTTCCCAGTAAGCGTCAGGATTATAACCAGAGCCGGCATCCGTAATCGGTTTGCCATTAATCATCGGATAAGATTCCACCATTTCCAACGTGGGTTGATTAAAGCCTGTAATATTTTGCGAATCATCCAACGGACGTGTAGCCGCCTCCCAGTTATGAGTAACATCAGGTTCCTGATAACGATAAGCCAAAACCACCTCCTCATTCATCTCATTAAACCAGAAATTCTCATAATCGGCATATAAGGCATATCCGTTTTTCGCCAATTCATCTTTAGCCACTTTATTGGCTTCGTATGCTTTTTCCCAACGGCTCATGTCTTTTTCCGGATTAAATTGCGGACTTGCATAATACAACAATATTCTACCTTTCATCGCCAAAGCAGCAGCCTTAGTAATACGTCCCACATCTTTGTTGCTCCAATGCCAGGGTAAACCGGCAGCCGCTTTATCCAAGTCACCCACAATGAAATCAATACATTCCGAAGTCTTATTTCTAGCAACATAGATATCATCCGACAAAGACTGCGGTTTTTCTATGATCGGAACGCCGCCATACTGACGTACCATTCCAAAATATTGCCATGCCCTAAGAAAATAAACCTGTCCTTTCAGTTGATTTTTCGTTTCTTCATCTATACCTCCAGACTCGATACTTTCCAAAAAGATATTGATATTCCGGATATTCGTATAATTCCATGTATCAATGGAAGAAGAAGTCAGTTGACCGTACATAACCTCGGTTTTAGACCTTGGTGCTGCTTCATCAGAAAGACAAGAAGCATCATAATCCCATCCGGGCAAGTTATCTCTGCATAATTTGTTTACATAAGCTGTCGCATAACTCACATCAGACCACACTTTATCTTCCGGAATTGCAGACAAATCAGTTTTATCCAATACATCGCAACTTGCTAACAATATCAATGATGATAAAAACAATATATATTTCATATCTACTCTCTATTTAGGAATTAAAAACTCAAGTTCAGACCCAAAGAATAACTTCTCATATTCGGATAATCCGCAATAGAAGAACATTCAGGATCATAATACTTTATCTTATTTTGTAAAAGGAATAAGTTCGTACCTGTCAGGAACACTTTCAATTGCTCTATTTTCAATTTAGACAGAAAACTCTTAGGAACAGTATAACTCAGATTCACATTCTTCAGACGCAGGAAATCGGCATCACGTACCCAGAACGAAGATCCCATCCAGGCATTATTTCTTCCGGCACGCGGGAAAGCAGCACTCGGATTTTCAGGAGTATAATGATCTTTCAAATAAGCGAAAGGCGATTCTTCCAGAGGCCAAGGCTGATCAAAATAATCCAACATTCTCTTAGCACCGGCTACGCCTTGGAAAAAGAGTTCCAATTCAAATCCTTTCCAGGCACCTCCGATAGAGAAACCATAATTGATAGGAGACGACGTATGATTAATGATCCAATCCTGGTCGTTCTCATCAATAATACCATCGGGAGTATCTGAATTTGGTCCACGTAAGTCTCTATAATTGAGCATACCCAGTTCTGGTTTCTCCCCGAATATTGTATATCCTTCCGGTAGAGCATCCAAATCTGCCTGTGTACGGATAATACCAGTTGCTACATACCCCATTTTACGATCAGTGTTCAAACCGAGTTCTGATTTATAAGCTCGCAAGTTCTCTGCTTCATCTTTTTCGATCAATTTATTAGTAGCATAACCGATGTTACCTTTCACCCAGTACTGAACATCAGAACCGATCTTATCTTGCCATCCCAATTCGATTTCGAACCCTTTGGAATTGATAACCGCATAATTTTCAGCAGGCATTTTAGCACCGAATGTTGTCGGCAAACTAGCCAATCTATCACCTAAGATATCATACGTATGTTTAAAGAAACCTTCAACACTTAAAGATAATCTATTCTTGAACAACGCTGCATCTAATCCCCCATTATAAGAAAGAGACTTTTCCCAGGTAATATTGGGGTTAGGTACTACACCTGCCGACAAACCATTAGACAACTCCCCAAAATATGCACCACTATTCAATGAATAATTTTGTTGCCATTGCCAACCACCGACGGCATCGTTACCCAACAAACCGACAGATGATCTGAGTTTCAGATAATCAACGAAACGAACATTGTTTTTAAAGAAGTTTTCCTCCGAAATACGCCAGGCCGCCGAAACGGATGGGAAAAATCCCCATCGTTTATTAGGGGCAAAATTAACCGACCCGTCATAACGGAAAGATGCTTCAAGCAAATATTTGTCATCATAACCATAATTTACACGTCCGACATAAGATAGACGTCCTGTTTCTGAGCCTTTACCATCTACAGAAGAATCTTTCGGGTCTGAACTTCCGGCAAACAGTTCATCTACAATATTAGAAATAAAATATTTCCGTTGAGCATTGAACCAATCTACTGTTCCTTCATACTGTTCATAAATAAAGGTTCCGCCGACATCATGCTTGCCAAACCGATGATTATAGGTTATAATAGCATTCAGCTGGTAGCTGTTATCCTTATTATATTTTTCCAATAAATAGTCACCATCATCACGAATAACCATTTCTTTCACTACATTTGATGTCTGGAGATGATTATGTCCTCCCGAAGTTTCAAATTTGTATAAAGGATAAGGTCTGTTGAATTGTTTGATAAAAGTATGTTTGTTAAACTGATTATACATCAGCTTCAGGCTCAACCCTTCTATAAAAGGGACATTATATTGTAACGCAACAGTAGCATCATAGCTGGACCATTTCTTCCGGTTATATCCGGTCGAACCGTTGATTGCTTCCAGTGGAGACCAAGCCATATTTGTTCCGTTAGCCTTTCCGTCGATATAAGAGGGGAACCAACGCCCTCTACGCAACAAGCCATTATACAAATTATTCAATGTCTCTTTATCATCATCATACAACCAGAAAGGTTTATCATCATTTCTGGTGTCGATATTTATATTTAATGAAGCTACCAGATCTTTGGTTATATTGGCTTCCAAATTGCTTCTTAAATTATATTTATCATAAGTCAGATTCTTAAACGAACCATTCTCATAAAAATAAGAACCGCCGATAAAATATCTGACTGCATCATTTCCTCCGGAAACATTGACCGTATGGCGTGTTACCATCGATTGCTTCCAAGCTTCATCCAACATATTGAATTGTCCGCTGTTAGCACGCAGATATTCTAACTCATCTTCCGTAAAATATCTCATATCGGACGGATCTACATTTTGATCCCTCATCTTATCGTTATGATACATCACCTGGTCGTAACCATTCATCACCTCCGGTATTTTAGTCGCATCCGAAAGACCTATACTTCCGGAATAAGTGATAGTCGGCTTACCGATTTTACCTTTCTTTGTTGTCACAACGATAACGCCATTTGCTGCACGCGAACCGTAAATAGCAGCAGAAGCTCCGTCTTTCAATACAGAAAGATTCTCAACCTCCGAAGCATCCAAACCATCAAAGGCAAATTTATCCCGGACTACTCCATCAATTACATACAACGGATCTGAGTTATTCCAGGTGCCTACCGCACGGATTGATACGGAAGCACTGGCTCCCGGTTTACCTGTGTTCTGAGTAAATCTTACACCTGCCAGACGTCCGCTCAAAGCATTCGATAAGTTTGAAGATGGTATTCCATTTATGTCTTCTGAATTTATCGTAGCCACAGATCCTGTCAGATTCACCTTTTTCTGTGTACCATAACCCACTACAACGACTTCATCCAAAGCCTGTGAATCTTCTTCCAAGCTGATCACATAGGTTGACTTATTGGATACAGATATATTCTTCGAGTTATATCCAATGTAAGAAACCAACAATACAGACTTATCTTCCACATTCAATGTAAATTTTCCTTCTATATCTGTTACTATTCCGTTCGTTGTTCCTTTTTCTACTACATTCGCCCCGATAATAGGATCGCCGTTAGAATCTGTAACAACACCGGTAACCTTTCTCTTTTGCTGCTGGACTTCCAGCATCTCCATTGCTTTATTCTTCTCTGTCGGATTTATCAGAATGAAATTATTCTCTGTAATCTCATACTTGATCCCTTCCTTTGCAAACAAGCGGTTCAGGATGGTTTCTACTGTCTGGTTTTTTTCACGTACAGATACCTTCTTATCCAGGTTTACCTTTCCGCTCTCATAAATAAAACGGAACTCAGACTGATTCTCTATCAGGAAAAGAATTTCCTTGATGGACTGATTATTGACATCCAACGATAGTTTCGTCTTCTGTGAATAAACGGTAGCCGAGATATTGAGTGAGAAAGCAATTAAAGCTAAAGTTGTCAATCTCATAATAGCGTATACCTTTTTAAGGACCGGAGAGGATTCCGGCCTTGATAATTTAAAAAAATTCATATATTTGTAATTTGATTGTTAGTTAACGATAGTGCTGGACACACTGTATATTAATGATCAAAAAATAGGACGGGAAGTGGTGCAAACATTTCCCGTTTTTATGTTTCATGGTATTTATCTCATAGGCAAATTTATTTAGAGGTTATACTTATATGTTTTCCTTTCACGTGATAGGCAATATTACTCAGTTTGGATAAAGCCTCCATGACTTCCGCAATCGTATCTTCCTGAATGACACCGTTATAGCGTATCTGTTCTCCCAAGTCTTCCTGAACAGCGATATCCACATTATACCACCTCTCCAGATATTTACAAACGTCGGCCAAAGACATATCATCCATATACAGCTTATTCTTCAGCCAGCCGTAGGAATGCGAGAGATCTCCTTCAACCTGTTCCAGCCGGTTGGTCCGTTTATCGAACTCCGCCATTTCGCCGGCTTTCATCACCAGCCTGTCGTTCTGGTGCTCCAATTCGATATGGCCCTCTATCAAAGAGGCCCGGATAGTCGGATCATCGGGATAGGCTTTTAGATTAAAGGTAGTCCCCAATACTTTTACTTCCACCCCGTTCGCCATTTTTACAACGAAAGGCCTTTTACTCTTCGACACGTCAAAATAACCTTCCCCCTGAAAACGTATCTCCCGGACCTTCTTCTGCGGGTTATAAGCATAGGTCACTTCCGAACCGGAATTCAACTTGACGGTCGACCCATCCGGCAGAACGATCTCCGAACGGTTGCCATAATCGGCAGTCAGGCTCACTGTCACCTCCTGTTCCCTGTCGAACCATCCGGTCAAGGAAAGGGCGACCATCAATAAAACAGCCGCGGCAACACCTGACAATGCATAAGAGATATTTTTCAGTCGTCTCTGCAAAGATACCTTCCGATGGTTCACCTTATCCACCTTCACCCAGGCCCGGTTTGTATCGAACACGTCCATGTCCATGTAATTTGCGGACTCTTCCCAGATCCTGCGATAACGTTCCAGCTCCTGCTGGTTCGACTCACTCCCGGCCAGCCATTCCTGCAAAACCGGGTCGGTGATCTCCTTTTCACCGCCGAGCAGGTAATTTACGATGTGATCGTTTATGAGTTCTTTTCCTTCCATGAATCTTCTTTTTATAATTAAGACACCTCAAAACAAAAAAGGTCCTATACGGACCTGAAAAAAAATTATACACCTTTCAGCTCCAGGCATCTTTTCAGACGTTGCAGGGAGCTCCATATCTGATTTTTAATCGTTTTAACGGAAATGGACAACTGATCGGCAATTTCTTTTTGCTTCAGTCCTTTCACACGGTGAAGGAGCAATACCTCCTTACAGCGGCCGGGCAGGCGGTTAATGCAATCGTTGAGTGCCAAGCGGAACTCTTCGGATTCAAGCGGGTTTTCTTCATAGTAGGAAAGCGGCTCCTCCCGGCTTTCCAAAACGGACCTGTAATTCGTTTCGGTACGGATGTGGTTCAGGGCCAGATTTTTTGCCATCCTATACAGGTAACCGGAAACATTCTCCCCAATCTCTATTTTCTTCCGGTTATTCCACAGAGTAAGAAATAATTCCTGCACGACATCTTCCGCATCCTCCTTATCCATCAATATACGATAGACATAATAACACAGACGGCTGTAGTAACGGACGAACAGCTTATTGTAACTGGTGTAATCATCTTTTCCGATTGCAGCAATTAATATTTCATCTGTAACAGAAGTGTTCTGCATATTTTAGGTTAATATATTAATAATAGTTGCTCTGATAAAAATCAGATAAAACTTTCAGGACATACTATACAATTGTTTTTTCATAAAAATGCGCTATAACCCTATGCAAATATAAACTTATTTTTATGATAAAAAAACTACTCCTAATTACCATTTATATAATAGTATCGCATATCTGAAAGCTTTCCATAATATACTGAAATTCAAAAAAGCATAAAAAAACGTGGAACCGTTGTTACATCTCAGCCACATAGGGTATCCCGACCCGATACACTGATAGTAAGCAACGGCCCACGTCATATCATATATAACTAAATATACAAACAACATGGGCATTTTGTTGCTACTATCTCAGTTGTATCAAAAATTTGGGATAATTATGTGGACCGAGATAATATCTTAAAATGCCTTTTTATAAAATTAATCTGTGCAGAAAGAGATCAACGCTATGACTTCAAAACTATCCGCACACTACAAAGATAGCGGATGCGATTAAATAAACAACGGAAATGATAAAATATTCTGTTTTCTTGTGTTTTACTAAAAAAATTATCCCTACTTTGCCATGACAAATTAATACGCTTGTTTTCAATCACTTGCCATTATCGTCCTTTCTTCACTTCCTATTCAAATCAGCGGCCGATAATTGTCTGCCGTTTGGTTGATAATTGTGAGCCAATCGGCCGATAATTATGAACCATACGGTTGATGGTTATCAACCACTGATTACATGGCATACTAATTCTAATTAGTACGTATACTTTTTCCGGTTAGGTCGGTATAAAATTCTATTCATGCCATAGTAAAAATACAAGCGGTAATAACCACTCCAAAGAAAGGTTCCGCATGTCTTCAAAAAAATCAGTCCTGCAAAAGACTTCGGCAGGACTGAACTTTTCAACTAGATTACAACTGTAACCACAGCCTTCGGGGCAATTATCAATTCCGATAATTTATGTTCTCCCGTATATTCCAGATTTTTATCCATATCAGTAACAAACATTTTCCCTTTCGTTGAATTACCACATCTAATCTTCACTTCTTTCTGCTTATCCTCATAATTGATAAAGACCAACACTACCTTTTCCCCATCCGTATAAGCAGAACTCATTAACGAAGTTGCCGCCTCCAGTTCAGAAATCTCCGGTTCTCTGTCCAACGAAATCCTCCACATCCCCGGACGAATAAACAGACTAAAATTACCTGTCGCCCACAGCATCTTCGTAGGACTTACAATTCCGTCATATTTCAAACTTTCGGCTGTTGAATGCTCTTTAGGCTTCAACTGGATAGGAACATCTTCACCCAAAGAAACAGCAGTCCACCACTGCCATGCCGATGCATTGGCTACCGCCAAATCAGTATGGATAATCCGTGCAACATATAATCCCAGATTCAGACTTTTGGCAGGGGAAGGTTCACCGGATATTTCATCATTTTTCTCCAAAATACAATATTCCGAAGCCCAGAACTTAGTACCATTATCAGCCGCCGACAGAGCCCCACGTATTTTCTGTCTCAGTCCAACCAATGTTTTCGCCGGGTAAGCACTCCAATAATCATGGGCAGAAACACAATTATACACATTGGGCATCCCCATAATATTGTACTGTCCTTTACGAGTAAAAAACTCTTCTATGATATTATCCGGCATTGTCAGACTGGTGTCGCAGTCGAACAAATACTTCATATCAGCCACCTCTCCAAACACAATTTTCGATGAAACACCATGTCTGGTTAATGCTTTATCCAACTCTCCGACAAGCATATATGCATCTTGATTGGTTGCAAAACTACCTTCCTGCCACTTATTTTCTCCCCAATCAATCTGAGGTTCATTTATAGGACTTATATACCTGACATTAAAACCCTCATCAATGAAATGCTTGGTTGTTAACGCCAGAAAATCGGCAAAATCATCAAATTTATCATGCTGCAAATTAATCCTCTTCTTATCCGACGCCAATGTCGAACCACTTCGCGTCATAAAATAAGGAGCCGAATTGGTGAAAAACAGAAAGTCATCGACCCCTCTTTCTTTTGCCGCCTTCATGAACCACTGTTGTCCAGCCTGCTTACTAAAATCATACGAGCCATCCGGTGATAAAAAACACTCTGTACGATTCCAGGTGCTCGTGACTTCTTTATTTTCTCGGTTTTCGAAACTCCCGGCACCAATATTCACCCTCCAGTTACTCAGACCTATACCGATCGGATTTCCGTTGGTATCCATCTTCGTGCTAAAAAGCAGGTCAGCAATCTTTTCACGTTTTTCTACCGGCCAATACCGACCGACAAAAGCGATCCTCCAGGCATCCGATGCCCCGAAATTATCGATCACCTGATATTTTATATCTTTCCTTACCTGAAACATCACCGGTTTCTCTTTCTTTTGCGTAACTCCGGCAAAAAGGTTCGGAATAATACAGGCAGAAAGAAACAGCAAACCTAGATATCTTTTTAATAATCCATATACCATAATCATTCCTTTTATTCAAAATTTGTTTGAACCAGATTCGGATTTCTGTCCAGCTCCGATTGTGGTATAGGAAGATAAGTATTTTTGAAGGAACGTATTTCCAATACGACTTTATTCTCCTCTCCAGTTTTAATAACAGCCCGTTCTTCCTGAGGAATATTCGTATCCATAATGACTGTACCATAGTTGGTTGCATAAATAGGTCCGTTAAGTACTTCTTTTGCAATACCCCATCGTACGATATCACTACGTCTTAATCCTTCGAATGCAAACTCAACGCGTCTCTCACGCCTTAACAACTCACGCAAGGTTGCCTGTGTCGAATATTTATTTCTGTCTACCATCGGCATCCCGGCACGTTTCCGCACCTCATCCATCAAATTGCAGGCTTCATCAAGATCCCTGTTGAGTTCGATCAATGCTTCTGCTTTTGATAAAAGCACCTCGGCGTAACGAAAAACAATAAAATCGAGTCCTGTATTGTTGATATCCGAATATTGCGTAAGAGGCGACATATACTTACAGCATGTATATCCCGATTGTGAAGCATTACGTGAATCATTTGCATTATCCTTGTTCGGTTTCCCATCTATAGTCCTGTCGAGTGTATTATATATTCTGTAAACGCCGTTAGGATTTACCCAATCTGCTCCGGAGTACAAAACTGTTGCATAAAAACGGGGATCTCTATTCTTATAAGGATGAACCGGGTCATATTCTCCGTTTTTTTCAGCTTCTTCGATCGTCAGACCGGAAGATGTTTCATAAGCGTCGACCAGGCTTTGTATAGGAACAAATGCCGACCATCCCCCGTCGTTCGCATTACAAAATTCAATAATTGTCTGATTCTTATAATCATTCTCCACCTTTTTAGCAGCCAGGATAATCTCGCAATTATCTTCATTCGCTTCTTTAAACAAATCGGCATAAGGAGTCGTTCCGGCAGTAAACAAATTATAAACACCCAGTTTCTCTATTTCATCGGCTGCTGCGATCGCTTCTTCATATTGCTTGTAATACAAACACATTCTCATTTTAAGTGCCAATGCCGCCCCTCTTGTGATACGACCAGACTCTTTAGGCGTAACATCCAAGTTTCCTTCTGCCGAAAGCTCATTCAATTCATCCAATATAAATTTAACTATATCAGCTTCGGGCGATGCCGGTATTTTGGATTCTTCCAATGTAGATACAACTTCTGTTACCAAAGGAATATCTCCATAGGCTGTCGCCATCATATAATATCTCCAGGCACGAAGAAAGCGAACCTCATTCCTCAGTTGTTTCAGTCTGTTCGGATCTTTAAACGGAACTTCGGTATTTTCAGTAAGAGCCAGGAAATTATTACAACGGGTTATCAAAGTATAATCAAACCATCCGATTCCTGGATTTGAATGCGTCGCTTTTCCGTTGGCATAAGCAGACCAGTTCGTATTGATGGCACAATAACCATTATCACTAAACACATCATTATAAACAGTAAATGTCTGATCCACATAGCCATCATAACAACCGACCACTAACATTTCAATATCTTTTTCCGTTTTCGGGAAAGTAGCAGTCGATAAAGAATCTTTAGGTGCACGATCCAGAGAACAAGAAGTAACCAGAATACCTATAATGAATAAAAATAATATCTTTTTCATACGATTAATCTTTATAAAGTGATAGAAATTCCAACCGAATTAGTTGTTATATGCGGATAATATGCTCCCCAACCACTTGGAGCCTCAGGATCGATTCCTTCCGGACATTTTTTTATTGTCAGCAGATTTTGTCCGCTGTAATAAATACGGACAGAAGATATCTTCATATTAGTACACCATGTCTTAGGGAATGTAAAGCCTACCTGTACATCTTTCAGTCTCAGATAATTCGTATTGACCAGCCAGAAATCAGAGGTTGTCACTTCCGGCATATTATAAGTTCTGAATTTGGATGCACGCGGCATTTTATTCGTCGGATTTTCAGGAGTCCACCTATCCAACCACAACTTGGAAGGATGGCCTGAATCACCGTTAAATTCACCATACATTTCATCCGTAAAATAACGGGCAACGCCTGCCGCCCCATGGAAGAATAAAGAGGCATCAAATAGCTTCCATTTAGCCCCCAGATTAATACCAAATGTAAACTTAGGATTTTCTGAGTTCAGAATAATCTTATCCTTTTCATCGATAACATTATCCTTATTCCTATCGACCAGCTTAATGTCTCCTGGTATCAGACGTGCATTGTCAATCATCGTATATTTAGGAGCCTTATCTATCTCTTCCTGACTCTGGAAAATTCCGTCAGACTGGTAACCGTAGAATGCCTGATACGGGCGACCAACCATTGTTATGGTGCGGCTACCTTTCTGGTCGTCGAGGTCTCCCAGTGACAATACTTTGTTTTTATTATAGGCAAAATTCACACCGGCATTAAAAGCCACCTGACTAATCTGCTTATTATAATTCAGAGAGGCCTCAATACCTTTATTGCTCATCTCACCGATATTGTCATAATATCCTCCGTAACCAAAGGTAGTAGGAACATTAACCTGCATCAAAATACCCGTCGTTTTACGATTATACCAATCAAGAGTCATCGACAATGAATTCAGTACAGTCATATCCAAACCGACTCCCCAGGTATAGGTTGTCTCCCATGACAAGTCATTTATCTTATTATTTGTCTGTGCTGCTCCAGTATTGATTACATTACCAAAAGGATATTTAGGAGATGTAGAATATGTATTAATATACGGATAATAATCATTCGGAATTTCCTGATTTCCTAATACACCCCAGGAAGCTCTGACTTTCATATCATCGACAAAAGTACGTGTACCAGCCATAAAATTCTCATTTGATAAACGCCAGGCTCCGGAGAAAGAAGGGAACCATCCCCATCTATATCCTTTAGCGAAACGGGAAGAACCATCCCCTCTGATATTACCTTCGAACAAATATTTATTATCAAAATTATATTTAGCTCTTGCAAAGAATGAATTCATGGCAAGTTCGCGGGTATATCCGCTATTAGTCATTCCGACAACCGAACCTCCGTTCAGGTCGGTTACATCCGAAGAAGGAAAGTCTTTCCTGTAGGCTTTCGTTTCCTTGTATTTATACAATTCCGAATGGAAACCAGCCAATAGATTAACCGTATGCTTTTCTATAAATGTCTTATCGTAAGTCAACATAGCATCTGCTTGTGTACGGTTATTCGTATAATAAGATTGTGTATACTGGGTAGGTCCGTCATATTTGGCTTCATTATATTGAATTTCTTTTCTATACAAATTATAATCCTGGTTCTGTACATAATATGAACCGTTCACTCTGGCTACCAATCCATCCAGAATATCATAAGAAAATTCCGCAAAAGCTGTAATATAGTCATTCTGTCTTTCACCTTTTGCCCCCGAATCCTGGAAAGCAATCGGGTTACCATCACTGATTGTTCCATATGTACCATCTTCATTCTTATAGGGAACCATCGGAGATATTCTATTTACTTGACGGTAAGTCTGTTCGCTTGTTCCCGAATCCCAGGATATCGGGTTTGTAGGCTCCTGAATCAAAGAATTGACATAATCCAGATTTATTTTGGATTTTAACCGCTCTGTAATTTTCATATCCAAGTTTACACGCAGGTTGAACTGCCTGTTTGCTGCATTTTTCACTATACCTTCCTGTTTTGAATATCCCAGCGAAGTACGGTAATTTACCCATTCGGTACCTCCACCGACACTTACATTATGCCGGTTGGTAAATCCGGAACCCACAAAGAAAAGTTTATTCCAATCTGTATTTGGATGTCCGTACGGATCGGTTCCATTTGCGTACAAGTCGATATCGGTCTGAGAATAAGGCATACGCTTTGTAGCCTGTTCCGGGGTAGCACCTTCGGATATAGCACCCCAATATTCTGCTTCATTAGTCAACTGAGCTAATTCTACCGAACTGGTACGCGGCATCAATTCCGAAGGGGAAGACCATCCGAAAAGAGCGTTGTAATTGATCTTGGGAGCCCCCTGTTTTCCCCGCTTCGTGGTAATAAGAATTACCCCGTTAGCAGCTTTAGAGCCATATATAGCAGCTGAAGCAGCATCCTTCAAAACAGATATACTTTCGATATCCTGTGTATCCACTATATTCATATCTCCTTCGATACCATCAATCAATACCATCGGTGTCGATACATTGAAAGAGCCGACACCACGAATAAGTATTTTGCCGGCATCCATACCCGGTTGTCCTCCACTATTTGTAACAGTCATACCCGGAACCAGGCCCTGTAATCCCTGAGAGACATTGGATATTGCACGATTAGCCAAAGATTCTGAATTTACGGTAGCCACCGATCCTGTCAGGTTTACTTTTTTCTGGCTGCCGTATCCGACAACGACTACCTCATCCAACGCCTGAGTATCTTCCTCCAAAATGACAGTCAATACTGTATTGTTCCCCACTTTTACTTCTTTAGGACGATAACCTATATAAGAAATCTCAAGAGTCGAACCTTCCGGCACTTCTATATCAAAATTACCATCCAGATCAGAAATTACTCCATTTACGGTTCCTATCTGAACAATATTTGCTCCTATAACAGGTTCGCCATTCGCATCTGTTACGGAACCTTTCACTGACTTATTTTTACCTGTACTCGTATTTTGAGGCTCAGACTCGGCAAGAACTATCTGAGTATCCCCTTTTATAGTATAAGAAACAGGAATCTGCCCCACAATCTGTCCCATCACGGCTTCAATACCCTGATCGTTCACTTCAACGGTAATCGGAGTAGTCATACCAGGAAGTCCTTTCTTATAGAAAAAGCGGTATTTGCTCACCTTTTCAATTTGCTTCACCACTTCCGAAGCAGGTTTGTCTTTGATATGTATGGTTATCTGAGCGTGAATCTCCAGCAACGGAAAGGTTAACAATAATGTCAGAAAAACCATCTGTTTAAATAAATGCTTCATGTTACTCATTTTTCTTTTAATTAGAAATAAGACGTAGATAAAATAAATGTTTGTAACTTTGTAAGCAGAAGAGTCCCGTTAACAACGGCCGGTCTCCTACATCGGCTGTATCAACATAAGGGATATCTGCAAAAACAGTAATGAGGAGGTAGCTCGATTAGAGTTACCTCTTTTTGTTAATTTTTTATTCCTTTCTCATAGGCGTTGTATTAGATTAGACATATTCGTTTTATTTTTCCGTACGGTTAACTCCTGCTAAGGAACCCTCTTTCTCAAAAATACGGTATCTCCTTTATTTTCATATACAACCGGGGTTGTCAGGCTAATAATGTCGATAAAGTTTTCAAGGTTGTTATTTCGAATGGTTCCTATGTAACATACTTTTTTCAAAGATTCGTCTTCTATGCATATTGTTGTATTATACAGGCGGCTCATAATATGGGTTATCTCCTCCAAAGACTCACCGTCAAATGTGATCTCGTTTTTCCTCCAAAGAGCTATATTCTGCATACTCTCATCCTTATACCGGGAAAAACTCCGGTTCAATAAATCGACCCTAATAGATTCATGCGGTTCGAGAATTGCCACATGACGATCATAGCTTACCCTGACAGAGCCGGAAAACAACGATGCAATAATTTTATTATCATTCTGATACGCATTAACATTGAATGAAGTTCCCAAAGCTTCGACCTGCATACCTTTTGCTTCCACAATAAAGCGTTTATCCGGATTTTTGGCCACTTCAAAATAGGCCTCTCCTACTAATGTTACGTTACGTTCTTTCAAGCCATAATCTGCCGGATAACTAATTTTTGTATCGGAGTTCAGCCACACTTTCGTACTATCAGGCAAAGTAATGAATGCCCGTTGCCCTTTTTCTGCCAATACCATGAAATTCTGTGTCGACAGTTGCTTTTGTTTATCGCTCATACGATAATTAACCAAGCCTAAAACAATGATAATACAAGCTACCGCAATCTGTGGCCAAATCTTCCATGAAAAACGTGAATGTAATAAAATAGTTTTAGTTTTCTTCTCATCCAACTCCCAGCTCAGCCTGCGGTACATACGTTCCTGTACATCCCTGGGCATCTCATCCGGGCTCTCTTTCCATGCAGTCTCAAAAAGCATGAAGAACTCCTCTTTGGATGCGCACTGCCGGAACCA
This sequence comes from Parabacteroides caecihominis, assembly GCF_023656785.1. Classification (NCBI taxonomy): domain Bacteria; kingdom Pseudomonadati; phylum Bacteroidota; class Bacteroidia; order Bacteroidales; family Tannerellaceae; genus Parabacteroides; species Parabacteroides caecihominis. The sequence goes on from NZ_JAMOKS010000001.1 coordinate 76,776, forward strand.
TTCCATCAACTGCCGGTTTTCTTCTTCGGTAGTCGTACCTGCTATCAGACGGTGAAGTAATTCTATTCTCATTAGTAATCCGTTTATATATTATAGTGGGATAAATATACCTACTACTTAGTCAAAAGATAAAACAGGCTCATTTTTAACTTTAATTCACAAACGAATTCTGCTTAAAGACAAGGAATATTCAGAAAAGAGGGAAGTCGGTTTTATAAGGAAAGATAGATAAGGATAAAAGCTACCGCTTTATTTCCAAGCACTTTACGAAGTTCTTTCAGGGCCTGATAGATATGTGCTTCAACCGTTCGTTCGGACAGGGATAATTTTTTCGCAATTTCTGCATGCGACAAGTTTTCAAAACGGCTCATGATAAATACTTTCCGCCGCATTTCCGGAAAGGAAGAGATGACATTGAAAATATATTCCCGCAACGAATCGGCCTCAATCGCATCTTCTTCCGAGCTGGAGATCAGTTTCGCATCCCTGATTTCTTCCACCGGAAGGTTTTTATGAAGAGCTTCTTCCACATATTTATAGGCTAAATTACGGGCGATGGTCGAGATATAGGCTTCAAAGTTAAGCTCAGGTAATATATTTCCACGCTTTTCCCAAATAGTCAGGAAGAGTTCCTGAACGACATCTTCAGCCAAATCTGCGTCATTCAGCAAATACAGAACGGTGTTGTATACCTTCGGACTGTATCGCCAATAGACAGTATTAAAAGCATCCCTGTCTCCCTCCTTCAGACGATATAAAAGTTCACTATCCATGTTTATACTGTAATTCTCCTCATTAAATAGCTGTCAGGTTAACAATTCGGCAAAAGATAATTATTTTTCACCTAGCAACATATCCTAATTTCGATACAAATATAAACCTATTATTATTATTACAAATAGTATTTGCCAATACATGAACCACAAAGTTATAAACAACCGGATCACAGTTATTTCTTGGAAACCGTCACATATCGTAAAAGTTCGCAATGCCCGCTGACATCCATTATTCCTTTTTTGAACAATTCGCTTTTCAACCTCTTAAACGAGACTTCTCCAAAGTTATGTAATGTTTTCAACCTTTCCATCTCTTCATTTTCTAAAATATATCTCACTAAATCTTCCAACGTATCTATATGATTATCTCTTAAGGCATTATAGGTCCTTGTATCCAAATCAAGAGAGACAGTCAATGGCTTCTTCAGCAAAAGTTGCTGGTTCTCTAATGAAATCTTTTCTCCGGCAAACTTCATTCGCAAGGCTTGCTCATCCTGCAGTTTATTTATTCTGGCATTCAATGATATAATCTTCGATTTCAGTTCCCTGATTTCCTTATCTTTCTTTTCGCTCTCATCCAGATAACTCCTAATAAATCCGGTCTGAATGCCGATATCCACCAAGGCTTCCTGAAATATGATCTTTACTTTGCGTTGTGTAATTTTCAGATGTTTTGCCACCTTTTTAATACTTATATGGGTTGCCAACGCATGGAATACGAATTTTTTGTTCTCAGAGTTAAGCAAGTTGCGCATTTCCGTTATAATAAACAGATATTCCGGAGTGAGCTTTTTAAATGATTCATATACAACATCTTTTTCAGTCACATATTTTTTGGGAGGTACAGGTTGTGGCTGTGCTTCTACACGTTGTTGCTCAGGCACGGAAGGTTGTTCTTCGGGTGTTGGAGAGACAATAAGAACTTCTTCCTGCAACGTTGCGTCAGGAGCTGTAAATGCATTATTTACAAGACAAAGCTTCTGTTCTCGGGTAAAAAGAAGTTTTGCATAATCGCGTAATCTAGTTAACATACTCATCATAACATAAATAGTTTAGTTAAGTCAAAATATAAAGAATGTGATATTACTATCTCAGCCGAAATTAGAACCGGGGATAATTTATGCAAACTGAAATAAAACTTTAAAATACCTTTTTTCCATAATAATAACGGAAGGAAGTCAACGCCATGGCTTCTAAAACATTCCCCACAGGAACAAAGGTAACAGATATGATTAAAAAAACAACAGATTACGGTAAGAAAATCAATGCTAAAGATTAAAACTGCCCTATCCTCGCGAACCAGACAGCTATTTACATATTTGAATATATTGTATATTATTTCAAATATGAATAGTTGGGAGCTTATAAAAAAGCCCTAACCCCCTTTTAATGTTTACCAATCCTATCTCCTTTCGCATCTTCTACATATATGAATCCAAAACCTGTTATCTTCTTTTTACAAAGAAAGCCAGAATATCCCATGCCCCAATATTCATGGCTAGGTAAAATACATAAACATCTGAATATTTTACATAACATGAAGGAAAAGAAAAAAGCAGGACAGATTGTTATTTCCCATATGATAAGTAAGGACTTTATCGTTTTGTCCTTATATTTGTCTCAAATAAAATAAGTTCGATATGGAAAGAGAAACAGAAGAGAAAACCGGAAAGAACGTTCACCAAGGTGCGAACGTCCGCAGATTACGTAATATAATGGGTGTCAAACAAAGCTCATTGGCGGAAATGCTCGGTACCACGCAGCAAAAGGTTTCACGCATCGAAAGCCAACGGGTGATCGAACAAAATACGTTGATCCAAATCGCGAATATCCTCCATGTTGCTCCCAAGATCATTGAAGAACTGGATGAAAATCCGCTGTCAGTTGTTATTGAAAATAATAATTTTGAAAGCGGAAGCTATAATACAGGAGTTGATAACTCGAATGTTGGAGAAGAAAATCATCACAACACGATTAACAATCCCCTGGACAAAATAATGGAATTGAACAAACAGACTACCGACCTTTTTGAACGCATGCTGGCTGTTGAGAAAGAAAAGTCCGCCTTGCTGGAACAATTGTTGAAGGAAAAGGAGAAATAAAGCCTGCACTATTATAGCACATATCTTGTCAGATATAAAAAATATAACCGATCTCGTAAGGGTAGGTTTGAAATCTACCCCTACGAGGAAATCGGCTAAAAAAGTATCCGGCATTTATCTACCGGTTATACTTTCTTTATTACCCAAGGACTTGAATTCTACCTCCACAGAAGGAGCTTTTGAAGAAGAGAAGTCGCATTGTACCGTCACATTGTTTTTCCCCTTTCCCCATGCAGTAGTTTCGGATACGGCAAAACTTTTACGAGGCTTCCAGTATTCATCACATACATATACGGAATTACCATCGCAATAGAGTTTGTCGCCCGCTTTCAATATCTCTTGCACTTGGATCGGAGCACAACCTTCCACCAATATTTGCAGGTTGGTGATTTGTGCACCCGCTTCGTCTCCGACTTTTATCGTTGCATAAAATTGTACTGGTTGCTTCTCATACGGATTATCAAAAGTAAACTTACTTAACAAAGGTTCTCCCGTTTGTACCGAACGATACTTGTGGACATTATCCCCTTTCAAGGTTACTTCATACAAGTTCCAAGCATTATCACCCGCTTTCTCCAAATGGAATTCGTTTTTAGGATTCTTCATCTTCTCTCTTTGTGCAGCTGTCAACAAATGATTGTTACGTACTTTCTGCCATTCACGAATGGCTTCAAAGAGGTGACTCTTAAATCCGCTCTGTTCGATGCTTTCGTCTACACGCAACAGATAGCCGGCATCAAAAGCGGCACTACGTGCCTGGATCCATTCAATATCTTCCGGTCGATAAGTCTGTTCCAATTTAAACCAACCCAACATACCCGGCATCAAGTTACGTTCGAAATAACGCTGGTTCTCCAAACGGTAATTGACTTGGCTCTGGCGCAGGTTGTCATACCACGGTTCTCCCCAGTTCATGAAAGAATAGATATGCCACCAATAATGGAACGGTGATGAACCACAAGAGATAATACCTTTCTGATCCAGGTCGTCAAACCATTGTTTCAAGAACCTGGAAGCCCCATATAAACCATGTCCCGTAGGTGATCCACCGTAATAACCGTCGAAGTCCATCAATCCGACTCCCGTTTCATTGCACACTTCAGCCAAACGTTTAGCAAAAACATCACTCAAATGAATATCCGGAAAGAGGCCGCTATAACAATTATTCAGTAGCTTATCAATCTTATCGCCTGCCTGATGAGCCGTAGGCTTCGTTCCGAACTGTCCACGTGTACAATCCAGCAGTTTATAAGGCTTCTCTGTAGTTACCTCCCGATACGACACAATCTCCGTACCTATCTTTGCCGAATGCGTTTCACCCAAATAGGTAAAAAATTCCGGTGATTCAATTTCTATATCCTTATCAGTTGCACTGATCTCTTTTGTCAAAACAGAACTTCCTGAAATGGCCAAACTATCACTAGGCACGGGAGAGACATACGGATCATGCGTAGAAGTAAACATCGTCAGCGTATGTACGCCGATTTCAATACCACGCGCTTTCGCCTTGTCAGTAAAAGCTTTAATTTGCTCTGCTCCCTCCGGAAAACGAGAGGTGTGTAAATCAAAATGTCCCCAGCTTTTGAATATGTCCCCGATATGAACCAAATTGAAGTTACAAGAATCGGCATAATTCAATGCATTATCCAACGAACGACCCTCATATAACATATAAGCCGGATTCTGGAGCTTCCGTTTTTTGATCCACTCTCCGTTCATCATCGGATGTGGCAATCCTTCCCCTACTTCGATCTTACCGATGACATCGACAGCTTCCGAAGATGGTGCGGCAAACAAGGCAATAGAACTTCCTATGAAATCCTGATCCAAAGCCGTCACAGTCTGTCTTCTCCCTATATAGTCTATCACTTTTTCTTTTCGCCAATCACGTGCGAAAAATTGAATATCACTACCATACGGACGTGCAACAGCCGCATTCCCCCTTATCATACGCACATAAGCAGGCATATCTCCTTCTTCATTCACATTGATGTCGTACGTTTGCTGTCCGATCTTATCTTTCAAATCATCGGGCACCTCTTGTCCCGGCAGCGGATCGATGTAACAGCCACCTGTAGCATCATCCCCCAAATGAGGTCGTCCCTCTGTCGTATTTATGCCGAGTGCCTGTACACCGACAGCAAAAGTCGTATCACGTACCACTCCTACCGTCTCTCCTATATATTGAGATATTTTGGTCGCATACGGTCCCCAAGCGATAGCATCAATCCCGTCACGATTACTCAATGAAACCAAAGACAAGCGAATATACCCGTCTTTCACTTCTTTTGAAACGACAGCTTCCGACTGGTTTGCAAAGGTTAGTATCCAGTTGTCTCCTTCGACTTTCAGGTTGGTGGGCATGATGTATTCTTTTCCATCATAGAGACTCAACAAGGGAGATGCCCCCTCTTCCGCCAGATAATTCACGCCTGTTCTGTTATCCGCTACCTGGCGAATAAAACCTTTTCCATCCACACTGAATGTTGCGTATTGGGTCGAGAGCTCATCGACATACGATTGTTTGCATGAGCATAATATCAAAAATGCAACAGCACAAATACTACTAATTTTTCTAAATCTCATAAGGTCAAAAATTAGATTATCAGATTTCTTAATTTACATATATTTACTACACAAAAATAAAGACTACCATTCACATTAAACATAGCAAATAATTGCCTATTCAATGGATTATTACTGTTTACTAGTATGTCCGGCTATTAATCCTTAAAAGGGACATAATACCGAACATACTTGTTATTATTTGGATATGGATGAAACTGGGCAAATCTTATATTTGTAATATTGAGGTTTATGTTCAAAATGAACTTGATCAGCTAAAGGAACTTGGTTTATCACTGTTATGATATTTCCATTCTTATCTATAGCTTCTATATCTACGCCTAACTCCGAAAATCCAATTAAAGACAAATTGAAATCAACCTCCTCTAAATCCTTCAAAGGGATGATTTCCCAGCCAAATTTTTCTTTCTTCAACATATAAGAACCCTTACCTCCAAATTCTCCCTTTTCTACTTCCCCATACGTATCAATATAGAATAAATGATCAGAATAAACCTTGTCAAGTAATTTACCTGTTGATGAGGCAGGGTTTGTAGAAGAAACAGAAAACAAACGGCTTCCAGGCAAAACGGCCAAAGTTCCATATTTAGGCAATGAATAATCATGGTTATTTTCTTTAACCAGCCACGGTTGATCGGAAAAGTTGGCATAAATCTTCAAACCACTATTATATTCAACCTGGATACAAGGAGATTTTAATAGATCTTTTTTGATTGCATCTGAAGATGACACATAAGATTTTCCATCAAAATACCGGATACTTTTCACCGGAATCATCGAATAGCTATTTTGGAATGGTTGCAAGAAAGCATATCTACGAACTGCATCAAAACCATCAGACAAAATACCGATATTACCGAAAGCGTAAGCATAAGCAACATAAGCCTCGTTAGAGACATTAGACATTCCATCCATTTCCAACGGATTAATCTTCAACAGTTGAAAATCAGGGAATATAGGCAAACTATGATTCATATGTGAATAATTCCCATCTAACAATCCTGCATAGAACCAATGTGTGCCACCTTCCGAATAAACTGGACCTTGATAGGCGCGGCGTTCGTTCATCAAAGTCATACCAATATATTCAAACACAGTACGAAATTTTCCTGCTCCAGGAGTACGATAATCGTAATCCACCCGGTCCATAGGAGAAATACAAGTCTCCACATCACAATAAGAAAAGTTGGTACCAAATGTCTTATGTATTTGCGGTGCCAAAAGGGCCTGTTGTTCCCAACCGATCGTTACTTTATTGGCATAACATCTACACCAAGCAGATCCCCAACCATAATCATTGTGGCTGATACGTACCCAATCTTCATTCCACAGAGCATTTACAGGGGCAAAATCCATGTAATTCGAGTAAAAACCGATCCTCCAATCTTGTCCTTGTACAAAACGGACATATTCTTTCAAACGTTCCGTACCCAGATCAGGGTTAGGTATTGTTCGAAATGTATAGCTCTCTCCACCAGCACGCCAAAAATCTTCGTGATAGCGAATACTAACATTTTCTACACCTTTAGACCGTAAATCAGTCACGAACTTTCCTAATTTAGGAAGATCACTTCCACCGTTGATCGCCCACAAACGATCTACCTGGTTAGAACGCATTGGAGAAGCCGGATTATCAATCGTTGGGAATACTTCGTGTACATCCGGTGATACATTAATAAAGAGACGTTCGCGTAACGGGTTGCGCTTTTTATTGTTCAACGGATAATATCTGACACCTCCATTATAGGTCGCTTTACCCTCTTTGATACCCTGTTCTCCACCATAATACATGGAAGCATTGGTATAATACCAATCAAACATCGTCAAATAGAACAGATTGTCGGCATACAGTATACTGGGAGCATCAGCTGTATAGGAATCATTGGCAAAAGGGTTATACACCAAAAAAGGAACACCCACCAATTTACCATCCGACACGTTGTCTGTCGCGCCTAAGCAGATCTCTTCCACTTTCCCATCCGCTGCTTTTTCTTCAATCGTCCAAATCAAAGACTTCTGCTTGATCGTATAGGAACAGTCAAAGCGTTGGTTCAAACCTTTTCCTACTGCTTTATAACAGATGAACAAAGTATCGTTTTCTACTCTCTTATCCATAACTTTCCACTCTGCTTCTGTCCGTTTTTCAAAAAGGATCTTAGCGTTGGTATTCACCTTTTTCTCTTGTCCGTCACACAAGAGTGTCACGCCACCTATCGGATAAGCCGGGTCTACTTGATACGTCAGCTTAGCATCTTTCCCTTCGTATGAGAAAAGGTATTTCTCGCCTTGTTGCTCCACACGATTGCTAAATCCGGTCGTCTTATTCGTCGGCAAGATCGTCTCTTCACGAAGAGGAAAAGGTAATTTCTCTGGGAACGGTTTAAACTTCATTGGCTTCAAAACTTCTTGATATCCATAGATAGGACCCAAGAAAATATTGTTCTCCACATCCGGTTTTGTACCATTCCCTTTAAATTCCAATCCGATGAATGTAATCGGTCGGACAATGCTATCATTCAATTTTATATGGTTCAAAAACCAATACTTATAATTCATATTCCGCCATAACCATTCTTGCATGAACGGAATTGTTATCTCCCGGCCTTTGGCATCTTGGATAACGGCATAATGGGTCATGGCTTCTCCACTGTTCTCCCATAACCAATGGTTTCCATAATTCCAAAAGTTAATGCAATCCCACTCTTTATCGAATTTATAAGGTTCAACAAGTTCTACACGAAATCCGGCTTTTGCCTGTTTGGTTTTGTAAACGACTTTTCCGCTGTAATCGCCTATTACCCGTTGTTCTTTAGTTCGATATAATGCGACCTCGGATTGGTTTGCCCGAACTTGCCACTGCGTACAATCATCAAAAGTAAACAGTGGTTCTCTGGCTTCCGTACGTCCTTCCATTTCATAAGGTTTACTACCGATACTTTTTTGCTTCGGATCTTGATTCACCCCTTTGATCGCCTCTCCATATTCCAATTCATTTGTCTCTTGTGCTTTTCCTTGTTGGATATTCAGAGCCAAACACAGCAACACACATGCGCGTAATGATTTATGTTTTAACATATTGTCTAATTTATAAGAGTTCTCGGATTGACATGCTCACCGGAGATATCCACTGTATATAGCGTCCATGTATGATCATTGATACGTTCCAAATGGTACCGGTTCTCTTGAGCTTTCATTTCTTCTTTCAATTCTTTAGAAAAAATATCGGCACGCCGGGCATCTTCCCACACACGAAAAGCCTTAAACACGCGCTCTTTATCCAAACATTTTTCAACAGCGTTTTCACTTAAACCAAGCATATAAGTAGCATTCCATGCAACAGCCTTTGATTGTAGATTCTCTATCACTTGTTCATCCCATTCCGATTGGAAATTTTGGATACCGAAAGTGGGACAAATGAAATTATTAACATTACCGTTTCTTTCATCTTTCCCCTGAATTCCGAAAGAATTGGTTACAGGGTTAAACATATTGTTTCCTCCACCAATATTTCCATTCCCCATATATAACCAATTACCATACATGATACCAGATCCCATCACACGAAGTTCATTTCCGCCATACGTATGAAACTTCTCAAACAAATTCCGATAGAATCGTTTCATAGAATAATAACCATGTCCTTGATACATGAAACTTTCCTGTCCATCAAAATCGACATAATCCATGCCACCGTCAACCAATAACCGGGCATAATAATCGGCATAATCGTCTTGCAGATTCATATCCGGAACAAAACCATTATAACAGTTCATCTGTAATTTTGCTAACACCTCACCCGCTTTATGTGTTTGAGCCACCGTATTGTAAGCACCACGCTTCACACCTTTCAATGTATAAGGTCGGGTTGTTGTAACTCCTTCGTAAGTAAGTAGTTCTTTCCCTAATTTCAAAACATTGAGTTTATTGCAATGCCAAGTTCCCCATTCATTTAACCAACTGGTATCAGCCACACAAATATCCGTTTGAGAAGCATTCAAATCATGAGTGATCGTTGTCTTCAACACCATGCATAAGCTATCATTAGGAATGGGACTGACATCACTGCAATGTGGTTGCAAAAACTCACACAACGTATGTAACCCATAAGCGATTCCAGCTTCGTTCGTCATTTTTGTAAACTCAGCGATAGAAATTTGTTTTCCACCATAAGAAATCATCTTATCCGCCCATCGATTTGCCGGGTTGACATAATACTCTCCCAAACCTTCATCCTGTACAGCACGTACTCCCAACTGAGTTGCATAAGAGATCAAACTATCATGCCGTCCCCACCATGCTAAATCGGCACAAGCAGCTTTCGGATCACGAACCCATTTCCCTTGCTGGGTAATATAAGGCAGTCCTTCCTCCAAAACGACCTTCTCATAAAGTTTTAACGTATGCTCTTTAGGACAAACAAAAAATGCAACCGATGATCCTAAAACATCCTCATCTACAGCCTCCACCCGATGATGCTTAGGTACATTCACATTTTCAAAACCTGGTATAAGTGTAAAAAATATATCACGGGTAGCACGACGATCACGCGAACTCATTACAATGTAAGAACCATATTCCGGTATATACTCAGCCCCATTCCCTTTATTGAAAAAGAAATGACCTTCTTTCCGATTCGTAAAAGCAACATCGCTAATGCCATCTCCACCTATACGCAATTGCTGCCCCTCATATAACGAATCCGGCAAAGGATATTTGATCGGATCTGGTGTATGTACTCTGTAATACATTTGGTGCATATCTCCATCTGTAGGGAGACCGGTATTCGTATTGTCATTACAGGCGACCATACCGATCGTACAACGTTCATTACTGACTACTCCCAACAAATCTCCAATATATTCACGTATCGTAGTATAATAAGGTCCCCATACTACATGATCCGCTTTACCACGATTAGTCAGTGATATAAGTTTAAACGTCAAGTACTCTTCTTTTTCTCCTATTTCTATAACAGCTTCAGCTCCATTGGTATACGTTAACATCACCTTTTCGTCGATTTGCCGAGCCGAAACAGGCAAAATAGCCTCATCGTTACCGGCATAAAGAGCCAACAATGGAGAACTTTTCTTATCAGATAAATATTCTATATTATCAACTTTACTGTAGATACTCGTTAAGAATCCTGTAGAATCCATCTTTAATACTGCATAATCCGTTTCAAAGCAAATATTCATCTCTGCCTGATTACACGAAAAGAGTAGTGGAGATATAACTACCCACACCCATTTTAATAAAACATTTTTCATCTGTCTCATATAAGATTTGAAAGGTTTAAAAAACGGAGTAAAAGATCATTAAGACAAATATCTTCTACTCCGCTATAAAAATAATGAGTTTTTAGTATTACTTCAATGGATCAAATGAGCCACCCCATTCATTGTTTTGTTGTGACATATCATTGTCGAAGTTTGCTCCCATAGTCTTGTCCCCAATGGCACCGAACCAATGCTTGGTAGAGATATTAAACGTGGAAACTTCAACTTGCTTCACATTAGGCACGAAATCAATATGGAAGAACTTCTGCGTGTCTGCATCTTTCAACGTACGTGTCCATTCGAATCCTTTAGCATCTTCCTCATCCCCGTTAAATACTACATACAGGTTGTTGTAATGCTTCTGGGCATTGATGTTGTCGAAATTCATCCAACGGCGGAGGTCGTCATAACGGAGGTTTTCTTGAGACAACTCAGCAGCACGTTCGTTGTATAACAAACGACGAACCCCTTCGAGCGTATTATACACATCCAGTCCATACCCGATAGCGCCCGCACCTTTATCGATACCAGCACGTTTACGGATTGCTGCTACATAACCCAACGCTTCATTTATATGACCCGCTTCAGCAGCACATTCGGCAAGGTTCAAGTAAACTTCACCCAAACGCAAAGCGATGGCATTATTTTCACCTTTATATGAATCTGCATTATTCAATCCCGGCGTAATGGCCTTTAACGGGAAGAATGAACCATAATGGGTAGTTCCGGCATTACGTTCCAACTGTATGTTGGACATCGCTTTATAGAACGTTTCTGTCTTCACATATGAAGTCCAGAAATACTGCCCGGCAGGAATCTCCAATGACGGAAAATCACAACCCGGAACTGAATAAGAGTCGTAGAAACGCGAATCCATTCCGTTCACCAATTTATCAAGAATTTCAGCATTGTAGGCAGCATCCGTAGAAAGGCGGTTTACATCCAGTTTCTGGCTCTTATACTCTTCATTTTCGTAGATAGCCATAGAAGAGCCATCCTTCAACGGGAATGCAAGAAGTTGAGGTGTCTGCGGTACTTGACGGCATGCCCATCCATGGGTAATATCTTCAGGAAGATATTGGTTCATGTCATAATACGAATCCGGATATTTGTAATTTCTATAAATTAAGGCTTCCGTATTAGATTTCCCTTTCGTCAACCAAATGTCGCCAAATTTATCCATCAATTTATAGCCACTCTTTTCAGCCAGTTCTAGAGCTTCCTTATTGGTTGTATAGGCTGTTTCCCAACGTCCCTTATCATTGGAACGGTTGAATAACTTACTAGCATACCACATTTGCACGCGTCCTTTGAAAGCCATGGCAGCACATTTGTCTATACGACCGTAATCAGTACCCGACCAACGGTCTGGCAAGCCCTGGATAGCCTCATCCAAGTCTTTCACAATCTGCGCCATACATTCAGAAGTAGAACTACGCTTCACCATCAACGAAGGCAGATCGTTCACATCCTGCGATTTAAGGATCAGAGGAACACCACCCAAATCCTTTACGTAAGACCAATACCGGTAAGCCCTCCAAAACTTGGCTTGTACTGCCACAGCATCTTTATCTTTAAGCGCCATGACACTTTCGGGCACTGTCTCCAACTGCTCAAGCAAGTAGTTAATCTTATCAATAATTGTATAATTAAAATCGATCCCACGGCTGGAAGCTGAAATGTTTACCCCACGCAACCACTCGCTCATGCTATCGTTTGAATCCGTTGTAAGATCCGTGTCGGTATCAGACGTAGAAGACCATCCCGGCACCATGCCGCTATAGATATCGGTCAGATATGCCTGGATCATTGTTTCATTCTGCCATACATTATCCGGATTAATTGCAGATTTGTTCTCGTAATCTAACTGACAAGAAGACAACGCCAATACGCATGCCGATAAAGTCAAAAATTTACGACCGCTTCTTTTTATTATATTGAAATTGTTCATAGATTTTATTTTTAGAAATTAACACTAACACCACCACCAAAGGTTCTCATTACAGGATAACCAACACCGCTCCATCCTGGGTTCAATTCCGGATCCCAGTGACCGAATCCAGAGATGTAGAATAAGTTCGTACCTGTTGCAAACAGCTTGATACTAGAGATTGCGTTACCTAGAGGCTGGGCAAAATTAAACGTGTAACCGATATTTAAATTGGAAAGGCGGATATAGTTAGCCTTCTTCCAGAAGAAATCAACATCTGTCCAACCATATGAACGATAGTCACGCGGAGCCAACATAGGCAGGTCTGCATTGGGGTTTTCCGGAGTCCAAGAATTTTCAATCCACTCCATATTCCACATCTGGTTGTCATGGTAATCTCCTATTACACCAAAGTTTTTATAATTATGGAATTTACCAGTGAAAGTAGCTTCTACAGAAAGTCCCTTCCAAGTAGCACCCAAATTCAAGCCCATATAAACCGGGTTATTGTTGTTGTATAGGATATCCTTATCATACTTGTTGATAATACCGTCTTTCACGCCGTCAGGACCACTCTTGTCAATATAGACGAACGAACCGGGACGAAGATCTACGCCACCACCTGAAGGCATGACATAATTAGGATTTTCCTTTTTGAAAGCATCTACTTCCGCTTGCGAACGGAGGATACGTCCTTCATAGGCAGCAATATAACTACGGTCTTTACCTACGGGGATTTCCCAATCCAACAAACCGGCAGCATAATCCTGAACCTTTACATTGTTCCATCCGTATGACAAGTTCAAACCGGCATGCCAATTGACATTACCTGTCTTATCTTCCCATCCTACACTGAAATCGAAACCTTGTCCGTTGATCACACCGTAGTTTTCAGCCGGCATCGTCTTGGAGAAAGTGGTTGGAAGCGAATTTTGGCGGTTACCCAAGATATCATACGTATGCTTGTGCCAATATTCAACAGCACCGTGCAGGTGACCTAAGAAACGGTAATCTACACCGACGTTGATACCGGTAGATTTTTCCCAAGTCAGAAATTCATTCACCAAATTTCCATACTGCAAACCATTATTCACAGCAGCATTTTCACCAAACATGTAGTTACCACCATTCTTATAACTGGTCTGCCACTGCCATCCACCGACAGCGTCATTACCTGTTAAGGCAGCAGATCCACGCAACTTCAAGAAGTCAAGCCATTCAACATCTTTCAAGAAACTTTCTTCAGATGCAACCCAAGCAGCCGATACAGCCGGGAACACACCCCAACGTTCGCTCGGAGCAAAGTTCATTGAACCGTCATAACGTACAGAGAAATTCAAGATATATTTGTTGGCATAATCGTAACCACCGATAAATACCCAAGAAGCACGCCCACCGTCTGTATCAGGACCACCATTGGAGAACTGTTTATCGGCAGAAGAACCGGCTGCCCAGAACTGGTCGGTCTGGTACAACGGGAACTGTTCGCGTCTACCATATACATAATAGTGATTGTAGTTCGAAGCTTCGTATACGGCAGCCGCATTCACATGATGATCTCCCCAACGTTTATCGTAATTAACCTGGAAGTTCAACTGTTGGTAAGTCCACCAATTGCCCGAAGCAGAAACACCGGCACCTTCATTGCTGACATAATAATTAGTCAAATTGTTTACATCGATGATATGGTTGTTTTCACCCGATTTTATCGGATAATAAAACCTTTGCAGCTCAGTGTAGTCTTTACCACGCGATGAGTTCCAACTTCCCAAATAAGAAGCCTTTACGCTCATTCCTTCTATCCATGGTAATTTATAAGTCAAGCTGACGTTGGCTTCGGGTCGTATCCAGCTATTTTTTCTGTAACCGGAAGCACCTTCGGCAGCCGCAGCCGGGTTACCGTATGCCCATCCATCGCCAATCCACTTACCGTCTGGAGAACGTGAAGGCATATATTCAAATGATACACGTGCTTTCGTGTAAGTCGCGTCCGTACCTTCTGTCGGTGAAGAAGCATAGTTTGTATTTGTATTGGCAACAGAAGCGTACAATTGCAAATCGTCGGTTATGTTAGCCGTCACATTCAAACGTATATTCAACTTATTATAGTCGGTTGACTCCATGAAACCACTCTGTGTATAGTAGTTGGCTGCCCCAAAGAATTTAATTTTTTCCGAACCGCCGCTGACGCTTAACGCATGATTCATCACGTAAGGTGTATGCCATGTGTCATCAAGCATGTTAAACCCTTGCCCGGGAAGGTTTTTGGCCCATTCCAACTCTTCATCGCTCCAACCTGAACCTTGGGGAGCAGTCAAGCCGAAGTTTTTGTATGCCTGATTAATAGCCATACCTTGCTGATAAAGATTCGTCAAAGCTACTTCTTGCGTAGCAAAATCGGCAGAGAAGTTGGCTGTATAGTTAACCGATATCTTCCCTGAAATTCCGGAACGTGTCGTAACCAAAATAACCCCTGCATCCGAACGTGCTCCATAAACAGCAGCCGAAGCGGCATCCTTCAACACGCTTACCGATTCAATTTCATTCGGGCTTAAATTATTGAACGTTTCCGCATCACGTACAATCCCGTCAATTACAAACAACATCGGTGAGGAATTCCACGTCGTACCGGTACGTACTCCTACACTTGCCTGTTCGCCCGGCTTACCGGAAGGAACGGAGATATGCACACCTGCCATTTTACCGACCAACGACTGTGCGGCACTGTTTGTCGGAATCTGTGCCAACGATTCCGTGAATTTGGTTGTCTCAACAGATCCAGCCAACAGCCCTTTCTTCTGAGTAGTATAACCCACTACGACCACCTCTTCCAAAGCCTGGGTGTCTTCTTTCAGAATAATCGAAAAATTATTTTTTTTACTTACAGATATTCTTTGGGTTATATAACCAATATAAGAGATTTCAATTGTTGCATTGTCGGGCACTTCCAAGGTAAACTTTCCGTCCATATCCGTAGTTGTTCCTGTGCTTGTTCCCGGAATGGACACGTTTGCACCGATAATAGGTTCGCCGTTATTATCGGACACGACTCCTGTTATCGTTTTAAGTTTCTGATTCACACCTGGTAATTCAGACTTATCAGCTCTGTATAATACAATATGTTTATCACTGATCGTATACCGGATATTCTCACTTTTGAATATTTCATCCAGAATATCCGTCACCAGTTTATTCTTTACATTAACAGATACTTTACGGTTTACATTTACCTGATTCAGGTTGTAAGTAAAATAGAATGAACTTTTCTGCTCTATCATTGACAAGACATCCTGCACTGTCATGTTCTCCACGTTCAACGATAGTTTTACCGATTGCGAGTAAGTGACACTCGCCGTGATTTGCATTGTACCCAATAATAAAAACAATAAGATACACCTCATAATAAATAGACTTTTCCGGAGCCATGACGATTTATGCGTACCGCATGGCATACACTTCTTAATAAAATTCATACATTTGTAAATGATTAGTTAGTAATAAATTTAGGTTGTCTCTAATGCGTTACTCGCTTAATCCGAACCGGGGATGTTTGCAGCATCTTCGGTTCTTCATTTTTATAACATCCATGTCTTCTTCATAAGCATTCTCATTTTATAGGTTTATAAATCTGTATCTGATCCCCCTGAATTTTATAATCCAGTTTGCGGGTATCTTTCAATAGGGTAAGTATCTGATTTATTTTGGCTGTTTCCTTGAAACGGCAAGTAAATAATTCCGTATTGAGTTCCAGATCTTTCACTGTGATATGAACATTGAAACGACGTTCCAGATCAACTACAATATCGATCAGTTGTTTATTAATATAAGCCGCTTCGCCCACCGTCCACGATTTGACTAAAGAGGCGTTGACCGTTTTATTGACTACCAGGCCGTCATCTTTAGAATAGGTAACCTGCTCATTCGGTCTTAGAGTTACTTTATGTTCATTGTCATTTGTAGCGACTTCCACTTTTCCTTCTGCCAACGTTATGGAAGACGGTTCTTCATTGTATGCTCTCACATTAAACTTCGTGCCCAATACTTTTACCTGGAGTAAATCAGCATGTACGATAAACGGCGCTTTTTCATTATGTGCGACTTCAAAAAAGCCCTCGCCTTCAAGCTTAACATCCCGCTTCTTTGATGAAAACTGAGCAGGATAGGTAAATTTACTATGAGAATTCAGCCAGACTTTTGTACCATCGGATAAGGTTAAAGAAGCCCTTTGACCATTAGGGACTTCAATCGTATTCATGGAAGAGGGCTGTTCCTGCCATAAAAAATAAAGATTAGTACTTAATAATCCGATCAACACAATTGCTGCAGCATATTTCATCCATGAAATATAAACAGGACGTCTCCGGCTTATTTCCACTTTTACTTCCTTTTCCTGCAATCCGGACATAAAACGTGCATAGGCCCTTTCGACCTCTTGTTTGTCGGAAAAACGTAGCTGGTCTTTCAAACTCCAGATACGCTCCATCTCAAACAGCCAATCAGCATTTGCCTGATCAGAAGCAATCCATTGATCGACCACCTTTATTTCTTCCGAAGTACATCGGTGGGTCAAAAATCGTATTAGTATTTCCTCATTCATAGATCTTTCTTATCGTTTATATAAAGAAGACAACTGGGGCATCGGAAACTACGTAGTCAAAAATGAAAAAAGTTCAAATTAATTTATAATCCGGCAAAAGGCGATATATAGTATCAGCAAATCTTTTAAATCTTCCCGCAGGAAAAGTACTGCATTACGGACATGAACTGCTACCGTACGTGGTGATATTCCAAGCTTATCAGCAATTTCTTTATGCGGCAAATCCTCATAATAACACAACCGGAACACTTCTGCCGCTTTAGGTGGTAATTTTTTCACGGAAGCTTCGATCTGTTCACGAATATCACAATCGATCACTTGTTTCAGTACATCATTTGAATCGGTCCGGTCATTTAGAAAAGCGATACGTGCTTCGGCTATTCGTATTTTAGCATTATACTCTTCTACGACCATTTGATGTTTCAAATAATTCAGACAGCGATTTTGAAGGGATTTAAAGAGATAGGACTGTACACTATTTACATCGATTTGTTGTTTTTGTTCCCAATAGAATGTAAAGATATCCTGCACCAGATCTTTCGCTGCCTGTTCATCCACAAAACGACAAGCCAACGACAGCAGTTTCGGATAAAAGTGAACAAAGAATCTTTTAAAAGCTTCCTGATCTCCTTCCTTTATTCTATGTATATCAATAGGCCCCAAGTTATATAAGTCTTAATTAACAACAATATCTATCAGTGGTAATACCAAGTTCTTGAGGAACTATGGCATTATTTTGAGATAAGAGGCTTGAAATCAGGCACCTAAGGAGAATAGTGCAATTATCTTCGAATATTCATTTTTAAATATTATTTTTCTGTTTATAACAGATCAATGGATTTTCCTACCTGAATTAACTATTTATAATATAAATAGATTATATTTGCGGTGGGAGAAATATATTAGTTCCTCAAGAACTTCATACCAATACCTAAAACGAGAGAATAGCCTGAATCCTTTAATTTCTATAGCCTAGAAAACGAAAATAAAAAAATGAGATACAAAGACTATAATAAAAATAGCTTTGAACCTCATTTTTTATGTGAACGGGATATTATTCTATATCCTTACTTATTCGGTCAGTTCATTGAAATACCGGATGCACTCTTTTATGTCCGGTACGGAATTTTCCCAGTTGTATTCGTATTCAATAGAGAAAACGCCTTTAAAATGCTGCCGTTTCAGCTCCTGTAACATTCCTTTCACGTCGAGGATACCAGTTCCCCAGATTACGTCGTGTTGCTCTTTTTCTCCTTCCTGTTTTGCTGCAATGTCTTTGAAATGGAGAGAAATGAGGCGTCCTTCGAGTTTTTTCAGGCAATCCAGCTGGTTCAGGCCCTCACGACGCCAATGGCCGACGTCCGCACAGGAACCGATCTGCTTGCTACGGCCGGCAATCGCTTGCAACAGGTTATCCGGATTCCAGTAATCGGATGGTTGCGGGTGGTTGTGCACAGAGATTTTTATGCCGTACTGCTCAGCCAGTTTTTCTACGAGGTCCCAGTCGTTTAAAGCAGGTTCGCAGGTGATAAACTCCATGTCCATATCTTTTGCAAACCTGAACATCTTCTCCCAGTCTTCCGACTTGTTGGCCACATACACACCCGTTGCTATGATCTTTATACCTTTGGAAGCAGCCAGTTCTTTGAGTTCTTTCCGGGTCTGGGCATCCAGGTCGAAACCAAAGACTTTATCGCCCCACTTTCCGCCCAACTTATGGCCCGGATATACTTCTATATACTTCACTCCCAGTTCCTGAGTTTTATCCAACGCTTCCGTCAACGGAAAGAGATGGAATGTATAAGACTGTATGGCTATCCTCCAATCTTGTTTTTCCGCTTTCGTCTGTTTGCAGGCAGACAAAAAGCATGCAAACAACAAAAGACAAACAACGGGTAATAATACTTTCTTTATTCGTTTCATCCTATTATCTTTTTATTGTTGGCGGGGAATTATTCAGGCATATCGGGTAACGAGAAGCCATTTTCGTAGGTATGCCTGATCCATTCGGATGCCATATCTGCCGCACTGAAGTCGGCATAACGCCGGTCGAAACGGGGATCTCCGTCAATTACCTTGAAATCGTCTACCGTTACAATCTTTATCTTATCATTGGGGGAAATATTCGTAAAACGCATATTTTCGCCATCCCATTGGAGTTCACGATGGAGGCCGTATAAACCGGAAAGACGGACAGCCAGAACGCCCATCACAACCATCTCATTGAAAGGTCCGGAGAACTGGAAGTTGGACGATGCCTCCGTTCTACTACCCGCCGGTTCCTTACAGGCACGAATCCAGTCCTGTTCATGTGCATTCGTATTCCAGATATCACCGTTACCTCCTTTGACACGAGGTATGGTCGGTTTAGGCTGGTTGAAATTCTCCATGGCAGAGAACGGCAACAAAGTAGGATTCATTCCGTAACAACCGGTCATGATCTTCCCTTTCGTTCCGACGAAGATAATGCCCCCGTTCTCATCTCCCATCATCTCCCCGTCTTTCAACTCTTCCGGCCGGGGCGGCATCAGGCCACCGTCATACCAATATACTTTCACCTCCGGCATCTTCACGTTTCCTTTTGGCGGACGTGCCGGGAAGGTATAAGTCACCACCTGGGCATGAGGAGGAGAATACAGGTTGCTAAGAGTAGAGCTGCCGATCACACTTGTCGGATACTTCAGGTCGAGCGCCCAATAAAGCGGGTCCATGATATGACAGGCCATATCGCCCAGTGCACCGGTACCGAAATCCCACCAGCCACGCCAGTTCCAGGGAGTATAAACGGGATTGTACGGACGTTTCCGGGCAGGGCCGATAAACAGGTCCCAGTCCAGCGTCTTCGGACATTTCACGACCGTTTTCGGTTCCTGCAAACCCTGCGGCCAGATAGGACGATCGGTCCAGCAATGTACTTCATACACATCGCCTATTATACCGGATTGTATCCATTCCGCCACCTGGCGGCACCAGTCGAAAGAGTTACCCTGGTTACCCATTTGTGTCGCCACCTTATATTTTTTAGCCAGACGGGTAAGCAGACGGGATTCATAGACAGAATGTGTAAGCGGTTTCTGGGTATAACAATGCTTGCCCAGCGTAATTGCATGGGCGGTCACACCGGCATGGGTATGGTCCGGGGTAGCCACCATTACAGCATCGATTGAACTGCCGATCTCATCAAACATCACTCTCCAGTCTTTGAACCTGCGGGCATTAGGATAATCCTTAAAGGTCTTATCCGCATAGTGCCAGTCCACATCACATAGGGCAACGATATTCTCCGTGCTCATGTTCGCCAGGTTACGGCGTCCCATTCCACCGACTCCGATCCCGGCAATATTCAGTTTATCACTCGGTGCTGTAAACCCGAAAGAACGCCCCAGTACATGTCCGGGAACGATGGTAAGACCGGCGGCAGCAAAGACCCCGGTCTTGATAAATGTTCTTCTTGAAATGTTCGTCATGGTATTCTTTATTTATTGTTTAGCATCCCACCACATACGGGTTGTCGTTTTATCCTCGCCAATACGGGATACCGCTGCATTATAATTATCTTCATTCACAATAGCTTCCTGTGCCGGATACGTAATACGCCGGACAGATCCCCGCCAGTCACGTTCGCCGGCTTTTACTACATAACCCGGTTCGGGAGCAACAAACGGCTCCAAATCAGGGATGTTCAGACGACGATAATCATTCCAGGCTTCCCAACCGTTATCCGGGAAATTCGCAAAATACTTCTGGGTGATGATCTTCTCCAACTGGGAGTCGTGTGAAGTTCCTTTATTATCGAAGGGAACGGTAGTCCCGTAAGCATTCGGCATTGTCGATTTCATATATTTATCGACAGTATCGTCCGGAATTCCGGCTTCCGCCATAGAGGCTTTGATCCCTTCTTCATAAAACTCTTTTGCAGAGCCTCCCATATTCCAGCCACGGAGTGCCCCTTCCGCACGCAGGAAACATATTTCGGCGTAATACATCAGAATCTGGTCGCGGTTAAACTGGATGGTAAAAGGAACTCCCGGGGTCTTCGTGTCGCTCACATAATAGACTCCAATGCGGGAGTTATTCGTCCGGGAATTCTCGGGAAGTTCTCTTTCCGCTACCGGCAGACCGGACGGAACGCCTTTCCATCTTCCCCGGAAATCTTCAGTTGCACCATTATACTCGTTAGTCACATTAAAATAAACAGGACCGCGCGGATCGACACAGGCAGGTACATTCGTATATCCTTCTCCTTCCGGGAACGGGATACCACCCAAACCTGTCAGCAATTTCTCCATCGAGTAACTCATAGTCTGCCGTTTCCCGTTGAACAAATGAGCATTCGCATAATAGAACCGTCCGTCAAAGATATAACTCTGGCAACGCCAGATCTTCACATTATCGTTGTTCGATCCGAGTAATGCACCTGCTGTCACAGCGGCTTCGGCTTCTTCTTTCGCTTTCGCCGGGTCGACTTCCGTCAGGCGCATGGCAAGACGCAACCGCAAACTATTGGCGAAGCTTTTCCAACGGGTTATATCTCCATTGAATATCAAATCACCTTTACCAGGGTTCGCCCCTTGTACGTCCAATGCGGCAGACGCTTCCGCCAACTCCTTGAACATATCATAATAAATATCTTTCTGAGGATCATAGGGCGCAGCCAGGCCGGAACCATCGGCAGCCTTAAAATAAGGGATATCCCCCCACAAATCGGTAGCCCTATGAAATAGCCAGACTTTCCAGATACGAGCTATCTGAACGGTATTTACCAATTTGGGATCGTCAGAATAGTTTTTAATTATTTCATTCAGTGCATCGATCCATTGCCAGTGCATATTCCAAAAATCCTGTGTCCAGCTTTCTACCGGCACACAGTTGTTAGAGGCATATTTATCATTTGCAAAATACTGCGCGAAATTATCCACATACAGGTTGTGAATGCGCTGATACATATCTACATCCAATGTTCCTTTTATCATCGTCGGAGTCAACAGGAACGTGGGATCGACGGTCTCCGGTGTCGGGTCGTTCGGATTGAGGTTGATACTATCGAAACTCTCGCACGAGGTTAAGGCTACTCCGCAAAAAGCCAAACCTAACAAATATGATTTTATATGTATATTCATATCAAATACTATTAATGATCCAACAATCGTTTAGAAAGAAACATTCAGGTTGAAACCGAAACTACGCATGGATGGCAGTGAGGCATATTCAATACCCTGCCCGTTTCCCGTACTGTAAGAAGATTCGGGATCATACCCCGGAATATTGTTTTTGATCAGCCACAGGTTACGACCTACAAAACTCAGTTTCAGATTGGTAAACGGAGTTTTGGCCAGCATCTTATTAGGGAACATATAGCCAATAGTCAGTTCACGTAACCGAAGATTGGTTCCGTCGTAGATAAATTCTTCACCAGCACGAGATACACGGTCCCAGTATGCCTGGGGATTAGCTGCGACTGTATTCTGTTTTCCGTCGGCAGTAACTCCGTCCACCACGATACCACCTGTACCGGCATACCATTCGTCACGGCCTGCCAACGACATTTCAGTTGTACCGTATTGGGAACCACGAGCCAGAGAGTTTACGAAAATATCACCACCATAACGCATATCCAGCATAAAACTGAATGATAAATTCTTATAGGTAAATGAGTTTATCATACTTCCTGTCCACTTGGGCATATAATTACCGATTTTAGTATTCATATCGCTTTCCAACAATGGCAGACCATTCTCATCAATAATCTTACGCCCTTGTTCGTCACGCTGGTAAGCCCGCCCGTACAAATCGCCATACGTACTGCCTTCCGTAGCAACCACATTCACGAAATCGGTATTCGACAGGATAAAACGCCGGGAATCCGGATGTAATTCTTTGATCTTATTGCTATTCTTCGAATAATTTACAGATACATTCCATTCAAAGTCTTTCGTCCGAACCGGAGTTCCGCTTAGAACGATCTCTATACCTGTATTCTGAATATTTCCGGCATTGATCATCCGGGAACTCTTACCGGTTGTCGAGGAGATAGGCAGAGCCAGAATCTGGTTGGTTGCATTTTTCTTATACCAGGTAAAATCCGCTCCCAACCGGTTATTAAAGAAACGGATATCGAAACCAGCCTCGGTCGATTTGATCAGCTCCGGTTTCAGGTCTGCCAATGGGATCGTACTGGCAGTCGATGCTCCCTTGATATCATCGATAACAGTATAAATACCATAAGTGGTGAGTAAGCGGTAAGGATCGGTATCGTTACCAACTTCCGCATAGGAGGCTCTCAGTTTTGCGAGGGACAACCATTCCGGCACATTCACTTCATACGAACGAAGCATATCCGACACAACCCAGCCAAGCCCTACTGAAGGGTAGAAGAACGAACGGTTCCTGAAAGGCAGTGTAGACGACCAGTCGTTGCGGGCTGTCACATCCACGAAAACCCAGTTTCCATAACTCAACTGAGCAAAACCATATACTGAATTTACTGACTTCTTGGTGATATAATTACTTGGAGTAGGCGTTTCGCCATTGCTGATCGCAAAGAAATCAGGGATCGCCAACAAGCCTGTCGACATCGCATACGAATTACTTTGCTGGAACATCAGGTTGCCACCGACACTCAGGCTCCCGGAGAAACCGGAATCCCACCAGTTATCTTTTGAAGCAGTTACCAAAGCATCCGTATTTCGTTCCCTGAAGTCACCCGTATTCAAGCCGTAATCACCTTTTCCGTTATATTTTCCATAAGGAGTACCGGAAGCATGGCGCCAATCCCCTTTTTCCCAATACATATCTTCACCGTGACGCAACTTGATGGTCAGCCAGGATGTAGGGGTGTACTGCAAAGCCAGAAAACCGATAAAACGGTCACGCTGGTTATTATTCTTATTGAAATCGGTTGTATAATAGGGATTCAACACATAGTTCGCTTCATCCGTCGTCCAGCGCTTTACAACTCCGTTCTCATCTACACCACCAACCATATCCGAATAATGCACATTCCGGGGCATCATCAGGTAGTTAGCCATGATATTCTCCGGGCTGCCTGTCAATTGCGGACGGTTCCAACCACGCTGTTTCACATAGTTGACTTTAGCATCCAAAGAAAGTTTTTTGCTGAGATTGACCGTAGAACGTAAGTTCAGCATATATTTATCCTGATAATTGGTAGGAATAATCCCATCCATACGTTGATACGACAACGTTCCCCGGAAAGATGTTTTTTCATTTACAGCGTTTGCTTCCAATGTGTTTGTTGTCGTCACACCGGTCCCCAGAAAGTCGGTGATATCATTATCATAGGGCGAATAAGGGCGTTCCTGACCAGTCCAGTCTTTCAGCATCTGACCTTCCATCTTCGCTCCCCAACTATAATTGCTGTTGGCATCGAATATGCCATTCGTACCTTGTCCGTACTGGTTCTGCATTTTAGGTTTAATCAACGGAGTTTCCATCATTACATTTGAGTTCCAGGTAATTCCCAGTCCTTTTGCTTTGGAACCCTTCTTGGTTGTAATCATCAGGACACCGTTACCGGCGCGTGCTCCGTACAAGGCGGCAGCGGCTGCACCTTTCAAAACGGATATCGATTCGATATCATCGGGGTTTATATCAGACAAGCCATTACCGCCGTCACTACCACCCCACTGATCTATACCGGAAGTTCCACTGTTAAAGTTATTGACAGGGACACCATCCACCACCACCAATGGTTCATTATTACCGGCAATGGAGTTATTACCACGAATGACTATACGGCTGGAACCGCCTTCCCCGTTACCGCTCCGGCTGATCTGTACCCCAGCGAGCTTACCACTCAGGCTATTCAGAACATTATTCTCGCGGGCTTCCGTCAGGGATTCGCCTTTAACTTCCTGTACGGCATATCCCAATGCTTTAGTCTCGCGTTTGATACCTAAAGCCGTTACTACAACTTCCCCTATATGCTCTGTCGAAGGATGTAATACAATAGTAAAGGTACGCTGGCTCCCTACCGGTATTTCCTGTGACAGGTATCCGATATAAGAAACTACCAATATAGCATTCGCCTGCGATATTTTCAGGTTAAAACGCCCGTCAGGATCGGTTATCACACCGTTATTAGTTCCTTTTACCAAAATATTGGCACCAATGACCGGCTCACCGGTATCATCTTTTATCACACCGGAAATATCTATTGACTGCTGAACGGAAGGCAATGCAGATGTAGCAGCTTCTTTCCTTTTGACAAGTATCTGCCGATTATCAATTTTATAAGTGAGATCCGTCCCTTTAAACAACTGGTCGAGTATCACCGTTACAGGCTGATTATCGACATTTACATCAACAACTTTATGGGAATCAATCACATTGTCCAGATAGACAAATACAAATTCACTGTTTTTCTCTATGTAATTGAAAACCTCTTTGATTGATTTATTATTCATCCGCATAGTCAGCGTAGCCGACTGTGCATATGCTTCGGCAGCAAATACACTGCCTATACTCAGGTTTATTAAAAAGCAGAAAAAGAAAACACTTTTAGGTATTTTGGTAAGTGTTTTTATCAAGGCATGTTCTTTTTTCATACATTTGTGATGTTTTTTCGTTAAACAATAAATAGTTAACAGCTAACGTTTAATTGAAAACTCAGGCCGGATAATATTCCCAGTATTATCCGGTTCGTTTTTACAGTTCCAAATTCACTCCATAGGCATTACGATTTAAAAGGTTAATATTCCGGATTTATTTTATTTTTATTCTATCAGTTCCACTGTGATAACATTTTCTGTTTTATCAAATGTTACCGGGGCAAAGCCTGTGACCAGTCTCAATACCTCTTCAAGGCTATCCCTCAGATCCAGTTTTCCACTCACATAATACGGTTGCCCTACGCTTCCCTTATATCTGATATCCTGTCCATAGTAGCGGGACAAACGGTTGAACACCTTATCGAGAGGTTCCTTGTTAAATATCATCAGTCCCTGCGTCCAGCAGACATATTCCGAAGCGTCCACTTTGCGCGTACTTATTTCCGAATTTTTCATGCTGAATAATTCGTCAGGCGCTAATGTAACTTTCTGTTTTGCATTTGTTTCGACCTCAACCTTCCCGGAGACTAAAACAACCGACGATTCTTTATCCTCTTTATAGGCACAGACGCCGAATGAGGTTCCCAATACCTGAACACTCATGCCTTCCGCCTTCACATAAAACGGTCGGTTTACATCACGCTTCACCTCCAGATAAACTTCCCCGTCTACATATATCTCACGTTTTTCTTTCGAAAATACTGCGGGATAAGTAACTTTTGTCCCTGAATTCACATAAATATGCGTTCCGTCAGCAAAATAAATATGGGTCCGCTTCCCTTTAGGCACAATTATCTGATTATAGACAGGAGACTCATTTGTATCAGATTTGACTTCCTGACCTACAGTCTGAGAATTGACAATGACTGTTCCATCGCTCTTATATTTCAGGCTGGCATCATCATCTACATTCAGCAGCTTTTCTCCGGTAGTAACAAGCAATATTTTATTATTCCCTGTTTCCTGAGTACTTAATGTTTGTGCGAGTTCCTCAATAGATTGTCCGTCTATCCTGCCTGAATGCAGCCAAAAAGAGATACCCCCGACGACAAACAGGACTACAGCAGCTGCTACAGTATAAAGAAGCCTGCGACGTATCGCATGCCGCTCCATCCTTTCAATACGTTCAGTGATTACGTTCCAACTTTCCCGTTCTCCTTCGCCATACCTATCTGCTTCATAATGACGATAAGCAAGAAGATGTTTACGGATCATTTTCCCAAACTGTATTTTCGGTTCTTTCCCTATAGCAGATTTCATTTTTTTAAGTCTTTATATCAAAAACACCTTCTACAGGAAAAAGTACTCAACTTTTTAAAGAAAAAGATGAGACAAGCAAAATTTTAACACTTTCTGATAAATACCTCTTTAGAGAGAGAGGTAAAATTCACGTAATTTGATCAATGTTCGGGACACTAAATTTTTGGAAGACTGATAGTTTATCCCCAACACCTCTCCTATCTCCTCATAGGACAGATCGCGAATAAAACGAAGATAAATTGCTTCCTTCTGACGCGAAGACAGTAATTTTATAGCTTTCTCAAGCTTCTTTTTCTGCATCCATTCCTCATCATTGTCTACAAAACGATCAAAAAACTCTTCATCTGCAGTAAAGTCGAAGAGAAAATCTTCGATTGTTTCCATCTGTACGGAGCTTGACACTTCTTTAAACAAACGATGTTTAAGTGCACAAATAAGGTATGTATTAATATTTATAGTCTCACTCAGATTACTTCTATTCGTATGTAGCTTTACAAACAGATCCTGGATACAATCCCTGACAAGCTCTGGATCATTACAAAGTTTTATACCGTAAGCAAGCAGTAACCGGTATTGCTTTTTATAAATATAAGCCAATGCCTTTTTATCTCCTTTCAGGAAAAGGTTCCATAATTCAGTATCGGATAACAAAGAATAAGGCATATCACACTATTAATAATTTAAACACTGCCTCAAAAATATCCATTTATTTTTATTTGTACCAAATTCTCAGCCCCCTAAAAGAAAAACGTAAGTTTATTTCAATAGCCGTATCAGAGTTGAGAACACTACTCAACATTGAAACCCCTAACTCACTGAAAGCGTACGGCATGTATTTAGGATGCTGCCCTCTACCTTTGTTTAAGGTGCTAAAATTGCACCTTAAAGACTCCCACTCATCCTTTGTTAACTCAAACATAAAGTCCGGTGCCGGGAAACGCCTAATATTATTCTTTACAGATCGTTTCAGGTATTTTGTTTCAGTACCGTACATCTCAGCTAAATCAAAGTCCAGCATGACCTTTTGCCCTCTTACCTCGTATATCTTACTTTGTATCAACTGCAGTTGTTCCATACTATTCTACTTTGATGTTGATATTCTTACCGCAAAAGAAAAACCGTTTACTATCATATTGATAATAAACGGTCTATTTAGATTGTGTTGTCCCACGAGGACTCGAACCTCGTCAGACAGAACCAAAAACTGTAGTGCTACCATTACACCATGGGACAATCCGGCGCTTTATCTAAAGCGATGCAAAGGTAAGAATAAAATCTTACCTTGCAAGCGTTTTCAGCATTTTTCTTATTTTGCAATCAGCAGATAATAGTTCTTTTTACCTCTCTGAACCAGCAGGTATTTTTCATTCAACAGAGAAGAACAGTCGATAACAGTTTCTGCATCAGCCAGTTTTTCTTTGTTTACACTGATACCGCCACTCTGCACCAGTTTACGCATCTCACCTTTTGAAGCGAAAACGGCAGCTTTCTCTGTGAGCAGGTCGATAGCTTTTACGCCGGCACTCAGTTCGTCACGGCTGATCTCAAACTGCGGAACGCCTTCAAATACGGCCAACAGCGTGTCTTCGTCGAGCTTCATCAAAGATTCGTGGGTAGAGTTACCGAACAGGATATTGGATGCTTCAACAGCAGCTTCGTAATCTTCCAGGGAATGAACCATTACAGTGATTTCCTTTGCCAGGCGTTTCTGCAACGGACGAAGGTGGGCAGCTGCGGCCTGTTCCTCTTCCAATGCGGCTATTTCTTCTTTGCTCAGGTCTGTGAAGATCTTGATATATCTGGCGGCATCGGCATCGCTTACGTTCAACCAGAACTGGTAGAATTTGTAAGGAGAGGTATAACGACGGTCCAACCATACGTTACCCGATTCCGTCTTACCGAACTTACCACCGTCGGCCTTTGTGATCAGCGGGCAGGTCAGGGCGAATGCCTCACCACCTGTTTTACGGCGGATCAGTTCAGTTCCGGTAGTGATGTTACCCCATTGGTCGGAACCACCCATCTGCAAGCGGCAACCTTCGTTCTGGTACAGGAACAGGTAATCGTATCCCTGCAACAACTGGTAAGAAAATTCAGTGAAGGACATACCTACACTCGATTCGGAGCTAAGACGTTTCTTTACAGAATCCTTAGCCATCATATAATTAACTGTCAGGTGTTTACCGATATCACGGATAAAATTCAGGAAGGTATACTCTTTCATCCAGTCGTAGTTGTTCACCAACTTGGCTGCGTTAGGAGCATCTGAATCGAAATCCAGGAACTTTGACAACTGTTTTTTGATGCTGTCCTGATTGTGGCGAAGCGTTGCTTCATCCAGCAGATTACGTTCTGCAGACTTCATTGAAGGGTCTCCGATCATACCGGTGGCACCACCGACCAGAGCGATAGGACGGTGTCCGGCACGCTGCAAATGCTTCAGCATCATTACACTAACAAGGTGTCCGATATGTAATGAATCGGCCGTCGGGTCAATGCCTACGTACGCAGAAGTCATTTCTTTCTGTAACTGCTCTTCTGTTCCGGGCATCATATCATGAATCATGCCCCTCCATCTTAATTCTTCAACAAAATTCATCGTTTTAATTATTCATTATTATATAGTTAATGTGGGCAAAGATACGACTTTATGCAGACACATAAATCATAAAGTGAACATAAACGTGATGAAAATGTTACATAATTGTAGCAAAATTGTTACAATTATGCACTTCATAGAATCGGTAACAGACGATGTACTGTTAGTTCAACCTGGTTACCCAACTCATCAACAGATATTTGAAGGGCAGCAGCGATATGCTGATAGATTTCCTGTATAGGACAGGAGGATTCGTCTGTTTCAATCAACAAACGTTCCGGCCAGGCTTTGCGCAAAGCCGATTCCTGGAAGTGCTCCCCAAAAGAGAGGTAAAAGCCTTGTTTCAATAATTGCTCAGCCTGCTCTCCCTTTTTACGGAAGCCGTGAATAATCCAGGGCATAGACGGAGCGCATTTCTTACGGATAGCGATCAATTCTTCCCACGCCCTGACGCAATGGATGATCAAGGGTTTCTTCAACTCTTCAGAAACACGAATCTGTTCTTCAAATACCTTGACCTGCAAATCAAACGGTATGGATATTTGCTTATCCAGCCCGGCTTCTCCTATCATTATCACTTGCTCATTCAGGGCCAATTCCCGGAACCACGCCAGTTGCTCTACCGCCTCCTCCTCCCGGATATACCACGGATGGATACCGCAGGATACAGGTTGCCCGGAAGATACATCTGAAAGAGTGCCTTTTCCTACAATTACATTGTAACAAGCCACTACATCCTCTGCCACAAAAGTCTGTACCGAGTGAGCATGTATATCATAATATACAGTATTTATCTGCCTTTTCAATTCATTCATAATGAACGACAAATATAACAAATAGACGGAAGAATATCTTGTAAACACACATTATTATACGTATATTGCAAACACGAATAAAAACCACTCTTATGAAACGCTTGAATATATGCCAATCCGTATTGACACTGATCTGCCTGTTTTGCCTGCAACACAGTTTTGCCCAAGTCTTCCATACAGAACAAATTTTTGTGGCCCCTGCTAAAGAAAGTTGTATGCCGGGCGATACATTATCAGTCAGCGGACAACTGTTCGCACCGGGTAATCCGGAGTACCAGCCATATAGCCGATACGTTTATCTGGAATGCATCGACCAGAAAGATTCTCTCCTACTCAGACAAAAAATAACATGCGACGAAAAGGGATATTTTTATACCGCTATCCCGACTTCGCCTGAATGGAGATCAAATATCTGTTATCTGCGGGCATACACCCGGCTGATGCAGAACTATTCAACGGAAAGTTTTGCCATAGTGCCATTCTTGCTGGGAGCAACACATCCGAAAAAAGAAAAGCCGGCCCGCGAAATACACAGTCACTTCTTTCCGGAAGGAGGCAGATTCGTGAATGGATTCCAACAAAATGCAGTGTTTCAGCTAACTGATGATGACGGTTTCCCTGTTTCCACTACCCAGGCATTCCTTCTCGATGAGAAAAATGATACGATAATACATCATATTCCAGTTTCTGAAAACGGATTAGGGAAACTCACATTCCAACCGGAAACAGATAAACAATATCAGTTACAGGCAGAATATGACGGGCGTTTCTTTACCTTCCCATTGAATTTGAATCCGGCAGAAGCCACCTTACAGGCTGTCATAAACAGAAAACGCCTGTCATGCCGTATCCTGTCAAATGAAGAAGGGAGCCATTACCGGTTGTTCCTATATCATTCCGGCAAAGGACTACAGGAAATCCCCTTCCATGCCGAACAAAAGATAGCAGCCGTCGACTTATCCGATTATCCGACAGGAGCACTTGCTCTTTTTTTGACGGACAGCGCATTCAATTTGTTAAGTGAACGCATTTTATGGCAAGAAAGCCCGGAAGAAAAACAGATCATATTCAACTGCTTATTACCACAGACGACTGTCTCCCCGCAAGATTTCCTGAAGTTTCAGCTGGATACCCCACAGAATAGTTCTGTCTTCGTCCGGATAGCCCGACAGCATGACCTGCTAGCCACACAAGCCTACCCGGCTTTATGGCTCGGTGGAGATATTATTTCGCCGGTTCGTTTTCCATTTATAAACAGTCAACAGACAGAGGAACTGAATACGGAATTAAACCATTGGCTATATATAGCCCGGTTTGTTCTTTTCGCACCTGAAACCATATTAAAAGAAGGAATAGCTTATCAATACCCTATCGAAGACGGGCTTTTTCTATCGGGAAAAGCCTGGAAAGATAAAGACAAGCCTTTCGGTCCCGGACTGATCGATGTGCAAAACACAAAGGACTTTTCTTTTTATACCGGCGAGATTGATAAGGAGGGTAACTTTATTCTTCCGGTCGACAATTACCCGGACGGCACCGGATTCCTGCTGACCGGCAAAAACAATAAAGGAAAAAAGACAGACTGTTCGTTCACCTTATCGGAAGAGACATATCCTGAAATCAACATACCGAACCCGCTGTTCCTGAAAACCCGGTTACAGACAGATATTATCCTGGGTGATACCAGTATCCGGTATAGCATTGATGAAAATGAACAACGTGTTTATCATATCGACAATGTAACCGTACAAACCCATAAGAAGGTAGACTTCCGGGAAATGAACCGGAATCCGAATAATTATATCGATGAAGAGACATTAGCCCAACGCTCCGGTCAAAGCATACGTTCCCTGTTGAATCGGTTTACAAAAATCAGCTTGATAATGAGCAAAGGGAGCGGGAGCGGAGAAGTCGGATTATTACAGAAAGCCGCAGCCATCCAGGAACCTAAAGACAGAGAAAAAATGGAAAGAGAGTACAACGAACTGACTATCGTCTGGAAATCGGCAAAATACAGTTCTTTAAGCGGAGGAAACACTCCTTTGAATATCGTCGTAAATGGCGAACCGGTCTTCGGGAACATTGAACATATCCTGCAATGGAATGCTGGAGATATCAAATCTATCGAACTGATCGAGCCGAAAGATTCACGCAGTACAATTTACAACACCCCCAACGGAGCAATCGCAATCGAAACATTAAAAACTCCCCGGACGTATGAAGACGGATCACAGGGAGAGACGGTTTATCCCTTCGGACTAACCATCACAGACAAACAACCCGAAAAGCATATCAAAGCCCCGTCACAACCGGGAAAATACCGCCTGCTCATCGACGTGATAACAGATGACCGGAAGATAGTCTCTTTCAACAAAGAATTTGAAGTAAAATAAGAAACTGGGAAATGATTTTACGGCACCGGATCATATCCGCTTCCGCCCCAGGGATGGCATCGGAGCAGCCGTTTGACAGCCAGATAAAGACCTTTTATGGGACCGTGTTTTTTCAGTGCCTGCACAGCATATTCGGAACAAGTAGGTGTGTACCTGCACGAAGCCGGTGTCATAGGTGAGATACAATATTTATAGAAATAAACCGGCAACAGGAGAAGTGTTGTAAAGAATTTCTTCATTATTCCTTGTCGCGCAATATCCTGATTGCTTTTGTCATCGCTTTCTCCATATCGGTAAAAGGATGGATTTCCTTATCCAGATAGAGGAAGGCAATAAGCATGCGCTTGTTTTTTTCTGTCAACGGATCGATCAGATCGTATTTACGCACCCGGTAGGCTTCACGCACCTGACGCTTGATCAGGTTCCGTTTTACGGCGCGTTTGAATTTCTTCTTGGGGACGCTGATCAGGATAGAGACAGGAGCAGACATCTCTTCCTCCAGCGGTAAATAAACAACCCGCAGTGGAAACGCCACAAACGATTGTCCTTTTTCAAATAACAGGTCAATGTAACGTTTCCACGACAGGCGCTCTTCTTTAGAAAGGGTATACCTTTTATTTTCCATTCTTTTTGTTTCCACCCAACTCTTTCTTCAGATACAAATCCAGAGCAGCCGTCATCGACGGAGCCTCGGGAGTAGGTGCTTCCACATCCAACCGGAGTCCGGCGTCCTTCACAGCCTTCGCTGTCGTAGGGCCAAAGCAGCCGATCTTTATATCTTCCTGTTTAAAGTTCGGGAAGTTCTTCAATAATGAAGAGATTCCTGAAGGGCTGAAGAAGACCAACATATCGTAATCGAATTTCTCGTCTTTCGCAAATTCGTTACTGACCGTTCTATACATTACAGCTTTTGTGTAGTTGATTTTCTTAGCTTCCAACATAGCCAACAGATCATCTTTGTGCACATCGGATACAGGCACCAGATATTTTTCTTTCGCATGCTTTCCGATAACAGTCACCAGATCTTCAGGCTTTCCGGTCTGGCTAAAAAAGATTTTACGTTTTCTGTACACGATATACTTCTGAAGATAAACTGCAACAGCTTCTGTCATACAGAAATATTTCATTGTTTCCGGAATGGCTACACGTAGTTCTTCACATAAATGAAAAAAGTGGTCAATAGCTGTACGGGCGGTAAATATTACTGCCGTATAGTCCAGAATAGAAATTCTCTGCTGTCTAAACTCTTTGGAAGAAAGAGCTTCTACTTTGATAAAAGGACGGAAGTCGATCTCGACCCCATATTTCTCCGCAATGTCGAAATACGGTGACTTCTCGGATGCAGGCTTCGGTTGTGATACCAGCAACTTTTTGATGTTCAATGCCATAGAGTACTCGTCTCAATAAAGTTATACAAAAAAATCATACCTTCATACAAAAATATGAGGGGTAGGATTTCTTGGGTGCAAAGGTACAAACTAATATATAAAAAACCGACATTATTCTTGTGAAATATCCGTATTGTCTTATAAATTATTACAAAACGACACAAAAAATAGAAAATACAAAACAATATTACGGGAGCTAATGTTTTACTTCCTACGAACATCAACCATACGACCGGAATATATAATAACATCCCCCAGGACCCCATAATTGCATTATAATTCTTCTTCCAGAATTTATATTTATCGGGGGGCGAAAAGACAAAGCCTAACAGATAATAACTCAACTGTTTGAACTGGTAAAACAGAAATAATACTGAAAAAATAATCAGAATGGCAAAGAGTACCTCCTTTTCTTCCAGATGATTGACCATCCCTCTTGCCCGGGCAATGGCAAACAAGGCAATACTGCAAAGAAACAAAGCCTGAAAAGTCATAAAATTACGGAAGAAAGAACCACTTTTACCGATGGTTTCGTCAAACAGGTTTTGCCGCTCCTTCAGATACACGACATCTTTCAGCATCTTTACAAAATGCTGAAAATTAGAGCGAAATATAATAGCAAAGGCAATCAGCAGGGACAAAAGCAGCGAGAAGATCACATCATCCACCAGCTGCCCGTCCCATAAACGAATGCCTACATACCCTTCAAACATATCCATGCGCTGCGATTTAGCTTTGCAAAGATAGAGATTTAAATCAATAAAGTGCTTCTTTGATTATCTCTCCGACAGTAGGATGCGGGAATACGATTGATTTAAGCTCTTCGGCTTTCATGCCTTTCTCGATGGCAAGACCTGCTATCACGATCAGTTCAGAAGCTGGATTTCCCAGCAAATGAGCGCCAATCACCGTTTCATCTTCGGCCAGGATCAGCTTGCAGACACCGTTTCCTTGCTCATTTTCTGCCACGAAACGACCGGAAAAAGCCATCGGCAACTTCTTTACCGTATAAGGGATTCCTTCCGCCTGCAATTCTTCTTCAGTTTTACCTACACCGGCAATCTCCGGATTTGTATAGACAACACCCGGGATTGCTTTATAGCTCATTCCGCCACCGGCTTTTCCCTGAATATGTTTCACGGCGACTTCCGCCTCACTTACAGCGGTATGGGCAAGCAAAGAGAAGGCGGTGATATCACCACAAGCATATACGTTCGGCAAAGAAGTCTGCATGTATTGATTCACTTTTATACCGTTCCGGAAAGGCTCGACACCCAACGTTTCCAGTCCGAAACCTTTGGTTACCGGATGGCGGCCAACGCTTAACAATACTTTTTCTCCATTGATGACAAAGCTCTCCCCGTCTTTCTCAACGGTGACTTCGCCATTATGAACAGCTGTCACTTTATGACTCAGATAGAATTTGATACCTCTTTTTGCATATTCAGCCTGAAGCATATCGGATAATTCCTTATCCATCGGACCTAATATTTTGTCCAGCATTTCTACCACATGTACCTCCGTTCCCATGCTATTGAAAAAAGAGGCAAACTCCATACCAATCACGCCGCCACCGATAATAACGAGGGATGCGGGAAGCTCTTTTGTCTGCAATGCTTCACGGCTCGTCCAGTACTCAGTTTCTGCCAGGCCGGGGATCGGTGGGATCACCGTTTCAGAGCCGGTACACAGTAACAGGTTGGCTGCCTCATAAGTTTCTTCACCACAGGCGATAGTGATAGTTCCGTCAGCAGCACGCCCTTTAATTTCAGCCTCTCCGTTGACGACAACAACCCCATGTTCCGTCATTTTCATTCGGATACCGGCAGTCAGCTTTTTCACCACCTTATTTTTACGGGCAATAATTTTAGGAAAATCAAATGTAGGATTCTCCGCTTTAACAGCATATTTCTGTGCATGTTTAATAGTATCATACACTTTAGCCGAATAAAGCAATGTTTTTGTGGGAACACAGCCTTCATTGAGGCAGACACCTCCCAAGGCATTTTTTTCAAACAACACAGTGGATAGTCCACTGGCAGCCGCTCTCTCAGCAGCCGTATAACCGGCAGGTCCTCCCCCGATTATAGCAACGTCGTATTTCATGTTTTCAGATTTAATTAAGTTTTATATTTGGATTTATTTCTAATAAAGTTGATATAAAAGTATCGATATCTTTCACAGCAAAGAAACGTTTCCGTTCAGCCTTACCTCCTGGCCAAGTATAGAATACCCTGATCCCTTTATTGATTTCTTGAATACGGTAAATCTGATCTACCTGAATCGTTCCGTTTCCTTGAAGTACATTTATATCGGTCAGCTCATAAGGTTTCAAATAGGCCACTATCATAAAAGGCAAACAACCTAATAATCCTCCACAGTATGCAAATCTGAGTGAAGTCAACGCCACACAAAGTAAGACTAACAATAAAAAAACAGAAAATAAGACAATAGGAAACCATATCGCCTTGTGACTGAAATCTTTTTTAAATTTCGCTTTCATAACAATCCTTCATTACTCTTGATCTGAATATCCGGATTAATTTTCTTCAACAGCTTCACAAACTCTTTCTCGTTTTGCGGAGATATCAACATCCACATTTTTCCTTCTTTCCAGATAACGATTCTGTCCAACGATAAGGAATAACTAAATACAGGCAGAATGGAAGGTTGTAACGCCTCTATATCAGCGATGGCAATCTCTTTTTTAGGAAAGAAGCCGCAACGGAGCAGCAACATTCCGTCTGCCGTAATCACATAATAGGTATTAAAAAATACATGCAACGTCAATGCACTGGCAACCAACGATGTAACAATAGCCGCTACATTCTGATGTAACACAGATATTACACACAATACTGCCAGCACAATGATCAATAAATGATACCACCAGCCGATCTTAGATTTAAAGACTCTATCCATTTTACGAATTTTCGCGCAAGATAGTCATTTCTTCATTTACTTGTTGTAAAGCAGCCACAAATCCTTCGGTATCGACCGGATAGACCGTGTTGGTGTACTCCTTGTCTTTATAAGGTCTGCTGTAATAGACCACCACACTGCCAGATTCTTTTACTAATATCTTATCAATGGATTCAACTGGGACAGCGATGAAATTACCTTGCGTCAAATATTTGTCATCTACATAATAAGGCTGGAAGGCAATAATAAGCGGTGCCAGTACTATAATATAAGTAAACCAAGGAAGATTATTCAAATAAAATAACCCCAAAATAATCAATACACAAACAGCGATTGAGAGATGTTTCGGAGTTATCATCCGTTTTCTAAATGCTTTCTTTTCCATAACCTTATGTATTAAAGTTAGTAATAAGCAATATTACGAATTTTTGCTCACATTAAAAAGTTTATTGGCCTTCAATATCATTGCATGAAAAAGCATAAATAACAAAACGATAGCTAAAAAGATCATTTTATGACTCAAATAGCATATTAAGCCTATTTATATAACTGCACAACCAAGCCAAGTAATCATTCTAGCACATCAAAATAAATATATATTAACAGTTTTCTTCTTCAAATAGATTTCCTACTTTTCCTAATCATTTTTCCAAACTCGTTTAAAACGAATTTTTTTTCGTTTTAAACGGATTGTTAATTTGTTTTAAACAAGAAAAATGTTAATTATAGTCAAAACGAATAGTCGTTTACAACTTTATAAGTGGGAAATAGATGTTATCCAACAGGTTTTACGATCTGGAACAACATTATAACAGAGCGTTTTAAAAATACATTATGAACACAAACAAACCTGACAGCATAAACTTTGACACTAAAACGCGAAAGAATAATATATAACAACATCAAATCAACGCACAACATACCATTATGTCATATCACAAAATCCCGACAATCGCATAAAACTCAATCGCCCCGCCCTTTACCCAACACAACGCAACTACAACGAGATAAAATATCATTTTGATATATCAGTATAAGACGATATTTTATAATTTAGCAAATAACAAAATAACATTTACCTCACTGATGCTCTAATTATTTTCATAACGTACTTTAGTTTAGAACTTATCTGACGGATGCCTGCACATAATCTTTCCCCTATATGATCATATTAGAAGGAGTATCCCAAAAAAGGAAAGCCAATTTACTGAAATGTAGATATTTACAAAAAATAAAAAGATAAAAAAGACAAAGATAAAAGAAGTATAAAAACGACCTGAGTTCTGATAGAACTATTTAAATATTCGCTACAAATATATAATATATTTTTTAATATTCTATCATGTATTTCAATATTTCGTCAATTTATTCCTATAATTATAGAATATATTTAAAATATCACTTAAAAAATTAGACCTATACTCCCCGCCATTCTACTACACTGAAAAAAACAACAGCTTACGCGTTATTTTCCCTTTTTCAAATCTGCCCAAAAGATATTAGTTCTATCAGAACTAATACAAAAAACAAAAGTGAAATGCTCTGCGCTAACGCGTAAACTGCTGAAAAGCTTGGGATTACCTTAGAGTTAACAACGTTTTAATTTAAACAAAATTAAAAGTACTACTATGCTTAAAAAAACGCAAACAGTTAGTTTCATACTACTTTCGCTGGCTCTCTCTTTTGGAGGGAATGTTCACGCCTCTGAAGTCAGTACTGGAACTTCGATCACACAACAAACAGAAAAAATCACAGGAACTATCGAAGATGAGTTCGGGCCTGTTACCGGGGCCTCTGTTGTAGTAAAAGGAACCACAAACGGAACCGTCACAGACATGAACGGAAATTTTAGCCTTTCCAATGTCAAAAGAGGAGATGTGATACAAGTCTCCTTCATCGGTTATACACCACAGGAAATTAAGTACACCGGCCAAAGCCCTATCAAAGTACAATTAAAAGAAGACACCCAAACACTGGATGAGGTGGTAGTTGTAGGGTTCGGTACGCAAAAGAAAGTAAACCTGACAGGATCTGTCAGCATGGTTAATGCAGAAGTTATCGAATCAAGACCAGTTCAGAACGTCTCCCAAGCCTTACAGGGAGTTGTTCCGGGTCTGAACTTCTCCGTAAACAGTGGTGGCGGTTCGCTGGATAATACAATGAATGTAAATATCCGTGGTACCGGTACGATTGGCGACGGTTCAGGATCAGCCCCGCTCATCCTGATCGACGGTATCGAAGGAAACATGAATGCGATCAACCCGAACGATATCGAATCAATTTCAGTTTTGAAGGATGCGGCATCCGCTTCTATTTACGGAGCACGTGCATCGTTCGGTGTTATCATGATCACAACCAAAGGCGGTAAAGCCGGAAAAACAAATGTCAGCTATTCCGGTAACGTCCGTTTTACAGATGCTTTGCAGATTCCTGAAATGATGGATTCTTATCAGTTCGCACAATATTTTAATGCAGCAGCGGCAAATGCCGGTCAAAGTGCCGTTTTCAGTGCCGAAGTAATGCAGCGTATTGTCGATTACCAGGCAGGGAAGATATCAACGGTTTCCACTCCCAACTCGCAGGGAAAATGGAATATGTATGCAGGTGCAAATGCCAATACAAACTGGTTTGGAGAAGTTTATCGCAACTGGGCTCCTTCGCATGAACATAATCTGAGTGTCAGCGGAGGTAGTGAAAAAGTTACTTACCGTGTAAGCGGTAGCTTTATGAACCAGAACGGTTTGATCCGTTACGGAAAAGACAAATTCAACCGTTATACGATGGATGCGAAGATTTCCGCTAAACTGACAGACTGGGCAACAATGAACTATACCAATAAATGGACACGCGAAGATTACGACCGCCCGACTTATATGACGGGATTGTTCTTCCATAATATCGCACGTCGCTGGCCGACTTGTCCGGTGTATGATGACAACGGTTACCTGACAGACGGTATGGAATTACTTCAGATGCAAGACGGAGGTACTCAAACGCACCAGAAGAATTATTACACCCAGCAGTTAGGTTTTGTGTTCGAACCGGTAAAAGACTGGTTCATCCACGCCGACGGAAATATGCGTACCTATACTAATAACCAGCATTATGCGGTTTTACCGGTATCGGCTCATTATGCAGACGGAAGTCCTTATTATATCAGTTGGGATGGAGGAGCCTCCTATTCTCCGGGTGCCAGCCGTGTGTACGAATATCGCTATAAAGAAGATTATTTCACGACTAATATTTATACCGACTATTCGAAAACGTTCAACGGGCATTTCATTAAAGCCATGGTCGGTTTTAATGCCGAGTTGACTAAGTATGACTCTACTTCCGGTCAGGGTGATAAACTGATTTCAGCAGAAACGCCTTATCTCGGTCAGACTACAAGCGAACAGAAAGTGAGCGGTGGTCGTGCCGAAAACTCCGTAGCTGGTTTCTTCGGTCGTATCAACTATAATTACGAAGACCGTTATATGGTCGAACTGAACGGACGTTATGACGGTTCATCCCGTTTTATCGATGATAAACGTTGGGGATTCTTCCCGTCATTCTCTGCCGGTTGGAACATCGCACGTGAAGCATTCTTCGGTGATTTGGCTGATATCTTCAGTACATTGAAGCTGAGAGGTTCCTGGGGACAGTTAGGAAACACCAATACAAATGATGCCTGGTATCCTTTCTATCAGACAATGCCGACAAGCACGGCTAACGGTTCCTGGTTGGTAGGTGGCACAAAACCGAACCTTGCCGGTCTACCGGGTATCGTGAGCTCTTTGAAAACATGGGAAACAATCGAATCATGGGATGTCGGATTAGACTGGTCTTTACTGAGTAACCGCTTGACAGGTTCGTTTGACTATTTTACACGTTACACGTATGATATGATCGGTCCGGCTCCCGAATTACCTTCCGTTTTAGGTGCTGCTGCTCCGAAGATCAATAACTCGGATATGAAATCCTACGGTTTTGAAGTGGAACTCTCCTGGAGAGACCGCATCCGCGATTTCAGCTATGGTGTCAGATTCGTCTTATCCGATGCACAACAGGAAATCATGAATTATCCGAACGAGTCGAAAACATTGGCTTCCGGTCATTATGGCGGGAAGAAGCTGAATGAACTCTGGGGATATACGACAGTCGGAATTGCACAGACACAGGCCGAGATGGACGCACATCTGGTTAATAACAAACCGAGTTGGGGTTCCAGCTGGAGTGCCGGTGATATCATGTATGCCGACCTGAATGGCGACGGTGTGATAAATAACGGTGCCAATACAGTAGACAACCCGGGGGATATGAAAGTAATCGGTAACAGCACGCCTCGTTATAATTTCGGTTTGACGTTGGATGCTGCTTGGAGAGGCATTGATTTCTCTGTCTTCTTCCAGGGTATCGGTAAACGCGATTATTGGCTGGACGGTCCGTATTTCTGGGGAGCAAACGGAGGTATGTGGCAATCTGCCGGATTTACAGAACATTGGGATTTCTGGCGTGGCGAAGATGATGCGCTCGGTGCTAACCTGAACGCTTATTATCCGCGAGCCAGCTTTAACGGAGGCAAAAACCAATACAGACAGACTCGTTATTTACAAAATGCAGCTTATATCCGAATGAAGAATTTACAAATAGGATATACGTTACCGAAACAATGGTCTTCAAAGGCAGGAATGTCTTCTGTACGCGTGTACTTATCCGGTGACAATTTATTGACTATCTCCGATATCACAGGGGTATTCGATCCCGAAACATTGGGTGGTGACTGGGGTGACGGTAAACTGTATCCATTGTCACGTACAATATCTGTAGGTTTGAATGTTAACTTCTAAATATTATCAATTATATGAAACTGAATTTA
Organism: Parabacteroides caecihominis; assembly: GCF_023656785.1. NCBI lineage: Bacteria > Pseudomonadati > Bacteroidota > Bacteroidia > Bacteroidales > Tannerellaceae > Parabacteroides > Parabacteroides caecihominis. Next base: position 118,848 of record NZ_JAMOKS010000001.1, read on the forward strand.
AAAAATATATGTATCTGTTCGATGGTTGCAACCATAGGACTGGTTATGCCGGCCTGCAACGATTTCCTGGACAGAAAACCAGTCTCAAGCATTACGCCGGAGCAATATTTCAATTCAGCAGAGGAATTGGCCGCGTATGCCGTGAATTATTATACAACGATCATTGCCAACTATGCCGGCGGATATAATGCCGGTCCTATCAACGCCGACGGCGATACGGATAATATGGTTGTAGGTGAAGCGAACACGAATTACTATGCTCCCGGACGCTGGTTGGTTCCTTCAAGCTCGAAAATCGATTTCAGCCTGATCCGTGCTATGAACTATTTCCTGGAAACCGTATTGCCGAAATATGAAGCAGGTGTGATCACTGGTGCCGAAGAAGATATAAAACACTATATCGGCGAGATCTATTACATGCGTGCCCTTGTTTATTTTGATCGTATGACTACCTATGGCGACTTCCCGATCATTACGCAAGTATATCCCGACCGGACAGAAGAACTGGTAGAGGCCAGCAAACGCGCCCCGCGTAATGAAGTAGCCCGTTTCATCCTGGAAGACCTCGACAAGGCCATCTCCATGTTGAAAACAGGAAGTGCTTATAATAAGGTACGCATCAACCGGGAACTTGCCTTGTTGACGAAATCGAGAGTAGCCTTATTTGAAGGTACATTCGAGAAATACCATCAAGGCACACCACGTGTTCCGGGTGAACAGGGATGGCCGGGAGCTACCATGTCATACAATCAGGGAAAATCATTCAATATCGACAGCGAAATCAACTTTTTCCTGACCGAAGCAATGAATGCGGCAAAAGAAGTTGCTGATAATCTTTCTCTGGTTCAGAATTCCCAGGTAGAAAACCCGGCGGTCAACCAGCTATACGGCTGGAATCCATACTTCGAGATGTTCAGTATGCCGGACCCAAGTTCGGTAAATGAAGTGATCTTATGGAGACAGTTCGATGCAGACCTGAGTGTGACACACGGATATATGCCTTATATTCAACAAGGTGGTAACAACGGTATGACTAAAAGTTATGTCGATGCCTACCTGATGGAAAACGGCTTGCCTATTTATGCGGCAAACTCCGGTTATAAAGGTGATGTAAGTATCGATGAACAGAAAACAAATCGCGACGGCCGTCTGCAATTGTTCCTCTTCGGGGAAACGACTGCATTGTCTAGCGAAGATTCGATCGGTTACTACGATGCACCCACCGTAATCGGGTTGACGGAACACCGCGACCGTACCGGTTTCCGCATCCGCAAACATTATTGCTATGATATGACCCAGATCAGAAGTGGTATCCGCGGTACGAACGGTTTGATTGTTGCCCGTGCCGCTGAAGCTTACCTGAACTATATCGAGGCTTCTTACGTGAAAAACGGATCAATAGACAATACGGCTGCTACTTATTGGCGACAGATACGTGAACGCGCAGGCGTAGATCCGGATTTCAGCAAAACGATTGCGGCTACCGATCTCTCCAAAGAACCCGACTGGGGTGTTTATTCCGGCTCTCAGAAAGTGGATGAAACCTTATATAATATACGCCGTGAACGTCGTTGCGAATTTATCGGCGAAGGTTTCAGACAGAGAGATTTGTTACGTTGGAGATCATTTGACGCCCTGTTTACGGAAAATATGGGAACCTATATTCCCGAAGGCGTGAATTTCTGGACTGAACTATACAAGAACAGGGCCTACCTGAAAGTAGACGAGGCCGGAAACATCACTTCCGAATCCGGTTTGATCGAACAGGCCGACGGTCTTTCTTCCGCCAACGTTTCCAACCGTAACGACAGCAAGTATTTGCGTCCGTACCGGGTGATTAAGGAAAACAACGAGGTATGGAACGGTTACCAATGGCAGAAAGCCTATTATCTGTCTCCGATATCCGTATTGGATATGACACTGGCTTCGCCGGACGGAACCCTGGAGGGTACTTATCTCTATCAGAATCCGTATTGGCCAACAACGGCTAGTTCATCGGCATTGGAATAAAGTTTCTCAGCATACATCGATAACTCAATTAACTCAGTAAGTATTCGTGAGAATCCTTACTGAGTTTTCTCCATTTCTGTATCAATCATAAGTTTAAAAACTATATACCATGAAACATCTTACTTATCTGCTATTTTGTATTATGTTGGTTGCATGTACAAATTCTTCAAACACAGAAGATATTATCAGTTTTGAACGAGTTGATCCTTTCCTGAAAATATTCAAGGAATCAAACTTCTTTCCCGAATATAACGAGACGGAAGTAGCGGCAGCCGGAGAACATGCTACATTTCAATTTGCTATCCGTAGTGCGGCCGCATTAAAAGACCTCTCCATAGAAGTTTCCCCTTTCACAAACGAAGAGGGAGCAACCTTACCGGCCGTACGTCCCGGATTTGTCGATTATGTACGGGTCAGCCGTCAAACACCCGACCGGGCCAAAGACGCAATCCCGTCTTTATCCCGTTATTATCCGGACCCCATCATTGAAAAAGACCAGTGGAATGTCGACCGCGATATGGCACAACCTATCTGGTTGACCGCCGCTATCCCGTCGGATGCCACTCCCGGAGTCTATAAAGCAACCTTCCGCCTAACCGGAAAAACCGCCAATAAAAACTTCCGGCTGGAAAAAGAGATTCAAATAAAGGTATATCCGGTCGTTATGGAAGAACCTTCTTTATGGGTAACCAATTGGTTCAGAACATCTCCTCAAAAAATGAAAACATTCAACGGAGGCAAGGATGTAGAACTTTACTCTCCCGCTTACTGGGAGATGATCAAAGAATTGGCCCTGAAACTAAAGGAATGCTATTCCAATGTAATACTTATCTCCCCGCTGCAATACATCGAGTTTATCGAAAAGGACGGAGTTTATGCATTCGACTATACCCAATTCGATAAAATGATCTCGATATTCAAAGAGGCCGGCGTATTGAAGATGATCGAGGGAGGACATATTGCCGGGCGTTCCGGTAACTGGGACAGCCAATTCGAACCGTATATACCCGAATATAAAGACGGGAAAAAGATAATGGTCCAATACCCGATGGCTTCCGAAAAAGCACAAAACTTTTACAAGCAATTTATCCCCAGCCTGATGGCTCATTTAAAAGAGCATAAAATGGGAGAAATCTATGCGCAACATATTGCAGACGAGCCAATCAGTTCGAATATAAAAAGTTATGTCGAAATTGCCCGATTCGTCAAACAGCAGGCTCCGGAAATCAAAATCATCGAGGCTTGTCACTCACATGATTTGGAAAACACGCTGGATATATGGGTTCCTCAGCTGAATTATTACAAAGACGGATATGATTTCTATTGCGATCGGCAGAAGAAAGGCGACGAGGTATGGTTTTACACGTGCCTGGCTCCCCAAGGAGATTTTGCCAACCGGTTCCTGGAACAGCCTCTTATCAAAACCCGGTTAATCCATTGGCTGAACTTCAAATACGGTGCAACCGGTTATCTGCACTGGGGATTCAATCAATGGTTCTCTGATGATGATCCTTATACGGAAACAACCAGAATGAATACGGAAAGCGGAAACACATTACCCGGCGGAGATAGCTGGATAGTTTATCCGGATAACGGAAAATTATATGGTTCCATCCGCCTGGAAGCCATGCGTGACGGCATCGCTGATTACACGTTATTAAAGATGCTGGAAAAGAAAAATCCCGAACTGGCCAAAGAACTTTGCCGCCTGACAGTATTCCACTGGACACTTTACGACACGGAAGGAGATCATTTCCGGGAAACAAGAAGACAGATATTGGAGGCGTTGTCAGAATAGAATAAAAAAGAGAGTGAATTCTAATATCCTTCAAGGAATTCACTCTCTTTTAAACAACACTCCCTATTGTTGTTTTAACCTTTTAATCACTTTCTCCCTCAAGTAGTCAGGGAAATTCTCATGAAAAGGAAATCCGGAAGTAAAATCCGGTTCTTTTTCGATAGCATTCCGATCATCCGGTTTATTTATAAAATTACCGTAAAAGACATTTCCATCAAACTGAGTGGCTTTACTACCACCTGTTATGAACTTATATTCCAGATCATCGTTTATTACATAAAAAATATTTTTATTGAACACCGTATTTTCCGGCCAGGGCCCTCCCCAGTTATCCATGATAAGTACCGAACGGTCTATCTCCGGTGAAGGCTTTTTCATAATAACAATCACATTTTCTTCAATAGCGGTCTGTTTAGCCGGTCCGGAAATATGTATAACCGGAGAGAACCAGCCGGGACGTGTCGGATAAGCACGCAAACCGTCGTTGATACTTACATTATGACGGATTATCGTATTTTCCGTTCCTATATTATAAGGTTTACCCAAAGTATTACCCTCGTTACACACCATCACAAAACCTCCGGCATTATCATGGCTGAAATTGTATTGGATAACGGTATTACGGCAATTGTAATCCGAATCGAAAGCCTGCCCGTCCCATTTGGCATTCTGTCCGCTTACCTCATTAAACTGGATAATCGTGTTATCACAACCCCAGGGCCAGATACCGGCAGCGGCATCTTCTATCCGCAGAAGATCCGGACTATCCCTTACTATATTATGTTCAACCAATGCACCGTCGCAGGCTATAGGAACAATCCCGTCTCCCGGAACCTGCTCGATCAGGTTCCCCCTGATAACGACATTCAGACTGGGAAACCATTTATCACGGTCACTATTACCATTACCGGTTATTCCATTCCGTTGGCAACGGTAAATATGGCAGTTCTCTATCAGTAAATCAACAAAACGGGTCGGCACTTCATCTCCCCCGTTATGCCAGTAAATTCCGTTTCCGGCTCCTTCATTCTTTATACAGCTCCCGTTCACATCCCTGACAGTCAGATTCTTCAAATGGATATGATGCACATCGCCTTTATCCCAAGCATAAATAATAATACCATTTCTACCGGGATCCGGTTTTTCCCCTTTATTGGTAACTTCCAGATTATTCAGTTCCCAATACTCAAGTCCTTCCAGCAGTATCGTATGTTGTTTCTGACCGTCTCCATGCAAGATAGGCTTCCCTCCGTCTCCATATTTATCGACCATCACCGGTTTTCCTTCGCTCCCGCTACCTTTCGGTTCAAACTGACCGACATATTCAGTCCCCGATTTAAATAAAATCTTATCACCCGGTTCAAAGACTTGTTTGTTCAATTTATCGAGACTCTTCCAAGCTTCTGTCGGTGAAGACCCTTCATTCGCGTCATCTCCGGTTATGCTATCCACATAAAAGGTTCGCTGTGTTGAGGTACAGGCACATAATAACAATGCCAGTACGAAAGTGTACATTTTCATTTTCTAAAGTTCTATTGTTTCTAAATCGAGGTATTATAAAGAGAAGCCACCGCAAACAGGTTTAGAGTGGCTTCTCTGCTCATTTTATTCTTACCAATCAGGATTTTGTTTCAAAAGTGGATTTTTAAACAATTCTTCATTGGATACAGGATACAGATACATTTTGTCACTCCATGTGCGCTTGTCAACAAGCTGACGTGTATAAATCAACCCGTCGTTCTGTTTCTCAATCTTCACCCCATAAATATCCATTGTCTGAGGAGCGATTTTCCATCTTCTGACATCCCAGAACCGATGGTCTTCAAAAGCAAGTTCTACCCGGCGCTCATTCCTGATCCGTTCAAGAAAATCATCCGAAGCAACTCCCGGCATTCCGGCACGAGCCCTGACTTTGTCGATGGCCGCCCGTGGAGATAACGTAAACGTATTATCCGTATAGTCCGGATTGCCGTAGGCCTCATAAAGAGCTTCCGCATAGTTCAATAAAATCTCCGCATATCTGAAAAGTACCCAGACATGACGCTCGGTAGTCGTATTGTTCGGATTCAAACTGATTGTTTCGACAACATATTTCTTCAAATAATAGCCTGTCGGTGTCGCACCATCCAAAGGCGCTCCGTTCTTACCTCCTACAAAAGTCTCAACAGTTGCATTCTTGAAAGTAGAACCGTTCGTCAGAACAGTCTTAAACAAGCGGGGATCCCTCTTTTCCGGATTGTACATATTATCGATATGTTCCTGGTTTCCCCAGTCGAACCGGCTTCCATCCTTCATTTCAAAAGCATCCACTAAATTTTGTGTAGGACAGGTTCCGGAGTTTCCTCCCTCATAACCGATAGGGAAATTCAGTTTTTCGAAATCATTTGAATTACCTCTGCGCGTTTCCAGAATCAGTTCTTTGGAAGCCAGATTATTCCATATTTGTTCATCTACCAGTTGATACCGCCCGTCCGATTCAACCTTATCGATCAGTTGTTTGGCCGCTTTAGCCGCTGCAATCCATTTTTCCTGACCAGCCGTCCCGGCATATAAAGGGCTGGCTGCATACAGTAACGTTCTTGATTTCAAGGCCATCACGGCTCCCTGGGTGATACGGCCCGTTTCATATCCCGGCACATCTTTATAGGATACAGGCAGCTTATCCATGATCTCATCGCATTCACTGACAATAAAATCAATCACTTTATCAAAATCAGAAGGAGTCACGCTATTCGCCTCATCGAGTTCCAGGCATTCCGTAATCAGCGGGACGTTCTTATACCGTTTGGCCAACTCGAAATAGTAGAAGGCACGTAAAAAACGAGCTTCATACGGATAATACTGATATTGCTGCATCAAAGTCTCATAATTATCATTCCATTCAATATTGGTAAAGTCTTCCTGATAATTATTCAGAAACATATTAGCAGAACGGATTGCGGTATAGTAAGTGCCCCACACATTATCGATTGTCAGGATAGGACTCCACGAACCGTTATTATACCGGATGATGCCCGATGTATTCCAAGCATATTCCGCTTCATCGGTCGCCGCTGCCCGGGTCGCTCCGTCAAAATTACCGAAATCGGCGGGTAAATATGAATATACGGTGGTAAGCATACCTTTTGCTCTTTCAAAATAGGTGAACATATCTTCTTTGTCAAATCCGGACGATTCATTATAATCCAGATAATTGCAGGAAGACATACACACTGCAAAAGCAAATATGGCAGATAATATTTTCTTATTCATAATGTCTATTTTTAAAAATCAAGAGTTAATCCAATGTTATATGATCTGAAAGATGGATAGGTAGCATACATTTGCTCCGGGTCCATATCTTTCACATGGTCAAATGAAAACAGATTCATACCTCTGGCAAACAGGTTGATATTGCTGAGTCTGATCTTGTTTACCCATGATTTAGGTAAAGTATAGGCCAACTCCACATTTCTCAGTTTCAGGAAATTGCCGTTTTCAGCCCAGATAGAACTTTCCCTGAAATTATTATCATTCTGTTTAGTTGTCAGACGCGGATACCGGGCATTGGTATTCTCCGGTGTCCAGCGATTTTCCAGATAATGTTGAGAGACGTTCTTATTACCGACCAAAGGACGGTACATACTTGACATATTTCTAACTAACGTATAGTTAGCTACTCCCTGAAAATCTGCTTTCAAACTCACATTCTTATATCCTAATCCAATTGAAAACCCGTACATAATTTCCGGCAAAACAGTACTGTAACCGATAGCCACCTTATCATAATCATCGATCACCTTATCACCATTCTGATCTTTATACTTTACATCGCCCGGAACCACATTGGAAAAAGATTGTACAGGACTGCCCGCTATATCTGCCTCATCCTGAAAGAAGCCGATTGCCTCCAAACCATAATACTGCCCGATCCGGTTTCCTGTATTTTTCAGGTAATCATACGGTTTATATCCTTCGTCCATATTTACAATCTCATTACGGGCAAAAGTGAAATTACCAGCCAGCATATAGGTGAAATCTCCGATACGGTCACGCCAGGAAAGACCGGCTTCAAATCCATAGTTCTTAACTTCGCCATCATTCAAAATCGGTGTGCTGACTCCCAACACGGAAGAGTAAATAGCAGATGAGTTCACCAGAATATTCGTCCGCTTTTCATAAAAGACATCCGCTGATAAAGACAACCGCTTGAATACTTCCATATCGATGCCGAAGTTAAACTTATAGGCTGTTTCCGGCTTCAATTTCAAATTAGGCAAACGAAACTCGCCATTACCGGATACAGAGTTATTATTATCTCCAAAAAAATAGGAGCTGATGCCCGTTTTGAAATAATATTTATCATAATCATAAGCAAAGCGATCACTTCCGGTAATACCCCACGAAGCCCTTGCTTTCAGATAATCTATCGCTGTAACTTCTTTCATAAAGTCTTCGGAAGAAATGACCCAACCAGCAGAAATAGCAGGAAAAAATGCATACTTATCAGAACTTCCCAACACACTCGACCCGGAATAAGTCAACACTAGATCAGCCAGATACTTGCTTTTATAAGCATAGCTTGCATTCCCTATATAACTCTGCCGTCTATACGTATTATTAATTCCTTTCAGGGAATTTTCTTCCTGATGGTAAATGACCGCAGCATTCAGTTGATGCATATCCTGCCAGTTTTTTTCGTAATTGACTTTTGCCTCAAACGTTGTTACACGGTTCTGATATCCCAAGCTGGAACTGAAAGACAAATCCGTTTCCTGTCCGTAACGTGTACGGGTTATATCGATAATAGTACCTCCGTTATCCCTGACCGGCTGCAAACTTTCATACAGATAATTCTTTGTTTTATTATCCCAATAGCTGGCCCGGTTATCATAAGCAATAGCAAGCTCTGCACTCAAACCGGAAGTAAGAACCGACAGGTCCTGGATAATCCGCAAGTCGGCATATAAAGCCCGGTCATTTCCAACGGAAAAACCTTTAGCCACCGATTCTGCAACAGGATTTTTGCGCACATTATCGCCGCCCCATACACCAGTACTCGTCTTTACCGGGAAAGCCGCTGCCGGAACATCGTAGATCATCGGGAACAAAGTCGAATACTCCGTTGCCGGACGATTATGTTGCGACAATTCACCCAACAAGTTCAATTTTACCAGCGTGAGTTTTGTCGCATTAATATCGAGGTTCGCCCTGGCACTCAGTTTATCCCACGACATCTGACTGGAATAATCCGGACTGAAATAGTTCTCATTCATAAAACCGTTATCACCGATGTAATTGATTGCGGCAAAATAACTCACATTCTTTCCTCCCCCGGTAAAAGAAGCATTAAACTGATGAGTCGTCCCTTTATTTCTCAAGACTTCATCCTTCCAGTTCACATTCGGGAAAAGTTCCGGGTTGGAACCCGTACGGAAAGCTTCCAGATCAGAGTTGCTATACAAAGCGGACAGTCCGTCCATCCGTAAAGCTTCGTTCATTGCCAATGCATACGTATATCCGTCCGCCATATCGGGGAGACGGAATGGAGTATTTATCCCGAACTGATAGCTAGCATGCACTTTCATTCCTTCCAAAATACCGCGTTTGGTAGTCACCAGAATGACACCGTTTGCCCCCCGTACACCATACAAGGCCTGTGATGCAGCATCTTTCAGAACCGTAACACTCTCTATCTCATCCTGTGACAAGGAACTGAGGGGACGTTCAAAACCGTCGATTAGAACCAAAGGAGTTCCTGTCCCCATCGTGGCAAGACCTCTCACATACATTGTCGGATCATTATCCCATGCTACAGTCGAGCCTTGCAGACTGATCAATCCGGGAAGTCTTCCATACAAGGAATTTGCTGGATTAATATCAGACGTTTTAGAGGCATCCATATATATTGTGGAAACAGCTGCCGTACTTTCTTCACTGGGAACAGACAGATTAAATCCACGGTTTACCATTTTTGTATCCTGTGCATACGAGAAAACAGACACAGACAAAAATGCAGCTACATATATTTCTTTTATTATTTTCATAACCTGCTTTTATGATTTATCAAATGAATTACCATCCCGGATTCTGGACCAATCCATAACCTTTATTAATTTCTTCAGGCGGGAATGCACACAAATACCATTTAGGTGACCAGTTCTTCTTCCAGTAACGTTCGGCCAACTGCCATTTTTCATATTTATAAGAACCGTCTGCCTGACGCCAGGTTTTTACACCGTACAGAGGTTTGGTAAAATCTTCCGCACGTTTCCAACGGACCAGGTCAAACCATCTGATCTCCTCAAAACCAAATTCCACGGCACGTTCATTCAGTACCATTTCACGGAATTGCTCCTGTGACAGATTACGCTGCAACTTCGGTAAGCCGACCCGTCCACGGACTTTGTCTACCCACTCATAAGCTTCGCCCGTACGTCCGAGTTCATTCAAAGCTTCTGCATAACTCAAATAAATCTCAGCCAGACGCAAATAAGGCCAGTGAATAACCGAACCGGTCAGAGTGGCATAATCATGTTCACGAAGGAACTTACGCATAACGGAACCGGTACGGCAACGCGTATCATTTTCCGTTTTCTGTTCTTGCCCACCGATATAGGTTTCAGCTGTACGCCCCTGCCATTTGTCGCCGTTAATAACAAGAGTCTCATACAACCGGGGGTCTCTGCCTTCGAACGGATTGACGCCCTGCGGTATATTATCCCAATCTATATTAAAAGACGTACCGTCAGCATTACCGAACATATCCATATAATTCAATGTCGGACAGCTACAACCATACCAGCCAGCCGACTGCATAAAATAAAAATCTCCATTCCAGATATCCGGACAAGTATAAGCTACACGAGTAGATATCAGCACCTCACCGTTTCTTCTTTTATACCATGCATCCTGAAAATCCTGTCGGTAATCGCCCGTTTCAACCAACTGATAGTAATAAGAACCCGAGTTGTTAGCCTGTTCAAATTCTTTACAGGCATCCACAACATCCTGCCAGCGTTGGTCAGATTTATTTCCATACCAAACCATCAGGTTCGTACTGGCTTCGCCATCCAGATAAGGCTGGCCGTCATTGAACAAAGGACTGGCTGCAAATAATAAAACACGCACCTTCAATCCGAGTGCAGCAGCTTTGGTAAAGCGCCCGTCTTCTTCCACCGATACCTGCCAGGGAAGTACAGCAGCGGCTTCATTACACAAGTTGATGATAAAATTGACTGTCTTTTCAATGGTTTCACGCGGATAATTATAGTCATCACCCGGATAAATAGCTTTATCAATCAAAGGCAAGCCGCCAAAATGACGCATCATTTGAGTGTACTGTACTGCTATCACCATCTTGGCTTCACCCTTACGGATAGCCTTTTCTTCTGCTGTCATATCCGGTACCCTGTCTACATTTTCCAGGAAAATATATGCCTTACGGATGGCTTCCCAACTGCGTTCTTTTGTGTAAGCATACATTACATCATAGGTATCGGCAACCGATGCATTATATTGTCCGTTATAATAATGACGTTCCGCACCACATCCCCATCCCAGGTAAGACTGGCAAAGATCGGTTGTCGATTCAAGCAAGTCTACTCCCAGTTTGTCTTCAGCAGCATCCCAACTGTACATAACCCCATAGGGCAAATGCCTGTAAGCCGCAGCCAAAGCACGTTCGGCATACTGCTTGGATGCAAAAATCGTATCCAGGGTAACATCAGCTCCCGGACCCTTTTCCAGAAAATCATCGCCTATTTTCAGGTCGTTACAAGAACCGAAATACAAAGAGGCGGCTATTATAGATATAGGTATTAATAATCTTTTCATACTATTTGTATCATTAGAAATTTACATTCACTCCAAAATTGTAAATACGCGTATTGGGATACTTGTTCTTATTACTGATTTTTGATTCCGGGTCGATAAATCCCAGATGGTCAAATGTCAGCAGGTTATACCCATTGGCAAACACCCTGAGTTTCTGGATACCGACTTTCTTCAACACATCCGCATTCAACGTATATCCTACCTCCAGGTTCTTCAGACGCAAATAAGAAGCATCTCTCACCCAGAAATCCGACATTTGCGAGTTATGCATTCTGTTGGTTTGGGTAAAACGCGGGAATTGGGCCGATTGCCCTTTCTCTTCTGTCCAACGTTCCTCGACCATCCATTTCATCAGGGGAGCGTCACCGGTATTGAACGGACGGGTAAAGTCTTCTTCCAAACGTCTGGAAACGTTAGTTGCCCCTGTCCAATTCATCGAGAAGTCAAAACCTTTATATTCGAATCCGGCATTCAAGCCAAATATATATTCGGGATTTTCTCCATAACCAAAATAAGTTTTATCATCCCCGTCGATTACTCCGTCATTATTCAGGTCTTTGAACAAAATATCACCAGGCTTAAATGTTCCCGATTGTGCTGGGATTCCGGTAATAGTCGAACCATCCTCATTAAAGTCTTTTGCCTCGAAGAAACGGTCGAAGACATATCCGTAATTCAAACCGATAGAACGTCCTGTTTCATACATATAAGGTTCATTCTGTGGAATTTCATCTTTATAGACAATCTCATTTCTGGAGAAAGAGATATTTCCTTTCAACCAGTAGCGAAACTTGCTGCCAATTTTATCGTTCCATCCCAAAGAGATTTCATACCCTTTATTGTTCACTTTGCCCAAATTGACAGCAGGCAGGTCGGCTGCAACGAATCCCGGAACTGTATTTTGCTGGATAAGAATATCTTTACGTTTCTCAAAAAATACATCCAGAGAGAAACTCAAACGCTGATCCAGCAGGTTCATATCCAAGCCGTAGTTTTGTTTGGCAGCCTTCTCCCAGGTAACATCCGGATTTCCCAGAATCAGTTCCGATGCACCCGGATAAGCCTGCGGCGTATTCACTCCCCAATAATATCCGCCCGAACTGGCTGAATATGAGTCCGGCAAATACAAGAAACGTTTATATTCATTCAATATATCATTACCAACCAGACCGTAAGAAGCTCTTAATTTAAGGAAGCTGATAAAATCTACCTGCTTCATAAACTTCTCTTCCGATATCACCCAACCGAGTGAGGCCGCCGGAAAAAATCCGTACCGTTTACCCGGTGCAAAGTTTTCCGAACCGTTATAACCGGCATTGAAATCGACCAGATAGCGATCTTTATAAGCATAAGTGACGCGCCCAACCAATCCCAAATATCCTTTCGGGATATCCGTATTAGCCTTGGGATAATACTGTTTGGTCATATTATACAAAAGCAAGCCGCCGACTTTATGATCCCCGAAAGTACGGTCGTAACGCAAACTGGCCTCTACATACCAGTCGCGCGTCTTGGTACTCCAGTCTTCCGACGCAGACAAAGCACTCGCTGTACCTTCAAGTTGATACACAATCGTATGATCAAAATTAGGATCATCAATGGCCAATCCCGGATCGGTCAGACTGGATTTATAGACCGGAGTATACGATTCCATCGAGCCGTTCCATGATTTACTTCCCGTATAAGAGGTATTGTAAGCTCCTTTAATATTAAAAGAAAGACCTTTGGTGATAAAATCTAGTTTCTGCGTTAAATCCATATCCAGATTCATCGTATTTTGCGAAGCCTCTGTATATCCTTTTCCATAATACATGGAGAACAGGTTACGCATTGTCATCGGGATATAACGGTTTTTAATCTGAACCAGATTTCCATCTACAAAGCCCGGACTGGAGAATGGCTGCACACGGAGAATCTCCATCCATAAATTGTTTTGTTCGCCGAACTTAGGATCTTTCTTTGTTTCCAGACGTCCGCCCAACCCCAATTTCAAAGTAGTGCTCTTAGTTACGTTAATGTCGAGATTCGCCCGGTAATTATAACGGTTGTTTTTATAGTTCGGATTATAACTTTCATAAAATCTCTTCAGCAAACCATCCTGATACAGATAACCCAGGGAAATAAAAAACTTCACATCTTTCGTTCCCCCCGAAATATTCAGGTTATGCTGTGTTTGTAAAGATGCTTTCTTAAACATCAAATCTTCCCAGTTCGTATTCGGGAACATGATCGGATCGGCATTCGTCCGGAACATATCCAATACATAAGGCGAGAATCTCAAATCGTTGGGACCTAAATTTGGATTGTCGCTCAATTGCATCTCATTGAAATATTTGGCATGGTCATAACTCCCCATCATTTCCGGAACACGCATCGCTTCACTGATACCGACCGAAGAAGACAGCGATATTTCCGTACGTCCTTCTTTTCCTCTACGTGTCGTTACCAGGATAACTCCATTCGCACCCCGTACACCAAATACGGCCGTTGCCGAAGCATCCTTCAAAACAGTAATATTCTCTATTTCATTAGGGTCCATGCGGAAGAAAGAACGTTCCACCCCATCCACCAGAATCAATGGTTGTGAGCGGGCGCCATCCAAAGAAGCAATACCTCTGACAAATATTTCCGGGTCTTCAGCTCCGGGCTGTCCGCTATACTGAACGGTTGAAATACCCGAAACAGAGCCGGCCAGCATATTACCGATACTAGACGTGGGCGATTTCAACAAATCTTTTGTGTCTATCGAAGAAACAGAGCCGGTCACAGTCAACTTCTTCTGAGTTCCATAAGCGATGATCTGTACCTCTTCCAGCTGAACATTGTCGGAAGCCAAAACAACATTGATGACTTTCCGGTTACCGACTTTTATATCCTGAGGCGTATAACCCAGATAAGAGACCTGAAGAATATCATTATCCGTACATTCAATTTCATAATTTCCATTTATATCAGAAAGAACTCCCTGAGTCGTTCCTTTGATAGAAATCGTGGCTCCTATCATCAATTCGCCAGTGTCGTCACTGACTGTTCCCTTCACCAGCTTTTTCTGTTCTCTTTGCTGGGTTATAGACGGAACATTACTATCCGGACCGGAAGCAAGAGCTGGACTGTTAGCCTCAGCCTGTACATCTGGTCGTATAAACAAAATAAGCAGCAACAGTACGCCGACCTTTTGAAGGGGACTACCTACCAGCTTATACTTAGCCTGTACTTGATTCATAAGTTTAATCGTATTTTTAGTTTAAAGTCAAAATCACCAATCATTTTTCTAAGAGTCCGTTTATTATCCGGAGGTGGTCCTTTCTGCATAATAATTACATTTTTTTTCATCTGATTTTAAATTTAAGATATGCTGACAAATGTATAGTCTGCTTTCAAGAAGGGCGTCAAATCCTGTCTAAAAGTATTCCTCTATTGTACAAACATCTGATTATCAATAAATAATAATCAAGCCTTTTGAATATGATTTTAGAATCTATACTATTTTACCTGTTGGGAAATTCATTGTTTAGCTGTATATTTGTAAAAAAAGTAAAATTAGATTATGAAGTTTTTTCCACATATTGTATACATTATTTTACTCTGTCTTTTACCCGGTACCGGACGGAGCAACAATGCCAGCTATTATTTCAAACAAATAGCAATCGAGCAGGGATTATCACAATCGAGCATCAACTCCATTTTATGCGACCATAAAGGAATACTATGGATAGGAACAAAGTCTGGATTAAACTGCTACGACCAGCATGAACTGAAAAGTTTCTTCAACGAAAAAGACAATAAATATTCACTTCCCGGCAACTATATACAATTTGTTGCAGAAGATTCGCTCAATAATCTTTGGGTTTCCACCAATAAGGGATTGGTTAAATATAATCCCGACTACAACAATTTCGACCCGATTATAAAAGAAAAGATATTTTCTTATCTCTGTATACCCGGAGGGATTCTTTTCGGAGGAGAAAAAACACTTTATCGTTTTGATTATCAGAACAAAAATATTGAACGTACTCATCTCAATACAGAAAATCACTTACGGGAAGCCGGAGAATATTCCATCCTCAGCATATTAAACATAGAAGGGGATAAGGTATTGCTGAACACAAAAAAGCATGGGCTTCTCACCTATAATTATACGACAAACGAGATTTATAAAGACGACTCGTTGCCGTTTACCAATACAGTATCCGCCATTTTTATCAACGCCGAAGGATATATTTACCTATCCCCTTACAGGCAGGGACTTTTCTGCTACGACCCGAAAGGGAAACTGATAGCCCACTACAAAAGCGAAAACTCCAAACTCAGTAATAATATCATTCTCAGCATCCTGGAGAAAGACGGGGATATATGGATAGGAACCGACGGCGGAGGTATCAATATATATCATCCCGCCACAAAAGATTTTACCGTCTTACAACATATTCCGGGAGATGCAAATTCGCTTCCCGTCAATTCCATTACTGTCCTTTATATGGATAATGAAAAGAATCTCTGGGCCGGTAGTGTGAGAGGCGGCATATTCGGAATCAAGGAAACTTATATCAGGACGTATAAAGACGTTGCCTTAAACAACACCAACGGATTAAGTGAAAAAGCCATCACCAGCCTGTACGAAGACAATGACAGTCTTTTATGGATAGGAACAGACGGCGGAGGAATCAATGTATACAACCCATTTACCGATACATTCAAACAATTTACTTCCACCTACGGCGATAAGGTGACTTCCATTACCGGCTTATCCGACACGGAGCTTCTGGTCTCGTTATTCAATCAGGGAATAGTTGTTTTCAACAAAAAAACGGGGAAATACACCCCATTTACCATTGTCAACGACCAGATCAATACAGAAGAATGTTATTACGGCTTTATGCCCCTGGCGCATAAAGTCAGCAACGACAAAATATATATTCTGTCGCTCAGTGCACGTATCTACTATCCTGAGACAAAGACCTTCTCTACCATAAAAACAAAAGAAACCGATTTCTCCCTGGAAGCGCTGAACCTGACCTATGCGGACGATTCACTTATTTTTATGATAAAAGAGAATTATGTCTTACAGACATTACAGAAGAACGACAGCCTATCCCTTCTATTCACCACTGAACCAAGCGAAACTATCCATACCCTTTGTTATGATAAAAAAGGGACCGTCTGGATAGGAAGCGACCAGGGACTCAGCTATTACAATCTGAATGAGAAAGTATTGCACCGGATCAATACCCGGCTTTTCAATAACGTGTCTTATCTTTTCCTCGACGATAAAGGGCGTCTCTGGATAGGTGCACAGAATATGCTCTTTTCGTATGTTATCGATGAAGGGAGATTTATTATCTGGAGCGAATCCGATGGATTTTCGCCGAATGAAATCCTGTTTATGTATCAGGAACAGTCCAAAACAAATAACATTTACCTGGCAGGAACCGACGGACTGGTAAAAATAGATAAGAATATCTCATACAATAATGACCTCCAACCTGAAATAAATTTATCCGATATTCTATTCAACGGAAGCACTTATCTGAAAGAGTTCGATGCAACCCAACGGTCAATTACGGTTCCCTGGAATTACACATCTCTATCGGTCGTGTTCAATATAAACCAGAAAGATATATTCAGAAAAACAATGTTCCGCTACAAAATAGAAGGGGCAAACGAACAATACATCGAATCTTATAACAACAAATTAAATCTGCCGGTACTACTCCCGGGAAGTTATTCGATTATTGCATCCTACAATACGAAAAGCGGGATATGGAGCCAGCCCAAAAAGATACTCACACTCCATATCACCCCGCCCTGGTATAAAAGCAATCTTTTTATTGTCAGCGCAATCCTGTTAATCATAGGAATCATTACTGCTACGGTATATACTATCCTGAAGAAAAAAGAAAACCGACTGAAATGGGAAATGAAAGAACATGAGCAGGCCATGAACGAAGAAAAGATACAGTTCCTGGTCAATATAAGCCATGAACTCAGGACTCCCCTTACACTCATTTACGCTCCGTTGAAAAGACTTATCGACACCAGCCATGAAAATCTGAATCCCGAAGTTATTCACGGCCAGTTAAATACTATTTACAAACAGTCGAGAAAAATGAAAAACCTGATTAACATGGTTCTCGACCTAAACCGCATCAAAACGGAACAGAAGTCTTTACAAAAACAGCCTCATCCGTTAAATAAATGGATAGTCTCCGTCTCCGAAGATTTCAAAACTGAATTAGAGGAAAAGAGTATCCAGCTGATATATCAGCTGGATACTCAGATTGAATCAATCTGGTTCGACGAATGGAAATGCCAAACTATTTTTTCCAATATTCTGATGAATGCCCTTAAATTCTGCGAACCGGAAACACAAATAACAGTATCGACCCAACTGATGGGTAACTACGTCAGAGTCGCCGTCGCAGACCAGGGTATCGGCTTACAGAATGTCGACCCCCGGAAGCTCTTCAACCGTTTTTATCAGGGCAAACACAATAAAAGCGGTAGCGGAATCGGTCTGTCTTATGCCAAAGTATTGATTGAAATGCACGGAGGACACATAGGTGCATATAGTAATCCGGATAAAGGCGCAACCTTCTATTATGAGTTACCCATATCGCCCGAAAGTACAACGTCCGGACAACAGGAAACACAGGAAACAGAAAACAAAGAAAATTTATCTATACCGTTAGACTTGTCCGCGACCGGAATTTCTTGTGCAGGATATTCTTTACTCATCGTAGAAGATAAAGATGAACTCCGGCTTTTCCTGAAAGATTCGTTCAAAGATATATTCAAGCAGGTTTATACCGCAGAAAATGGTCTTGCCGCCCTGGAAATAACGAAAGCCAAACAACCGGATATCATCGTCAGCGACGTCATGATGCCCCAAATGGACGGCTATGAACTCTGTAAGAATATAAAGAACGATATTGAAATCAGCCATATCCCCATCATTCTGCTGACAGCCAAATGCGACCAGGAAAGTACCGAACAAGGGTATAAGCTCGGTGCAGATTTTTATATCCCGAAACCGTTTGAGTTAGACTTCCTGCTGACTATCATTCTTAACTTGCTAAAAAGCCGGGAAGCCATCAAACAAAAATATAAGGAATCTTCTACCCTGCTCCTGCCACAGGAGGCCACAATCAGCAATGCAGACGAACATTTCATGTCGAAGATGAATGAACTGATAGATAATAACCTGGCCAACCCGGACCTCGATGTAAGCTATCTGATGAAAAAGATGACCATGAGCCGTGCTTCCTTATATAATAAGGTAAAGGTTCTTACCGGTATGGGCGTTAACGATTACATTAATAAAATCCGGATAGAGAAAGCCTCTTTGATGCTTATACAAACGGATTTGACCATATCGGAAATATCTTATGAAGTAGGTTTCACTTATCAACGGTATTTCAGTACCATATTTAAACAAGTCAAAGGAATGACTCCAACCCAATTTAAAGAAAAAAACAGAAGGAAAGAGAGCTGACAGGGGAAAAGAAAATACGCCGCCGCTTCACAGCAACAGCGTATCCACTTAAACCGGTCAAACAATTCCAAAAAGGAATATATTTTACTTATTTTACTTCTTCGAGTACGGAGTAAGATTGCAATACATTATTATTATTGTATTGTTCCGTGCGGACTACCCCGATATTGGGAGCATACCATTCATATCCGTAACCTTCGATTGTTTCTTTCGGGGAACGTGATTTGATTTTAAATTTCACCTTCGTGCAATCGAATGTTCCTGCCGGAGTGGTAATCTCTTCGGTTTTCACATATTCGCGGTCGTAAATCGAAATGTTCTTTCTGTCTTTACGATTCTTCTTTGAATAAATGTTGATGACTGCATCGTCGAAATAAACATCATCCGAAGATGCTCCTTGCGCTACGCTCGGATAATTGATTACGGCATCGGTAGCTGCCACTGCGGTATTCGTTGTAGTAACAAAAGATGGATTGGACAGCACCTCTTTCATATCCATAAAGAATTCGCCATCCTGGCAAAAAGCCTCCAGTTCGCCTTTGTCGATAACTGTTCCGCCATTATTGACGAACACGTAATCGGCTTCGACTTCCAGGCCGGATTGTTTACTTTCCACCTCATCCACTACATAAGTCATTACACCTGACAGGTTTCCTTTGCCGTCATAACTCTTTTTCACCAGTTTAGTACCTTTTGTCGTAGGGAAAAAGAATGTACAATCTTGTGCCATAGCCCCGCCTGCCAACATAGCGGCCAAAGCTAACAGTAAAACTTTAGATTTCATATTTCAAAACGTTTAAGTATTAATAATAAGCCGGATATCCAATGCGTAGTTAAAACAGGGGAAGTCAGCGAATGTTTATGGCTTTTCTTTTAAAAATAGCAAAAGAATGCCTATTTCGCCCTTATTTATAAGGAAAGGGGGCATCGAAGGGTACAACCATAAAAGTTAATTCCTAACTTTGGCGGTCTAAACAGTAATGTCTTATGGTACAAAGATTCGATTTCTTAGTGATAGGTTCCGGTATTGCAGGAATGAGTTTCGCACTTAAAGTTGCCAGCAAGGGAAAAGTAGCCCTGGTATGCAAAACTAATCTGGAAGAAGCTAACACATATTTCGCTCAGGGAGGCATCGCCTCGGTAACAAACCTGATTGTTGATAATTTCGACAAACATATTGAAGATACAATGATAGCCGGCGACTGGCTCAGCGACCGCGATGCCGTGGAAAAGGTCGTACGCAACGCCCCTCAGCAAATCAAAGAGCTAATCAGTTGGGGTGTAGACTTCGACAAGGACGAGAAAGGCAACTTCGACCTGCATCGTGAAGGGGGACATTCCGAATTCCGCATCCTGCACCATAAAGACAATACAGGTGCCGAAATACAGGATAGCCTGATTCAAGCCATCCAAAAGCACCCCAACATCACCGTATTTGAGAATCATTTCGCAATCGAAATACTGACGCAGCACCATCTGGGTGTCACCGTCACCCGCCAGACACCGGATATAGAATGCTACGGCGCCTATATCATGGACCCGGACGGACGAATCGACACCTTCCTTTCCAAGGTAACGCTGATTGCAACCGGCGGTGTAGGTGCCGTTTACCAGACAACGACCAATCCGTTGGTAGCCACAGGCGACGGCATAGCGATGGTTTACCGTGCAAAAGGAACCGTTAAGGACATGGAGTTTGTACAGTTCCATCCAACGGCCTTGTACCATCCGGGCGACCGCCCTTCCTTCCTGATTACGGAAGCGATGCGTGGTTACGGCGGCGTTTTGCGTACACTGGACGGAAAAGAGTTCATGCAGAAGTATGATAAACGTCTTTCACTGGCTCCCCGCGATATTGTGGCACGTGCCATCAAAAACGAGATGGATACCCGCGGAGATGACCATGTATATCTGGACGTTACACACAAAGACCCGGAAGAGACAAAAAAACATTTCCCGAATATTTATGAGAAATGCCTGAGCCTGGGCATCGACATTACCAAGGATTATATCCCGGTAGCTCCTGCCGCCCATTACTTGTGCGGAGGTATCAAGGTAGATTTGGATGCACGTTCTT
Organism: Parabacteroides caecihominis; assembly: GCF_023656785.1. Lineage (NCBI taxonomy): Bacteria > Pseudomonadati > Bacteroidota > Bacteroidia > Bacteroidales > Tannerellaceae > Parabacteroides > Parabacteroides caecihominis. The sequence continues at coordinate 140,040 of NZ_JAMOKS010000001.1, forward strand.
CTATCGACCGTCTCTATGCGGTAGGCGAATGTTCCTGCACCGGTTTACATGGCGGCAACCGTCTGGCTTCCAACTCACTAATCGAAGCCGTTGTCTATGCCGATGCAGCAGCCAAGCACAGTTTGGGAATCATTGATTCATTGAAGTATCAGGAAAACATCCCGGAATGGAACGACGAGGGCACGACCTCTCTGGAAGAAATGGTCCTTATCACCCAAAGCGTAAAAGAAGTGGGACAAATCATGAGTACATACGTTGGCATCGTCCGCTCCGACCTGCGCCTGAAACGTGCCTGGGATCGTCTGGATATCATTTATGAAGAAACGGAGAGCCTGTTCAAACGCTCGGTAGCTTCGAAAGATATCTGCGAACTGCGTAATATGATTAATGTAGGTTATTTAATCATGCGCCAGGCCATCGAACGAAAAGAGAGCCGTGGATTGCATTATACGTTGGATTATCCGCCGGTAAAGAAGGAACAGTAAAACAAAAAAGAGCATCTCTGATTCACGGGATGCTCTTTTTGTTTAAAATATTTCATTTTCCTACTAGGGATTTCTGAACTTGTGTTGTCTTTTCTATACAAGACAAAAATAATACACACTAGTAAGCCTATATGGATAAAGAGATATTACAAAGATACGTAGAAGGAAATGTCAACCCGGAAGAAATCATTGCCGTAGTCGATTGGTTAGATGCAGATGAAAATAACGTCCGGGAATTTATGGCATTACATAAACTAAATGATATCTCTCTACTGAATCAAGCGGATAACCGGGCCGATAACCAAAAGAAGAAAAGGACTGTCTCTTTCCGGAAAATAGGCTATGAATTGGCCAAAATAGCCGCTATACTGATCATATTCTGGGGAGGCACGAAATTATTCGAAACAAACACTACCGAAGAAAGTATTATTACCTATCAGACACTATATGTACCTGCCGGACAACGTGCCGAGTTAATTTTACCGGATAGTACACGAGTATGGCTCAATGCACATAGTAAACTTATATATCCTGTCAGTTTTGGAAAAGGAAACCGTCAGGTAGAATTAAACGGGGAAGCCTATTTTGACGTTGTTCATAATGAAAAACAACCTTTTATTGTAAAAACTCGTCAAATGGACATACAGGTCTTAGGCACAGAATTCAATGTAACTTCCTATTCTTCTGATTTTGAAGTATCATTATTAAGAGGATGTATAGAATTATCTTCGCCCAACCTCTCATCCACCTATCGGATGAAAGAGAAAGAACACATCAAATTAAAAAACAACAAACTGATTATAAACAATATTACCGACTATGATTATTTCAGATGGAAAGAGGGACTCATCTGTTTCAACAATGAATCGGTTGCAACAATTATTGAGAAACTCAAACTATACTACGACATCAATATAGAGACTCACAATAAGAAATTTTTAAACAGTCGGTATTCCGGTAAGTTCAGAACAAAAGATGGTATCGAGCAAGTATTGAAAGTCTTGCAGATAGAACATAAATTCAGTTATACCAAAAATAACGATTTAAATCTAATAACTATAAAATAGAATGCCTATGAGATAAAAAATGGAATGTAAAAATTAACCGGATCATGCTCCAACATAACCCGGTTATCACAGTCAGTACTCTGACACAACAGCAAATTGATTTTAGTACTAACTTTCTAGATTTTTCAAAGTTATGAAAAAAAAACCTATAGGGAAGAAGTATGCCCTATTATTATCAAATTTTAAACACATATTCAGACTTATGAAGTTAACCTTTTTATTATTTCTGTTATGTATTTCAAGTGTTTGGGCAAATAATGCCAATTCTCAGACGACTAAAGTAAATATCCAAGCCGAAAATATGCACATGAAGGATATTATCAGTCAGATCGAGTCACAAACGGATTATCTATTTGTTTACAATTATGAAAATGTAGATCTGTCACAAAAAGTATCATTAAAGGCTTCAGATATCTCCGTAGCAGAAGTTCTGAAAATTCTTTTTAAGAACTCGGATGTAGTATATGCTGTAGAAGGTAACAATATCCTGTTAATGAAAAATACAACGGAAAAAAAGCAACAAAGTGGCAAAAGGATATCCGGTAAGGTAACCGATTCAAACGGTGAAGCCATCATTGGAGCAAATGTTATAGAAATAGGAACTGTAAACGGCACCATGACAGATATAAATGGTAATTATACTTTAACGGTTTCTCCTTCTTCAATGTTACAAATATCCTATATCGGATATCTTACACAAGAAATCCGGGTACAGAATAAAACATCATTGGATGTTATCATGAAAGAAGACTTGCAAGCATTGGATGAAGTTGTAGTCGTAGGATACGGAACTCAGAAAAAGGAAGTGGTTACAGGTGCTATCACATCTTTAAAATCTAAAGATATTTCACTCAGCCCAACAGCCAATATGGCCTCCGGATTAGCAGGACGTCTTTCGGGCGTTATTATTAACACACGAAATGGTGAACCAGGGGCAGACGAGTCAACCATACGTATCAGAGGTCAGAATTCCTTGGTATCCAACGATCCGCTCTATGTAATCGACGGTGTTGTTCGTTCTGAAGAAGGAGGTATATTCAGTCGGTTTGATCCGGAAGATATTGAATCAATCACTGTATTGAAGGATGCTTCAGCCGCAATATATGGTTCTCGTGCAGCAAATGGAGTTATATTGATTACCACCAAACGTGGTAAAGTAGGGAAACCGACCATTTCAGTCTCTTATAATCATTCATTTACACAGCCTACCCGGACTGTAAAAATGGCAAACTCAGCTTCATATGCAAGAGCTCAGAACCTGGCAAATGAAGTCAGAGGACTCAGCGCTCGATGGACAGAAGATGAGATACAGAAATTCGCCGACGGATCAGATCCACAACATTATCCTAATACCAACTGGTATGACGTAGTACAAAAGAACTGGTCTGGTCAGGACAAAGCAAATATACAACTTACAGGAGGTATGGATAACTTAACTTATCTTGTATCCGCTGGGTTCCTGGATCAAGGTTCTCCTTACAGAGAAAGCTCTATGAAGAACCGCATGTACAATGTCCGGTCAAACATAGATGCAAAAATAAACGACTATATAAAACTTACTTTTGACTTGTTTGGTAAAAACACAGACCGGACTTTACCGTATAATGGGCAAGCCAGTGGTAACGGGATGTACAGTTGGGTCGGTTTGAGTGCACCAACAGCTCATGCATACTGGCCTGGAACAGATTATCCGACAAATCAGGGATGGGGTAATTATAATCCCTTGGTTATCTCTACAGGAGATGCCGGTAGTACTGCTTCAAAAACATGGGTATTTAACGGACAATCCACCATCGACATCTCGATACCCTGGGTGAAAGGTCTGTCGTTAAAAGGCAGTATAGCATATGACTATTTTGGTCAGAACTACAAACAATTCGAAGATGTATATTATGTATATAGCTATGATGAAAGTAGCAATACTTATGAAAAATTAATGGGTCATACAACTGCTCCTCAGCTATTTATTGAGGAAAAGCGGACTGAGTATATAAACGGAAATGTACGTGTCAATTATTTGAACACATTTGCTGACGTACATACGGTGGATGCCTTTGTCGGTTTCGAACAGAATCAAACCAAAAGTACTGCATTGGACGGCAAACGTACTAATTTCCCTACAAGTGCATTGGGAGAATTAAATGCCGGAGATGCCAATACACAGACAAATCACAGTAGTTCAGCAAAAACAGCCAGAAGAAACTACTTCGGACGAGTATTATATGACTATGATCATAAATACATGCTACAATTCCAGTTCAGATACGATGGTTCCCATAACTTCCCTTCAGGAAATCGTTTTGGATTCTTCCCCGGAGTTTCAGGAGGCTGGACAATATCCAAAGAAAACTTCATGAAGGATATTACCTGGTTAAGCAATTTGAAAGCACGTGGTTCATGGGGAAAAATGGGTAATGATTATCTCAAAGACTCATTCCAATATCTAACGATGTATACGTTGGCAGACGGCTCAGTTTTTAACGGAACACAGTACTCAGGCATATCTCAGGCAAATGTACCCAATCCTAATATTACCTGGGAAAAAGCCGAAACGTATGATATCGGATTGGAAACTGGATTCTTGAATAACCGTTTGACTTTTGAATTCGATTGGTTCAAAACAAACAGAAAGGATATCCTGACAAAACGTAATGCATCAATCCCTACATTCACAGGCTTGAGTTTACCTGACGAAAACATCGGAGAAACCGAAAATAAAGGAGTTGAAATGATGCTTGGTTTCAGGGATGACCCTACCAAAGATTTTTCTTATTCAATATCCGGCAACCTGACTTACGCCCGGAATAAAGTAATATTTAAAGATGAAACGCCCATGGCGGAAATATACCAGAAAGAAGAAGGAAAACCTATCGGTGCAGCATTAAGATACGAAGCGATCGGAATATATAACGAAACAGACATTGCAGACCCGAATGTACCCAAAAGACCGGGAACAGTAGCCGGAGATATCAAAATCAGAGACGTCAACGGAGACGGTGAAATCAATTCACTGGACCAGGTACGCCAGGATCTGACTAATATACCTGATATCACTTATGGTATCAACATCAATCTAAGTTGGAAACAATTCGATCTGACGTTAGGCTTCCAAGGACAAGCACGTGCAGTCTTTTACCTTCGTGAAGACTGGGTTAACCCCGCAACTTCAAACGGTGGTGCTAATATATTGCAATGGTGGACAGAAGATACTATGACCCCTGATAATCCGAATGGTACAAAACCACGGTTAGGTACAGCATATGGTATAGGTGGAACAACTTTCACTCAGATCAGTGCTAATTTCTTCAAACTCAAAAATGCAGAGATAGGATACAGAATACCTAAAGAGATCATATCTAAAGTGGGTTTGTCAAGAGCCCGGGTATATGTGAGCGGGACAAACCTATTCTCTATTGACCATACCAGCAAATTCGGTATAGATCCGGAAGTTGCCAACGGAGGATGGGACCTGAATCCGATGCGATTGATAAATCTGGGTGTAAACGTTTCATTTTAAAAATACACATGATGAAAAAGATAATATATTTAGTAAGCATAACATGGATCATGTTATTATCTTCCTGTAGTGATGTGCTTGACATAACACCAACCGACAGATATCCTGATCCTTTAGTCTGGCAGGACGAAAACCTGCTAAAAATGTTTGTAAATGAACAATATATTGGTATTTGTACGAAGGATAATTATTATGAGATAATGTTTTTCGGAGATGATAATTTCAGTAAATACAATAACGGTAGTTGTAATCTTGTCCGGGAAAACATATTGACAGCCGACAATGTTGGCTCTCTAAGCAACATACTATATGTATGGGATAATTCGTATAAATTCATACACAATATCAATGTATTCTTTAAAAACATAGAGGAATCATCGGTTAATGAGTCTGTAAAAAAAGAGCTTATTGCAGAGATGAAATTCATACGTGCTTATATTTATGCCAAATTGATCTGGTCATATGGAGGTGTTCCCATTATAGAGGAGGCTTATGATATCAATAGCGACTGGTCGCAAGTAAAAAGAAGCTCATGGGATGAATGTGTTACTTATATAGTAAAAAATCTGGATGAGGCAATAACCGACCTCCCAGATAAACCTTCAGTAAGAAACAGGGCTAGTGGAAATGCTGCTCGCGCGCTTAAATCACGAGTATTACTCTATGATGCAAGTATATTGAATAATCCGTCCAACGATAAACAGAAATGGCAAAAAGCAGCCGAAGCTGCTGCTGCTCTTTTCGACAAAGGATATACACTGGCAACAGATTATCAGAAAATGTTTCTGGATGTAAACTGTAGCGAATTTATCTTCACAAAAGAATTCAATGAGACCTACTACAGCCGGTTAACCTTTTTTCTTGGCACCGCAGGAGATAACGGACGTGCATGGGTAGCTCCCTCCCTGAATATAGTAGATGCTTACGAAACAATAGATGGTGAAATTCCGGTTACCGATAGTGAATTGGGAACAGTCAACCCTAAATCAATGTACGACCCATCCGACCCTTATGCAAACAGAGACCCTCGTTTCTATGCATCGATCTATTATAACGGTTCCGATTTTGTGAATCGCAAAATAGAAACTTATATAGGAGGTTATGATGCCACAAATCAGGATGCCACCATGACAGGTTACTATATAAGGAAGTTTATAGAAGAGGATAAAGGCATTTCAGAAACAAGACATTATACGGGACCTTTTCCGCTATTCCGGTTGTCAGAAATGTATCTCAATTATGCAGAAGCCCAATATCATTTGGGAAATGAAGATCTTGCACGTGAATACATAAATAAAATAAGAGATCGTGAAGGAGTTAAAATGCCTCCTGTAACAGCCTCCGGAGAGGAATTACTGGATAAAATATACCATGAACGTATGATTGAATTGGCTTTCGAAGGACATCGTTATTTTGATGTACGTCGCTGGAAGATTGCAAAAAAAACAGAGACTACACATATAATGGGCCATGAGATTATAAAGAATAATGATGGAACATTCACTTATAATCGATATAAATTGACTCAGGATTCTCGGAAGAATGAATGGAAAGATGCATTTTACCGCCTGCCTATAGCTTTCTCTGAAATCCAGAAAAGTAACAATAGCCTGGAGCAGAACCCGGGATATGAGATAAATTAGTTCTGTTTCGACTCTGAAATAGACTTAATCTAAGGACTGTAAAACACCAATACAGTCCTTAGAACTTTATAAGTGTATTGAACATGTGAAATATACAAATCTCTACACCTATATCAGGAAGACTAATGTAATATTATAAAAACAGTTTATCAAAATAGAATGATGAGTAAAAAAATAATATCTGTAATTATTGCGATCCTACTCTTTGCCGGTTTATTATCAGGTCCCATTCATGCTGCAGAGAGATCTGATACAGCAATCGATCATTTTCTGAATCCACCTAAAGAATATCGTCCGTGGGTATTTATGTGGTGGTATGATAATGTAGATAAACCTGCTATAACAGAACATTTGGAAGAATTAAGTAAAAAGGGAATAGGTGGAGTTGTCGTGTTCTATCATGGGGGAATGCCGGATGTTCCTTTTTTAAGTGAATCCTGGCTTGAGTTATATCGCCATACCGTACAGGAATGCGCCCGTCTGGGTCTGGAATGTGGAGCTAATGTAAGTAGCGGATGGCCTTCCGGTGGTCCCTGGATCAATCAGGAAAACGGGGCAAAACGAGTAGCATGCAGCGAAACGCTTCTTGAAGGGCCATCCCAATTTTCCGGGAAATTAAATATGCCATCCGGAGTTAGCGGACTATATAAGGATGATGCTGTTCTAGCTTATCCTGTCCATGATCCTGTATCATTTAAACCCTCTATTTCAGTTAGTAGTAATGCCAAAGATATCAACAATATGCTGGATGGCGATTACAACACCGTTTGGAATCCGAAAAATGAGACGGAAGAATCATGGATTCTATTTGATTATAAACATCCCAAAAAAGTCGATTTTGTATATCTTGAACGGGAGGGAACAACAATACTTGAGTTTTCGGAAGACGGAAAAACATATCAACCAGTCGACACGCTCCATTCAGTCGGCATTGTTTATCAAAATGTTTATCAGTCCGTACCCGAATGCACAGCTCGTTTTTTCCGGCTTATCCTGAAGAAAGGGACAAGCGAATCTGTTCGTATGGTATCTCTCGGAACCCAAGAGGACGTTCACCAGGTTACTTTAATGAATGCCAAACGCGGCCTGATGAATCCATTGACTCCCATCGGCACGTCAAAACTACAGGTGGAACAGGCTTTCCCTCTCGAGCCATTACGGGCTTCTTCTGAAAAGTTGCCACTCCGTACAAAGGATGCGATTGACTTGACCAATAAAATATCACCGGATGGAAGTTTAAACTGGAAAGTCCCGGAAGGAAAATGGAAAGTCATCAGGGTTGGAACCGCTTTTGTTAAGATTCCGGTCGGTGGCGGTTTACTGCCTGATTATTTATCAGTAGAGTCTACATCCTTTGATTTTGATCATAGTAGTGGAATACTAATCAGTGAAGCTGAAAAACATGAGGGAATAACTTTTAAATATCTGCATGAAGATAATGTAGAAATTCATGGTATCTATTCATGGACAAAAAAAATGCTGGAAGAGTTCCGTAATCGCCGGGGTTATGATCCAAAACCCTATCTTGCAGCTATGGCCGGCGAAATAATTGAAAATACAGATATCACAGAACGTTTTTTGAATGACGTACGCCGGACGATTGCAGATTGTGTTGCAGATGGACATTATAAAGTATGGGCAGACCGCGCACATGAAAAAGGTGTTATGGTACGTGCGGAAGCCGGCGGACAACATCTTCCCCGACTGATGATGAATGACGGTTTGAAGAATCTGGGAAGATTGGATGTACCGGTCGGAGAATTCTGGTATAGCGGCCATTGGAGTGAAAACCAATGGATACAGGCAGTACATCACAGCGGATCACTCCCGGAAGAATGGTACGAGGGACGTCAGAATGTCAATACCAAACAAGCAGCCAGTGCTTCTCATTTATACGGGAAAAAGAGAACGGCTTCGGAAGCATTTACCAGTTTTACCCATTGGGTAAGTTCTCCTGCCACTTTGTTACCACGGGCCAATGTCGCTTTTTGTGAAGGTATCAACGATATAACATTTCATGGTTCTGCAACATCCGGCCCTGCAAATGGAACGCCGGGAACTGTATTTGCTGCCGGAATTCATTTCAATAACCGGATTACATGGTGGAATCAGGCAAAATCATTTACGGACTATCTGGCACGCTGCCAATACATGCTTCGACGCGGACATTTCGTTGCAGATGTACTTTATTATGAAGGAGATCTTGTTCCCTGTTTCGTATCCCCGAAGAATATAGATCCTGACCGTGGCTTTGGATATGACTATGATGTGTGCAATACAGAAATCATAATGACCCGTTTATCCGTCCGGGATGGTCGGATTTACCTGCCTGATGGAATGAATTATCAGGTACTTGTTCTTCCTGAATCCGGGATTGTTCCAGTTGAAGTTGCTCATAAGATTCTCGAATTAGTTCAGGAAGGAGCAACAGTTATAGGTCCGCGATTCGTTAAAACCCCAGGATTAAAAGATTTCCCCCAAAGTGAAAAAATACTTCGTGAAATTACCCAAAAACTATGGGGCGAAACGGATGAACCAGTTGATCGCATTGTAGGCAAAGGACGTGTTATCAGTGGATTCAAAATTGCAGACGTATTAAAGAAAAATGCTATTGAAAGAGATTTCTCATACATGAATGAGAATGAAATAGCCAGCTATGGAATAGCACCCGTAAAAATAGATTTTATCCATCGCAGAGAAGGAGAAACTGATATATATTTTGTTATCAACCGAAGGAATACAACTGAAAATATAAATGCCAGGTTTCGTATGACAGGAAAAGTACCGGAATTCTGGAACCCGGTTGATGGTTCAACAAGTTCGGCAAAAGCCTTTTCAATCACTGATTCGATAACAACCGTACCTATGCAGCTAGCACCTTACCAAGGTCTTTTTGTTGTTTTCCGTAAACCTACTTCTGATACCCGGCAGGATGGAGTTAACTACACGGAGCATACAGTAGTCAAAACACTTGATACTTTATGGAGCCTGCATTTCGATCCTAAATCCGGAGGCCCTGGCGAGCCCGTAATTTACAATTCATTACAGGATCTGACAACAAATAATATACCCGAAATCAAATATTATTCCGGTACAGTGGTTTATCGTAAAGAATTTGATCTTGATATATTATCCGAAGAAAATCTTTTCCTTGATTTAGGAACAGTTCACGACCTGGCAACTGTCCGTTTAAATGGGAATGATCTGGGTACTGTATGGTGCGCTCCATGGAGACTTGAAATTTCTCAATATTGCAAACCGAAAGGAAATATTCTTGAAATAGCAGTAACCAATACTTGGTGGAACCGGTTGGTCTATGACGCTTCACAGCCTGAAGAAAAAAGGATTACCAAAACGAATATTGGTTTTTCGCCAGCATACAAGCTGATGCCTTCAGGGCTTATAGGACCTGTCACGATTAAAAGATAGGATATCTCCGATTATGAGGATATTTGTCCGCATTTTAATCTTTTTTTGAGAACAACATCGTTTAAATTCTTCTAAATTTACAAACTCAATTCTTTATATCATGAAACATACGGATTCGCTCATTCTATTGTCCTGCTTCATAACAGGACTTTTTGCAAATATTTTATTTGCAAATGCACAGGTACCGGTCGTGCCGTCTGATAAAGAACTATATAGTCCTTTTGAGAATGCGGACGCAGATAAATTTAAATCACCGCCCAAAGTCTTCTACCCCGAAACCTGGTTCCACTACATCGGGGGTAACGTATCCATCAAAGGTATTACTGCTGACTTAGAAGCAATTGCGGATGCCGGATTCTCCGGGATACATCTGTTTCACGGACAGTTCGGCGGGCCCTGGCCCGGGGTCGATCCGCAAATAGCCTGCCTTAGTCCGCTATGGGATGGAATGGTGAAACATACGGCAGAAGAATGCCGGCGTTTAGGGTTACGGTTCACCATGCAGAATTGCCCGGGATGGGCAATGGCGGGCGGTCCCTGGATAAAACCGTCTAATGCCATGCGCCATCTGGCCTGGAGCCGCACGGACATAGAGGGGAACTCGGATGAGATAATGCAAAAGTTACCTCTCCCCCAGCCCAGTGAAGAAGATTGGAGGGATTATGAAGACTTAATGGTAATAGCATTCCCAACGCCTGTGGATGATGACGGAAAGCCATTGATACCAGTCTCGTTCAAAAGCAATAAAGAAGCGGCATGGGAACATTTATGGCAGGGAAAAAGTGAAAACCCGGTACAGCTCACCGCAACTACTGCCGAGAACCCGTACTGGATCGAAGTCGAATTCCCGGAAAACAAGATTATCCGTACACTGGAACTTCCTTCCAGTAACGAGATGAACCACCCGTGGTGCTTCGAGCCTGATATGCGTGTGAAGCTGGAGGCCTGCCTGCCCGACGGAACAACCCGGGAAGTTCTGAATACAAACCTTCCCCAGAGCAATACACAAGATAATTACCCTATCTCTTTAGCCTGTGCAGAGACAAAAGGGGCAAAGAAATATCGTATCACCCTCATTAACCAACACAATATCGCCCTCAAATCGTTACGTTTATTCACTGCTGCCCGCAAAAACAGCTGGGAGTCACAAGCCGCATGGGTATCAAGAAGCATCGAACGGACAGGCGATCTGAAACAGCATGACTCGGAAACCTACCTGAATGCGAAACAAATCAAGGATATAACCTCCTCCATGGATGCACAAGGCAACTTGAAATGGAAAGCACCGAAAGGGAAATGGACTGTTTTACGCATCGGCCATGTGAATACCGGACGACGTAATTCTCCAGCCCCGCCGGAAGGTACAGGCTGGGAATGCAACAAACTATCCATAGAAGGTTCCAGTGCACAGTTCGCCGGATATATCGGACGGCTCTCGGGAGAAAACGGTCCTTTGGCCGGAGGGTTGCTCAATGGCTTGTTAATGGATAGCTGGGAGTGCTACACACAGACCTGGACAGCCGGACTCGACAAAGAGTTTGAACAAATCACAGGTTATCCGCTGAAAAAATGGATTCCAGCACTCTTCGGCTATATAGTGGAAGATCAAGAAACCACTTTTCGCTTTTTATGCGATTGGCGCAGGGTACTCAATACTCTTTTTGTCAATAACTTTTATGGGAATATAGCCAGGCTGGCCAAAGAGAATAATCTCTCCCTGACATACGAGACCAGTGCCGGTGACGGTTTCCCCACGGATATCCTGGAATATTACAAATTTGCCGATGTCCCTATGTGCGAGTTCTGGCAACCGATGACGGAGAATTTCGTAGGTTCAATCAATTTCAAACCGATCAAACCGGCGGCCTCCGCAGCCCGCATATATGGGAAACCCCGCGTTGCGGCAGAAGCATTCACTTCCTTTAGCCATACCTGGGACGAACATTGGCAAATGCTGAAAGAAGTAGCCAATGTCAATTCTACGGAAGGAGTTACCCACCTGGTATTCCATACATATACACATAATCCGCAAGTCGGTTTTCCCCCTCCCGGAACTTCTTTCTCCGGAGCAGGCATCGGTACACCGTTCTTACGCGGACAGACCTGGTGGAAATACATGCCTGAGTTTACGACTTATTTAGCCCGATGCAACTATCTGTTGGAAAGAGGGAAACCAGTCTCCGATGTGCTTTGGTATCTGGGAGACGAGACCGATCATAAACCAGACCAGAAAGCACCGTTCCCGGAAAGATTCAAATATGACTATTGCAATCCGGATGTACTGTTGAACCGGCTTTCCGTAAACAACGGTGACCTGGTAACTCCGGAAGGTTTACGTTACCGTCTCCTCTGGCTACCGGAGGTACCGCGCATGCGCCCGGAGACAGTCGAAAAATTATATGAACTCATTTATGAAGGAGCGACTGTCGTCGGAGAAGTGCCATCCGGACTTGCCACACTTTCAGGAGGAAAAGATGCACAGAAAAGATTCGACAGGACCATAAAGAAAATATGGGGAAATGCGTCGGAAACAGGTATCCGGCAGATAGGAAAAGGCCGTATCATTTCCGGTATAACTTTGGCTGATGCTTTGGAACAACTGGATATTGCCCCGGATGTAAAAGGTTCGGGTCCCCTGTGGCTGCACAGAAAGACAGAGAATGCCGACTGGTATTTTGTTACAGTACCGAAAGACAAAAGTTTTCAGGGAGAGTTGGATTTCCGAAATAGCGGACATGCCGAGATATGGGACCCTCTGACAGGAGATGTTCTTCCTGCCATATATGAAAAAAAGGGAGACCGGACATCTGTAAAGATCAGTTTACCCCAGGCCGGATCTTATTTTGTCGTATTCCGCAAAGACAACCCCGAAATACCTGCAAAAAGTGCTGTGGAAAAGCAAGTCATAGCAACGATTCCTCTCAGCCAGCCATGGGAACTCAAATTCCCGGACGGTTGGGGAACACCTGCATCTCTTCAGATATCTGAACTGAAACCGTGGAAAGATCTGGATACTTCAACAGAAGCGAAAGCATTTTCCGGAACAGTCGAATATTCTTCGACCTTCAATATAGATAATACATCCGGCAACCGGTTTATTCTTGATCTGGGAAAAGTGGATATGATTGCGGAAATAATCATCAACGGCGAACCAGTCCGGACAGTCTGGACCACACCTTACAAAGCCGATGTAACAAAAGCCGTTCGTCCCGGAAAAAACACACTTCAGGTAAAAGTAACCAGCACCTGGTTCAACCGTCTTGTCTATGATGCAGGGCAACCGGAAAGTAACCGGAAGACATGGGTGTTAAGATGGCCGGATAAGAACGAACCTTTGAGAGAAAGCGGCCTTATGGGACCGGTAACCCTTTCAATTGAAAAATAAACAAACAATGAGTCATGAAACATAAAGTCATTCTATCCTTATTAGTTGCAGTAGCATTGAATAGCCTTCCCTTTTCAGGGAAGGCCGATAATCCGGATTATCCCAATAACCGCTATCCGCTTATAAGAAAACCTTATATAGAACTGCCTTTGGGCAGTATCAAACCTAAAGGCTGGCTCCTTGAAATGCTTGAACGGCAGAAAAAAGGGGCATCCAGCCAGATGGACATCCTGTATCCGGAAGTAATGGGGGCACGTAACGGATGGCTGGGAGGCGACGGCGACCAATGGGAAAGAGGTCCTTACTGGATAGACGGATTGTTGCCCCTGGCTTATATCCTTGATGATAAAGAACTGAAACAAAAGGTACAACCCTGGATAGAATGGGCTTTGAAGAGCCAGCGTGAGGACGGTTTCTTCGGACCGGCCAAAGACTATGCGCCAGAACCCGGACTTCAACGGGACAACTCTGCCGACTGGTGGCCCCGAATAGTTCTGTTGAAGATCATGCAGCAATATTATTCGGCAACCGGAGATAAGCGGGTGACAGACTTTATGACCCGGTATTTCCGCTACCAGCTGAAAACCCTTCCGTCCACCCCGCTGGGAAACTGGACTTTCTGGGCTGAATACCGTGCCTGCGACAATCTCCAGGCCGTATACTGGCTTTACAACATAACCGGAGATGCCTTCCTACTCGATTTAGGTCATTTATTACATAAACAGAGCTATGACTTCGTCGACATGTTCCTCAACCGGGATGACCTGACCCGCTTCAACACCATCCATTGTGTCAATCTGGCCCAAGGTATCAAAGAGCCGGTTATTTACTATCAACAAGATCCTGACAAAAAATACCTTGATGCCGTAAAGAAAGGATTTGCCGATATCCGGCAATACAACGGCCAACCGCAGGGGATGTATGGCGGAGACGAAGGATTGCACGGTAATAATCCTACGCAAGGTTCCGAACTGTGTTCCGCCGTTGAATTAATGTATTCACTGGAAAAGATTATGGAAATAACAGGGGACCTGGCTTTTACAGATCATCTGGAACGGATCGCCTTCAATGCCCTCCCGACCCAGGTCACTGATGACTTTATGGACAAACAATATTTCCAGCAAGCCAACCAGGTCATGATAACCCGCCACGCCCACAATTTCTATGAAGATGCCAATCATGCAGAAACAGATATTATATACGGGACACGGACCGGATATCCATGCTGTTTCTCCAATATGCACCAAGGATGGCCCAAGTTCACCCAAAGCCTTTGGTATGCAACCCCGGATAACGGTATTGCCGCATTGGCCTACTCGCCTTCTGAAGTAACAGCAAAAGTGGGTAACGGCTGTAAAATTAAAATTACGGAAGAAACCTGTTACCCGATGGACGATAAAATCCAACTGACAGTCCGGCTGCTCGACAAAACGAAAGAAATAGCATTTCCGCTCCATTTGCGTATTCCCGAATGGTGCAAGGAAGCAACCGTGACAGTCAACGGTGTCCCGGAATCAACGGCAAAAGGAAACAGCGTGGCTATCATACGGCGGACATGGAAAAGTGGAGACCAGGTTCTTTTACATTTGCCCATGGAGGTTTCAACAAGCAAATGGTATGAGAACTCTGTTGCCGTTGAACGCGGACCATTGGTATATGCCCTGAAAATGGATGAGAAATGGGAAAAGAAAGAATTTAAGGGAGATGAAGTTACCCAGTTCGGAAAGTCTTATTATGAAGTGACTTCACCAACCAAATGGAATTATGGCATAGTTGCTTTCGATCCTGATAATATGCAGGAGAATTTCCAGGTAACGATCGACAAGAGCAAGCAGGCCGGCAATTATTTCTGGAATGTAGAGAATGCCCCCATCCTTATCAAAGTAAAAGCGAAAGAAATAACTTCCTGGCAATTGTATAACGAAATGGCCGGTCCGTTACCTTTCTCTACAGGGAGAAGCAAACAGCCTGTAGAAGAGATCACACTCATTCCTTTCGGATGTACGACTCTCAGGATTTCTGAATTTCCGCTGGTAAGATAGTAGCGGAATAGTTGAGTTAGCAGATTGTTTTATCGGATGTATACTATCAGATAACAACAATCTGTTATCTTAGAAACAAGAGATAGAAAACAGGCAGATAATCTTTCAAAGCTACCCTCAAAACCTTTAACGATCTGGTTATATGATATTCGACCCCTTTTGGGCTTATAGACAATTCTTCCGATATTTCCTTGACCGTACGGCATTCGTAACGGCTCATTTCAAAAACGCGGCGGGTCTGTTCGGGCAAAGCCTGTAAGGTATCATTGACGATACGGGTTATTTCTGACGAGAATATTTCTTCCAGGTCACAAGCCTGTAAAGTTGAGATGCGATAATACAGGTCACGGTCCATCTTAGAAGAAATGGATTCAGAGACAGCCTGTTTCACGTCCTGATGCTTCAAATAGTTCAGGGAACCGTTTTTCAACATCTGGACAAGCAGTGCCAGTGGATATTCAACTTTCTCCTTTTTACTGGTCTCCCACAAATTAATCAAAGATTCAGATACAATATCCTCTGCCGCCATGTCATCTCTGACATATGACTTCACAAACAAAAACGAACGTTTGTAGTAGTTTGTATATATATCGCTGAAACTTATATTACTCATCTCCTGTGGAATATAAAGAAGGCTCACTCCATTTATCTCAATACCATACAAAAATAAGATTTATTCCATAATAGTCAACACCCATTGGCAATAATTCTTTTTTAATATTCATATTGCTTATCACAACTGCATTCCTTTCATATCACAGTTGGATTCCGTTTGTTTCACAGATGGATTTCTTTTGTTTCACAGCTGTGATATGCAAAGAGAATGTAATGGTAAGGGAAACGATACGCCGGGTTAACGGCAGTCTCTCCCTTGTAACCGGCTCTACCCCAAGGGTAACGGAGACTATAAAGCATTATAACGGGAAGGCGATACACCAAACTGATTCGTGAAGTGCTTGCGGAATGTATTTATATCGTTATAACCGACCATTTCGGCCACCTCCTGAACAGAATATTTCTTCTGCATGATCAGGGAAGCAGCCTTGCTGATACGGATGCTGCGGATCACTTCGATAATCGACAGGTTACTCAACTGCTTCATCTTACGGTATAAGGTAGGCTGGCTGAGATTCAACAGGCCTGCCAGACTTTTGGCACTGAAGTCCGGGTTCGTCAGGTTGGCTTCGACGATACTGATCACCTGCCGCATGAAAAGACCGGCCTGCTCTTCTTCCTCCGGCTTCTCTACCGTATGTTTCAGCATCAGGGTTTTCGTATAGATGCGTTTCAACTGCTCACGCATGCGGATCAGGTTCTCTGCCTTGGCTTTGAGCACTTCGGGGTTGAAAGGCTTCATGATATAGTCGTCCACACCGATCCGGGTACTTTTCAGCAAATCCTCCTCCTCAGCTTTGGCCGTCAGCATGATGATCGGGATATGGGCCGTCTGCAACTCCTGCCTGATCTCCTGGCAACAGGTAAAACCGTCTTTGACCGGCATCATTATATCCGAAATGATCAGGTCAGGGATCTCTTCACGGGCGGTCCGCACGCCCTCTTCACCGTCCCGGGCTTCCAGAACACGGTATTTCTTCTCGAATAGAGTATGGATATAATGTCTTATCTCATCGTTATCTTCAATGACCAGCAATTTCTTGCCTGATTCGGGGGATGTCTCTTCACGAACCTTTTCCGGGGCAATGAATGCTTCCTCCTTCTGTTCATCACGGGTATCCTCAACCAGTTGATATACATCTTCTTTAAAATGCTCGCGCCCCAACGGAAGATAAAGGATAAACTCGGAGCCTTTGCCGGGAGCACTGTTCAGCAATACTTTCCCATGATGGAGGTCCATCGTGTTTTTAACGATACGCAGACCGATACCCACCTTGGTAGAAAATGAGGGATCATTTTCGCCCGTTATAAAGGATTCAAAGATGCGTCCCTGCAAATTTTCAGCGATACCGGGCCCATTGTCTGCAACGGATAATAAACAGAACATTTTCCCGTCTACCTCCTTCTCCTCGATCGTAACCCTTATCTTTCCGCCCTTCGGGGTATATTTGAGCGCATTCGAAAGAAGGTTCTTCAAGGCTGATTCTATTTTTGAGATATCAATCCAGAGATAAAGAGATTGAATGCCAAAGTCCAAGATGTACTCATGCAAAATGATACGAGTTTTTGGATGATATCCACTGATGTACTTTCGCTTGTTTCAGTCGCTTATCAAATGGATAAAATGGGGAATATAGACAAAGTGGACTTAAAAGTAGAAATGGAGTTTACAGGATTGGCCGGGAACGATACAAACTATATGGCCATGTGCCAATCCCCTGGCGGAATCATTTATATTGCGACCGATTGGGGAAATATAGTCACTTTCGATCCAAAAAAACATCAAATGACAAGCCTGGGCGATTTACCGAGAGTCAATAAAATTCATGTTCACCGCCTTCTCTATTCCGACGGTTCTGTCTGGATTGGAACCTGGGCCAACGGAGCGATCTGTTACAATCCGAAAACAGGTGTCTATACTCAATATACCTATAAACCGGAGGATACGGAAAAAACTCTTTCCCACGGAGATATTTATCAGATGGTTTCTTTGGGAGACGGACGGTATTTAGCTGCTACATGGAATGGTTACACAGTTTTTATTCCTGATAAAGAAGACCCTACCCGTTATACAACAGAGGTCTATAACAACACTGCGTCTCAACTTCATCGTAACCTGGAGACCCGGATGATCTCCGCTTATTACGATACGGAAGGTATTATCTGGATCGGAACACAAGGCGGAGGAGTGTATGCCTCCGATTTAAGGAAACAATTTTATCAGCGCTTTCACCAGGAAACGCATAATGAAATATGTGAAATGGCGACGGACAAGAATGAATATATCTGGCTTGCCACTTTCCATAAGGGAATTTTGAGAAGTACGGAACCTTTTAATCCTCAAAGCCGTTTGGAATTTGAATCGGCTCCTGCCGGCTCGAGCAATACTGTTTTATGTGTGCTCAACGATAAAAAAGGAAACTTGTGGTTCGGAAACGGCCAGTCCGAACTAATTCAGTATGATTCTGAAAATAAAACCTTTACCGTTTATCCTGTCCGCATTAAAAACAAACCTGAATGGTCCGGTTCCATCTGGTCTTTATTGATTGATAATCAAAATCGTTTATGGGTGGGAACCACTAACGGGTTATTGTTGTTTGATCGCCAAACAAAAGATTTTACCTATTACCCTGTCGGTTCCGGAACCATACGGGCAATGGTAGAAGTACCCGGTAAATACCTCTTGTTAGGATTGTCATACGGATTAGTAAAGTGTTCTTTGGATGGTCAACCTATTCGATCGGACTATGAAAAAACAGCCAATGTTCCAGTCAGGGATATACGTTCCCTTTATGCCGCTTCAGACGGAAAACTCTATATCGGTTATTCCGACGGATTTGGAGTAATGGATATTCAGTCTGATTCAATCGAGAATTTTTACACAACCCATAATGGGTTAAGCAGTAATTACATAGGTTGTATTTGCGAAGATGCGGAAGGACGTATTTGGCTGGGTTCCGCTTCCAGTGTTTGTAACTATAGCAGACATCAGAAATTGTTCTATAATTACTATATATCTGGTAACAACCGCTCAGTCATGTTTTATAAGGATTTTCTGTTTTGGGGGAATAATAAAAACATAACCTATTTCCTCCCGAATGAAGCAATGAACAACCACTTTATTCCCGGTAAAGTAGTAATAACTCAATTGGAAGTAGATAATAAACCAGTTGAAATCGGGCAAAAGATAAATAATCAAGTCATTTTGAAACAAGGTATTCCCTATACACACGGATTAACATTAAAGGCTGCTAATAATAGCTTTTCATTGATGTTCAGTAATCTGACCTACTCGGACGACCTGCAAAAATATAATTACCGGTTAAGTCCGGCTCAATCGAACTGGTTGACAATCAATGAAGGTGAAAAGGTTTCGTATGCAAACTTACCTCAAGGAAAATATGTTTTTGAGGTACAAAGTATTATGGCAGACGGTTCTAGCGGTTACCTGACATCCATGGATATCAACATCCTGCCTCATTGGTATGAGGCAATTTGGTTCCGTCTTCTAATTATTATCACAATCGGTTTTATTATATATTATCTGATGCGTCGTGTAAAAAAAGAGCAGGCACGTCTAAGGCATGAGGAACGGTTAAAACATGAATTGTTTGTTGCCAATTTGGAACGTGAGAAAGAGAAGCAAATCAACCGGGAACGCAGTAATTTCTTTACGAACGTCTCTCACGAACTTCGTACGCCTCTGACACTGATCCTTTCTCCTTTACAGGAGTTATTGCAGACGGAACGCTTTTCACAAATTCTATATGATAAGTTGTCATTGGTTTACAATAATGCGACCTCATTATCTACCCTGGTAAATCAATTACTCTATGTACAAAAAATAGAAGCCGGAATGGTGCAATTAAAACTGTCAGAAGTTGATATATCAGTGCTGGTTAAGAATGTTATCACGTCTTTTAAGCATATTGCCGAGATAAAACAGACAGAGTTCATCTTGGACTCCGGTAAATTTCCCGTTTTCATTAATAGAAACAAAATGCTCCATACGGCGATCGAAACAGAAGAGTTGCCCGCTCACATTCAACCAAAGCAGATTATTTCCGGTTTCATGGATACTGGAAACTTTCATATAAAGCCCATCCGAACCGAAATTCTTTATATTTTTTCCATCATAACGGCTCAAACCATTATCTGTGCCAAACCACATAAAACCATCCATATCTTTATGAATACACAAGACCGTATTATCGGCCAGTCCGTTTTGCATGGTAAGCACCCTGATATCCTTTTCAAAAAAGGCATAACCGGAAAAACTATAAAAAATAGAGAATAGTATAGCTGCAATAAATTTCCTCATCATCTAATTAACAAAGCTCCTCATTTAGATATTTCAAACATATACAAAGAAACAAAAAAAGGAGGATATTACCTCTAAACAAGACAAAGAAAAACAACATAAATATAATGCATGAACAATCTGCCGACTATTCATGAATAAAACACCCAGTATCCTGTTTTTCAACAAGAAAAATAAAGAAAACACCCATCGTTAATGAAGAAAACACGCGTTATCCCTTCCAGGCAGACCAGATACTTTTGCTTACAAAGATTAATAAAATTAGTATTAACAACCTTAAAACTAAAAAGGATGAAGAAAAGAGTCACTTTTTTAATTGTGCTGCTAATGGTTAGTATATTTCATATATACGCGCAACAGCAAAACATTAGCGGTACTGTCATTGACAAGAACCTGAATGAACCCGTTATCGGAGCTTCCATTCAAATAAAGGGTACAACAAACGGGACCATTACCGACCTGGACGGAAAATTCGCTATCAACGCTTCGAAAGATGATATCCTGGTGATCTCCTACATAGGATACACTACACAGGAGATCAAACTTACCGGACAATCCAGTCTAAAAATAGAATTGAGTGAAGATACTCAGGCACTGGACGAAGTAGTAGTAGTTGGGTTCGGTACCCAAAAGAAAGTTAATCTGACCGGAGCTGTAGCGACTGTCGATAAGAAGGTGTTGGCATCCAGGCCGGTAACTTCCGTTTCACAGTCTTTACAAGGGGCAGTTCCCGGATTAAACTTATCCACCGCCGACCTTGGAGGACAATTGGGTCAGAACATGAATGTTAATATTCGTGGTACGGGAACGATCGGTAAAGGTTCCAAAGGCGAGCCACTTATCCTGATCGACGGCATGGAAGGAAACATGAACAACCTGAATCCGGAAGATGTTGAAAACATTTCTGTATTGAAAGATGCCTCCTCTTCCTCTATCTATGGTTCGCGGGCAGCGTTCGGCGTAATCATGATAACAACAAAAAAAGGTAAAGCCGGGAAAATGCAAATAAACTACAACAATAACGTCCGTTATTCCGGTCCGACCAACCTCCCCAATCAACTCGATTCATACCGTTTTGCCAATTTCTTCAATGAAGCATCTATCAATCAGGGAGGTAGTGTCATTTTTGACGAAGAGACCATCGGTCGCATACAAAAATACATGGCCGGAGAATTAGCGGCAACGACTATTGCCAACGGTAACAACTGGCATTTTCATGAAAAAGCCAATGATAATGTAAACTGGTGGAAAAAACACTTCCAGTGGGCATGGTCAAACGAACATAATATCAGTCTGAGCGGCGGTACGGAAAAGATACAATACTACGCATCCGGAAGTTATCTGAACCAAAATGGTAACTTGCGTTACGGAGAAGATAATTATAAACGTTACAATGCAACTGCAAAAGTCAATACACAAATAAACAAATATGTAGATTTCAATATCAACACAAAGTTTGTGCGTTTTGACCTCGATAACCCTGTTTATCTGGAAGAAGGCGGACTGCTTTATCACGACATCGCCCGTATGTGGCCAATGATGCCTTTTAAAGACCCGAACGGTTATTATATGAGAAACGGAAAACTCAACCAATTGGCAGACGGCGGACGCTCCAAGACCCATAACGATAATATTTATATGCAGGGACAGCTCGTTGTCCACCCGCTTAAAGGATGGAATATTTACGCAGAAGCCGGCATGAGAATTATCAATCAGAACAAACAAACGAACTTGAATCCGATCTATGAACACGATGTAAACGGGAACCCGCTGGCATTGGCTTTCAGCGGAAGTTATTCTCCGGGAGCTTCGTTCGCACGCTCTGCTTACCTGAACAGTAATTTCTATACGACAAGCGTTTATACCGACTATACTTTACAGCTGAAAGATCATTACTTTAAGGCATTGATTGGTATGAATACCGAAGAATATGTCTATCGCGAATTAAGCGCCCAACGTCCCGATGTGATCAGTAGCCTTGTTCCGGAAATCAGTGCGTCTACCGGAGAGGACAAAATCAACAGTTCCAAATATAATGACTGGTCGACTGCCGGATTCTTCGGACGTATCAACTATTCATATAAGGACCGGTATATGGTGGAAATGAACGTTCGTTACGATGGTTCTTCCCGTTTCCTCAGAGACCAGCGCTGGAACGTGTTCCCTTCTTTCTCTTTAGGCTGGAATGTGGCACGCGAATCGTTCTTCGAACCGATAAGTAACATCATCAACACGTTGAAACCGCGTGTTTCATGGGGTATGTTAGGAAACCAGAATACTGACTCATACTATCCGTTCTATCTGACACAAAGCGTAACGGCTAATGGCGGCAACTGGTTAATGAATGGCGGCAAACCGACAACGGCAGGAGTTCCGGGAATGGTCAGCAGCACACTTACCTGGGAGAAAATTTACAATACTAATATAGGTATCGACCTCGGTATGCTGGACAACCGCCTGAATGCAACTGCCGAGTATTTTATCCGCAGAACCAAAGACATGGTCGGACCGGCAGCCGAAGTGGGTGCCATATTGGGAACCTCTCTTCCGAACACAAACAATGCCGAACTGAAAAATAAAGGATGGGAAATACAACTGAACTGGAGAGACCAGATAGGAAAAGTGAATTACAATGCCGGATTCAATCTTTCAGACTATCGCGCTAAAGTTATTTCATACCCCAATGCTTCTAAAGCTCTCTGGGATGCAGACGGAAATACGCTTTATTACGACGGAATGACGATCGGAGAAATCTGGGGATACGAGACGGAAGGTATCGCTAAATCTGACGAACAAATGACCGAATGGCTGGCCAACAATGACCAGAGTAAAATCGGTTCAGCCTGGGGAGCCGGCGACATTATGTATCGCGACCTAAACGGTGACAAAGTAGTCGACAGTGGAAACAGTACAGCTATAGATCATGGCGACTTAAAAGTAATCGGTAACAATACGCCTCGCTTCCGCTTCGGCCTGAGCCTGGGAGCAGACTGGAAAGGTTTCGACGTACAAATGTTTTTCCAGGGAGTCATGAAACGTGACATTTGGTTAGGCGGTCCTATGTTTTGGGGAGCTGATGGCGGAGAGTGGCAATCGGTTGGTTTTAGTGAACATCTTGACTATTTCCGTCCGGAGAACACAGCTTCCGTATTCGGAGCAAATCTCGATTCCTACTACCCCAAAGCATATCTGGGTGATAAAGGAAACAAAAACAAAAAAACTCAGACACGCTATTTACAAAACGGAGCTTATATGCGTATGAAGAACCTGCAAATAGGATATACATTCCCCCGAGCCTGGATGAATAAAGCGAATATCCAAAAGCTCCGTATTTATGTTAGTGCAGAAAATCTTTTCACTATCAGTGGCATAGCCGATATGTTCGATCCCGAAGCAACTGCTGCCAACGGATTCAGCAATGGTAAGACATACCCGCTATCTAAAACTATTTCATTCGGTTTAAATATCACTCTTTAAAATGTAAGAACAATGAAAAAAAATCTATTATACATCATAACATTGGTTGGTGCTTTATGCTCCTGTAACGATTTTCTTGACAAAGAACCGTTGGACGCTGTACCCACCGACAAATATTTATTGACAGAAAGTGATTTGGCCGCTTATTCGGCTAATCTCTACGATCAGCTTCCCTCCCATACACCCGGACAATATAATATGGGGGTATTTGTCACCGACAACAATAGTGACAATCAGGCCGCAAGCAATCCCAACAGTTCATTTGTGAAGGGAGAAACCCGCGTAGCGCAAAGCGGAGGAGCCTGGGATTTCGGAAAAATCCGTAATGTCAACTATTTCATCGACAAAGTACGTCCCCGCCTGGAGAATGGGGAATTAAACGGAACAGAAGCCAACAATAAACATTATTTGGGAGAAATGTATTTCTTCCGTGCATATATCTACTATACCAAACTAGTTGCACTTGGCGACTTTCCTATATTGAAAAACTGGATTACAGAAGATTATGAGACCGTCAGGGAAGCAAGCAAAAGACGTCCGCGCAATGAAGTGGCACGTTTCATCCTGCAAGACTTGGACTCGGCCTATTATTACATGAAAGAGACTCCGCCCATGACCAACCGGCTGACTAAAGATTGTGCCGCCCTTTTGAAAAGCCGTGTAGCCTTATTTGAAGGTACATGGGAAAAATACCACAAAGGAACAGCACGCGTGCCGGGTGGTCCGGGATGGCCGGGAGCGAACAAAGATTATCTGAAAGATTTTTCAATCGATATCGATTCTGAAATAAGATTCTTCCTGACGGAAGCCAAAGAAGCTGCTCAAATAGTTGCCGATAAATATTCGTTATCCAGCGATTATCCGTCCCTATTCAACAGCCAATCGTTAAGTAGCACTTCTGAGGTATTATTATGGAGAGCCTATGATGCAAGTCTGACTCCTGCTGTCAACCATTTTGTAGTTGGCTATATACAACGTAACGGAGGTGGAAATACCGGATGGACACGCAGTATGATGCAGTCTTACCTGATGGAAAACGGATTACCGATCTATGCAAACAACTCCGGTTATCAAGGTGACAAGACCTATGAAGCCGTAGCAGCCGATCGTGACCCACGTTTAGGATACAATACCATCTTACCAGGTGAATTATTATCAGAGGGAGGAAGCAATATTGAATATCTTGTGAACGGATATGGTTATTATTATCGTGCTCCTATCGTGCTGGGCCAGAATGAGAACAAATGCCCTACCGGTTATTCGGTAAAAAAGGGTCTGACAACAGATGCTGCACAAGGTCCGACGTTGCCTTCTACCACAGCTTGTGTCGTATTCCGGGCTGCTGAAGCATATCTGAATTATATGGAAGCTGATTACGAATTAAACAGTTCGCTGGATGCCAACAGTGGAAAGTATTGGAGAGCTCTTCGTGCACGTGCCAATATGGATACTGACTATCAGAAAACAATAAATGCAACGGATTTAAGTAAAGAATTGGATTTTGCCCGTTATTCCGGCTCTGAATTAGTATCAACGACTCTCTATAACATTCGTCGCGAACGCCGCATCGAGTTTGCTGCTGAAGGACTTCGTCTGAATGACCTGAAACGTTGGCGTGCATTGGATATGATGCAAGGATATCACGTAGAAGGTTTCGATTTATGGAGTGAAAATTATGCACGTTACACAACACCAACTCCCACTCCGGCAGCAGATGTCACTCTTTCGGTCGTTAATCTGATAGAATCCGGAAATACAAATGCGAACGTATCTGCAAAATCAGAAAGCCAGTATCTTCGTCCTTTCCGTATCAATACGAATAATATTGCTTACAACGGTTACAATTGGAACCAGAATAAATATCTGAATCCGATTGCTTTCGACCATTTCCGACTGACAACAGAGACAGAGGGTTCCACTGATTATGCTTCCTCTACAATTTATCAGAATCCGGGATGGAAGATAGAAACCAGCAGTCTTCCTGAAGGCGATTAATGATCTATTCATGATAAAACAAGACCTCCTTATTTTCTTTGGGAGGTCTTGTTCTTTCAAAAAAGATATTGTATTCCACTATAATTATGTAACTTTACTGCACCATGAAAAAAACTATCACTCACACATTATTGCTATTTCCTATATTAGCAATGGGAATACAAGCACAAGAGAAACAGTCTTCTCCAAACCTGATCTTTATTATGGCTGATCAATGGCGCGGAGATGCTTTAGGATGCCTGGGTAAAGAGGCCGTAAAAACACCTCATCTGGATCAATTGGCATCAGAAGGGGTTAACTTCACCAATGCAGTCAGCAGCTATCCGGTATCTTCCCCGGCACGTGGTATGCTGATGACAGGAATGTATCCTGTGCATAGTAAAGTTACCGGAAATTGTAATTCGGCAACAGCTCCTTACGGGGTTGAACTTCCCGAATCGGCCCGTTGCTGGTCCGACGTCCTGAAAGACCAGGGATATGAACTGGGATACATTGGTAAATGGCATCTCGACTCCCCCTACCAGCCTTACATTGAAACCAGTAACAACAAAGGAAAAATAGCCTGGAACGAATGGTGTCCCAAAGAACGCCGCCACGGCTTCAGTCACTGGATCGCCTATGGCACATACGATTATCATCTGAAACCCATGTACTGGGATACGGATGCTTCGCGCGACGAATTTTATTTCGTCGACCAATGGGGACCGGAATATGAAACCGACCGGGCCATCGACTACATCGCCAATCGAGATAATAAATTACGCGACGCAGGCAAACCGTTTGCTCTGGTCGTATCCATGAACCCGCCTCATACCGGATATGAGCTGGTTCCTGATAAATACAAAGAGATCTACCGCGACGTAGATGTCGAAACAGTATGTAACTCTCCTATCATTGCCCCAAAAGGGACAAAAATGGGAGATTTCTACCGCAAGAGTGTGTTGGATTATTATGCCTGTATGACAGGTGTCGACGAACAGGTCGGCCGTATCATCCGCCAGTTGAAAGAACAGGGATTGTTCGAGAATACGATTGTGGTGTTTACTTCCGACCATGGAGACAGCATGGGGATGCACGAGCATATCGGTAAGAATATTTATTACGAGGAAGCCATGCGCATTCCGATGATGATAAGCTGGCCGGAAAAGATCGCGCCGCGCCGGGATTCGACCCTGATGATCGCTTTCGCCGATCTGTATCCTTCCCTCTTATCATTAATGGGATTCAAAGAACAGATACCAGCAGAGGTACAGACCTTCGATCTGTCTGCTTCCATCCTCTCACTGGAAAAGGCACAGGAGGTCGTACAGCCTTATTATTATCTTCTCCCTGAAAATTTAATGACCGGATACAGAGGGTTACGGACGAAAAAATATACATTCGTGGTACACGCCACAAATGGCCGGACTGACGAATGGATATTATTCGACCGCGAGCAGGACCCCTTCCAGCTAAACAACATCGCCCCCGATCGGCCGGCACTGATAAAACAATTTACAAGCCAGCTGAAAGACTGGCTGAAGAAGACTAACGATCCATTTATGAACTGTCTGTAAATTATATACACATGAAAACACATCTTTATCTGGCAATCTTACTGATAGCAAGTATTTTCCCGGCAACGGGACAAGAGGCGGATATCCCCCGTCCAGCCCCCCACCAGTTGAAATGGCACGAATCGGAAATGGGCGTTGTCTTCCACTATGACCTCCATGTCTTTGACGGCATCAAATATGGCCAGGGCAATAACCGCGTCCAACCGATAGAAGATTACAATATCTTCAACCCTACCCAACTAAATACGGACCAGTGGGTACAGGCGGCAAAAGCAGCCGGGGCCAAGTTTGCCGTCCTGACGGCCACCCATGAGACGGGCTTTGCCATTTACCAGAGCGATATCAATCCCTATTGCCTGAAAGCCGTGAAATGGCGCGACGGGAAAGGGGACATCATCCGCGACTTTGTCAATTCATGTAGAAAATACGATATAATGCCGGGGATCTATGTCGGTATCCGGTGGAACTCACTTTTTGGCGTTCATAATTTCAAGGTACAGGGAGAAGGAGAGTTTGCCGCTAACCGTCAACAATGGTATAAGCATTTCTGCGAACGCATGGTTGAAGAACTTTGCAGCCGCTACGGTGATTTGTTTATGATCTGGTTTGACGGTGGCGCAGACGATCCGAAAGGCGACGGGCCGGACGTATTACCCATCGTCAGCAAGTATCAGCCGGAATGCCTTTTCTATCATAACGTAGACCGGGCGGATTTCCGCTGGGGCGGTTCTGAGACAGGTACGGTCGGTTATCCCTGCTGGTCTTCTTTCCCCTACCCTTACTCACACAGCAATAATACGGAAGGGAGCCGAAACCATAACGACCTGTTGAAACAGGGCGACAAGGATGGAAAATACTGGGTTCCGGCTATGGCAGACACTCCCTTGCGGGGCATGAACGGACGGCATGAATGGTTCTGGGAGCCGGATGACGAAAATACGGTTTACCCGGTTGAATCTTTAATGAATATGTATTATAAATCGGTCGGCAGGAATGCAACACTGATTGTCGGTCTGACACCCGATACAACAGGCCTGATTCCATCCGGCGACGTACAACGACTGAAAGAATGGGGCGACGAGATAAACCGCCGCTTCTCTTCCCCGCTTGCCTCTACCTCCGGACAAAAGAGAAGCCTGATACTAAAACTGGATAAGGCACAACCGGTCAATCATTGCATTATCCAGGAGAACATCCGGAACGGTGAGCGTATCCGTCAATATAAAATAGAAGCCAGAGTAAACGGCAAATGGCAAACCGTTTGCGAAGGCGAATCGGTAGGGCACAAGCGTATCGAGCAATTCCCGACGGTAGAGGCTTCGGCTTTGCGCCTGACAATCTCTCAATCGGTAGCACAACCGGATATACGTAACTTCAGTGTTTTCAACGTCCAATAAATAAACAAATGAACTAAAATGATACGAGTATGAACAAGAGACTATTTCTATCACTGGCAACACTTCCTTTATTGGGAACAGCCGGGCAAGCTGAAGCGGCCAAACCGCAAGACCGGCCGAATATTATTCTCTTCTTGGTAGATGATATGGGCTGGCAAGATACTTCCCTCCCTTTCTGGAAGGAAAAGACACATTATAATGAAGTATACGAAACGCCTAACATGGAACGCCTCGCCCGCCAGGGTATGATGTTTACCCAGGCTTATGCTTCCAGTATCAGCTCGCCGAGCCGTTGCAGCCTCTATACCGGCATGAATGCAGGCCGTCACCGGGTAACGAACTGGACATACCCCAAAAACAAATCGACAGACCGGCAAAGCGATGTGCTGGAATTGCCGGACTGGAATGTAAACGGTATCTGTGAGGTCGCAGGCATCGAACATACTTACCAGGTTACCTCTATGGCTCAAATACTGAAAGATAACGGTTATCATACCATCCATTGCGGAAAAGCCCATTGGGGAGCGGTAGATACACCGGGAGAGAACCCGTATCATTTCGGATTCGAAGTAAACATTGCCGGACATGCCGGCGGTGGCCTTGCCAGCTACTTGGGAGAAGCCAATTTCGGTAACCGGACAGACGGCAAGCCGAGTCCCTGGTTCGCCGTTCCGGGTCTGGATAAATACTGGGGAAAGGATATCTTTATCTCCGAAGCCCTGACACAGGAAGCTACCAAAGCACTGGATAAGGCGCAACAATACGACCAGCCGTTCTTCCTTTACATGTCGCATTATGCCATTCATGTCCCGATAGACAAGGATATGCGTTTCTATCAGAAATATATCGACAAAGGGCTGGGAGAGAAAGAAGCCGCTTATGCCGCTTTGATAGAGGGAATGGACAAAAGTCTGGGCGATATCATGGATTATCTGGAGAAGAACAAGCTGGCGGATAACACGATCATCATCTTCATGTCCGACAACGGCGGTCTGGCTGCCGAACCGGAATGGCGCGACGGCAAACCTCATACCCAGAACTCCCCGCTAAACAGCGGTAAAGGCTCCGCTTACGAAGGCGGCGTTCGTGAACCGATGATCGTCAGCTGGCCGGGCAAGGTACAACCACAGACCAAATGCGACAAATACCTGATCATCGAAGACTTCTTCCCGACCATCCTTGAAATGGCCGAAATAAAGAAATACGAGACTATCCAGCCGATAGACGGCGTCAGCTTCATGCCGCTGCTAACCAATACCGGCGATCCCTCCAAAGGACGCAGCCTATACTGGAACTTCCCGAACCTTTGGGGCAACACAGGGCCGGGTATCGGAGCCACCTGCACAATCCGCCAGGGTGACTGGAAACTAATCTATTATTATGAGACAGGAAAGAAAGAGTTATTCAATATACCCGACGATATAGGCGAAAAGAATGACTTGTCCGCTTCCCGTCCCGACTTAATAAAAAAACTATCCAAAGACCTGGGCAAACAGTTACGAAAGATGGAGGCACAGCGCCCATCGTTTAAGGCAACCGGCAAACCTTGCCCCTGGCCGGATGAGATATAATTTTTAGCAGTTATTCCTACACTCTTTCAATATTATATCCTATCTTTGCCTGTAACAAAATTATTTAACTATGAAGAATAGGCATAAGACAAGGATTGTACCTGTTCCTGTCATATAGGAGCAGATACGGAAAGAGGAAATCCGTTTCTCTAAAGAGTTTGGAAGGTACTTATTGGATCTATCGAAGCTGATCATTGGAGGAGCTGTTATTACAACAGTTATACAGCTTAACTCCGATAAATATGTGGTAATAGTAATCGCTATAGGTTTAGCCATTACATTATGTATTGTTGGGTTTATAGTATTAACTTTAAAACATAAATAATTATGGGACCTGCTATATTATTATATTCTCTTTTAGGAGGCGCTGTCCTTATAGCATATATTCTCCTTTTCAAAACTAAGAAAGGTAGGGATTGGGTAGACAAGAACAGTTAAGATCATACAGTTCAGGCACGAATTACACACAACTTATTAATAAAAGCATGTGATCCGTGCCTGATTATTTATATAAACCTCTCCCTCTTCTGCAAATTCAGCAACCCGATCATCATCCACACAATGCCACCTATCAAAAGGAAAATACGGTTCTTTACGATCAACCCTTCCCAGATTACCGGCAGGAAGTTATCAGGTACTTTAAAAGGATTCAGGAGAATATTCCAAAATGAACGTTCTATTATTTCCATCTCACTCGTTATCAGAAGGAGAATAGCCAGAATAATCGTAAACACAGCCGTGCCGTTACCGCTACGGGTGATGGTGGAGAGCATAAAGGCCAGATTCCCGAAAAAGACAAGGGGGAACATCAACTGGACAGACATCTCGAACGGATTGACCGGATACAACAATAATGTAGCCAGATAAGAAAAAGCCACCAGGATAAAAAATATAGCGACATAAATCATCAACAGGCGCACTCCCCAGACCTTATATTTGTAGTCAGGGATACCGAAAAGGATTTCCAGTATCCGGTTATCCTCATCATTCTGGATGCCGAATACGGCAGGATAGAATACCAGCAGGACACAAGGGAACATCAAAAGGTTATAGATCAGTCCTTCGTTGATCTCCGCCCTATTCCAGGCAGCCTGGAACATGAAATAGGCAAAGAATGCGAATGCCGCCAGCAAGAACCAGATGAACTTGCCGGCGAAGATGATCTTCAGGTTATATTTTACCACCTTGGGTAATAAAGGTATCAATTGCTTTATCGTCATAACTATCTTTTTACAACATTAATCTACCACTTGAGTCTCGCATCACGTCTGACACTAGCAAGAAACTCATTGTTCGCTTTTCCCTTCCATATTTTTCAGCAAGCAGAGATAAGCATCTTCCAGGTTCGGCTCTACCTCTACGGCTCCCTCATAAGGCGAACCGACAGACAGGTAACGCACCTGTATCGTATCTCCATCCTGTATATGATGAATCACCATCGTTTTATCCAGCACCTGTTCGAACGACTCACGGTCGATATGGAACTGCCAGACCTTACCGGTAGCCATGTCTACCATATCGGTCGGATCGCCGAAGTATTTCAGCTCGCCTTTGTTGATAACCACCACCTGGCTGCATGAACTGGAAATATCTTCGATAATATGCGTGGAGAAGATCACGATACGATCTTTACTCAACTCTACCAGCAGGTTACGGAAACGGATACGTTCACGCGGGTCGAGACCGGCTGTTGGCTCATCCACCACCAGAATACGGGGAAGATGAAGCAGGATGAGGGCTATACCGATACGCTGTTTCATACCGCCGGAGAAAGAACCGATCTTGTCGTCTTTCCGTTCATACATATGAACTGCTTTCAATACATATTCCAGACGTTCTTCCCTCAACCTATTATCGGTAAGTCCTTTCAGAATCGCCTGATAATCGAGAAACTCCCAGGAAGACATATTCTCGTAAGTTCCGAACTCTTGCGGAAGGAAGCCGATCAGGCTCTGCAATTCCTCCCGGTAAATGCGGGTATCCAGTCCATTGATCCAGATGCTGCCGTAACTCTGTTCCAAGATACCGCAGATAATACGCATCAGAGTTGATTTGCCGGCGCCATTAGGTCCCAGCAGACCGAACATTCCCGTACGGATCTCAAAAGATACGCCTCGCAAGGCTTTGAAAGGCCTGCGCTGTTTCCCGATCAACGGAATCCCTTTGACCATACGGAACCAGGAACGGCGAAGTCCGGCCAGCCGTCCTTTGATACGTTCTATATTGACATTCTTTTCATACAAGTATTGCGAAGAAACATATACGGCAATACAGAAGGCCCACAGAAGGCCCACAACGGAAATCAGTCCGGTATTATCCATCTTCCGGAACAGAACAAACAGAATGATCGGAGGAATACTCCAGAATATCAGACGGTTTATATATTTCACCCGCTTATTTTCCCCGAAACGGTAGAACAGGTATTGACGAACCTTCCGCCACAGATAAAGGATCGTGGCATAGATGGCAAACGACAACAGGAATATCCACAGCCTGTTATTGATGAAGAACCAGGTGAAATACATACCGAAAAGCAACATACCGAACTGCCACAGAACGTTGACAAAGTCTTTCAGCGAACGATATTCATTGCTCAGTCCCAGATGCCGGCGGATATTCAGGCCGCTATTCCACTGACGGCTGATACGTCCCGGCCAGTCGTATATCTTCACCAGATTGCGGACAGAGATATGTATATCTTCCCCGGGATCGATTACTTTCGAACGGGCACGCCTCAAACTGGTCTGAGCAAAATAAGTCACTCCCGGAATACCGAAAACCAGAAGAACCATGTAAACAGACTGCCACAGCATCCCGTCGGCATACAACCAGATACCAACAACACCCAACAGGAACAGTATCAGATGGAACACCCATATTTTAGGAGACAGGCCCCGATACCACTGCAAGGTATTCTCCAATCCCATACAAACAGTCGGTATCAGGATCAGCGTCAGTAACGCAGAGAATGTCAGCCCGCCGATCACCGTAATGGCAAACGGTGCACCGATAGCACCGGCATATTCCGAATCGCCCATCGCCAACGGGAACATGGCGACAATTGTCGTTATCGACGTAATCAAGATCGGACGGATACGCGACAAGCCAGCCGTCATCAATGCCCTGTTACGCCTGTAGCCTCGTTTGCGGAGGATATTGGAATAGTCTATCAGGATGATACCGTTATTCACGACCACGCCCAACAGGATCAGGAAACCGGTCAGCGTATTCGCATTCAGCAGGCTATTGCTTGTCAGCAACAACGCCAGCAAAGAACCGATAGCAGCCAGCGGAATCGAGAAAAGCAGGACAAAAGGCGTCACCAGCGATTCAAAGACAGAGGCCAGTATCATAAAGATAAGGATGAAAGCTGCCAGTATCAGGAACTTAAAGTCTGCAAACTCATCTTCTTCATGGAACACCTCCACGGCAACCCCTGACGGCAGATTATAATTAGCAACCAACTGGTCGATATCCGAGCGATATCCCTCAAGCAGGTCTTTCGACGATTGTACGTCTTTGGAGAAATTATAGAATACCTCTATCTGTTTATCCTGGTTGACCCGCATGATACGGGTACGTCCCCGGCCATAATTAACAGAAGCCAAGTCCTGCAAATCATGCAGTCCTCCGTTGGCATTCTGTATCTGTACGCGGCGCAGGTCATCGACGGTTTTGTCTTTCTTTTCCGTCTCCGCCTCTTCTTCCTCAGTCTCTTCGTCGCCGGGAACATCATTACGGATGATGATATCGTAGGTATCCTCTCCGATCTTGAAAGAGGTACCCGAAGAATACTCCGGATTAAGCGCCGCCAGCCCGGAGGAAATATTGGCACGGGTAATCTCGTATGAAGTCAGCAGGATCGGATCGAAATCGAGGTGGATTTCAGGCTGCCGGCGGTTATAGGAGACGCGCGAACCACGGATAAACTCCTGTTCATCGAGGTAATAGCGGAAATCTTCGGCTACCAGTTGCATCACATCGAAACCGGAGCCTTTTATCACGATCCGTTCACGGTTCTCGCCGATACCCAGCAGACGCATGAAATTACCCAGGCCGGCCATGGCCCCTCCTCCTGCGCCACCACCTCCGCCGCCACCCGACATCGATTCCTCCACAGAGATTTCCGCTCCCTGAATATTGGATACGGTGGCCTGCACCGTGGCTTTATATTCAGCCATTTTACTTCCCGCCTTCTTCACAAAGTCATCGGTGAAGTTAAGCGTGAGGACGGCATTCTTTTCATTTATACGACTGATCAAGTCTTTCCTGCCGGGAAAACTGTCCAGGCGCGCTTCGATCACCTTCACCAGTTTATCCGCATTATCGAGCGTACTGCCCGTCGGCATCGTCACATAGATATTGATGCGGTCGGTATTTACATCTTTCATCTGCTGCACATTCATGTAGATGGAAAGGATCAGGGTGACGAACAGGACGATGATCGCCCCGAAGATCGTTACCCCCGGATTCCGCATACATGTTTTCAGCAAAACCAGGTAGACCTGTACAGGACGCTGTACAATCGAAACCTTTTCATAAAAGACGCTCTGCCCATTTTTCTTCCTCAGCAGCAGGTAAGTTGCCATCGGGATGAACAGCAGGGCGACAAACAACGAGATGGTCAGGGTGGAGATGATCGAGACACCGATATGATGCCCGATCAGCTTGATCATAAAGTTATCGGAGAAAACGAAGGGAAGGAAGACCGTCACCGTCGTCAACGTAGCCGCCACGATAGAACGCCATACCTCCTTTGTACCCTGTGTAACGGAACGTTCGGGCGTACAACCGGAAGCTGAGAGGCGGTAGATATTTTCAAGCACCACCACACTATTGTCGAGCAGCATCCCGATTGCCAGTGCCATCCCCACCAGCGTCAGGCTGTTGATCGTTATCCCAAAGGCATAGAAGAAATTAAATGCCGTATAAACGGATATAGGGATTGAAAGGGCAATAAAAAATACCAGCCGCAGGTTCTTCAGGAACAGCCAGAGAATCAGTATGGCCAGCAGACCGCCCACTAAGGCGAGATTGATGATCTGGTCGATATTATTCTCCATCGTCTCAGCCGTATTCTCCTGCACCACCACTTCCACATCGAGATAAGCCAGCTTCTCGTTCAGCCGGTCGATTGCCTCGACGGCCCGGTGCGACAAGTCGATCAGGTTCGCCTGCGAATCGCTCATCAAGGCGACCGATACCGCATCTTTTCCGTTCACACGGCTATATGAAGTCTCTTCCTTCAGGTCGAAAAAGACGGTGGCTACATCTTTCAGCAGTACAGGACCGGGGGCGACCACGATATTCTCCAGGTCGGACACCTTCGAATAAAGAGCATTGACATGGATAAAGTATTTGCTGTCCGGTTCATTGGCAAAACCGACAAAGGCCTTATCCTGCGTGTTCTGTGTCAGCAGGCCGCTGATGGAAGACGGCGTCAGGTTCAACGCCTTGCAAGCCTCAGGGTTGAGGCGTATCTCGATCGCTTTCTCCCGGCCGCCGTAGATATTGACGGAAGCGACCCCGTCCACATTCTCCAGGTCGGAACGGATCTCCTTATCCACAATATTACGTACCCTGTCGACACCGCCCGAACCGCGTACTTGCAGAACCATAAAGTTATTGGCCATCTGGCCGACATCGACCTTCTGCAACTGCACATTGAAGCCGTCGGGGAAAGTGGCTGCCAGCTCGTTCACCTTCTCCTGTAGTTTCAGGGAGGTGATCTTGAAGTTCACCGTATTTTTGAAATCTATCTGTATGGTAGACTGGCGGCTGTCGACGGTGGATTGTATCTTATCCACCCCTCCAATCGAACTGATCGCTCCTTCAAGCGGAATAACGATTTCCGATTCCACGTACGAAGGGTCCATATCCTGCTGGGACGAAACCTGTACGAACAGCATCGGCAGTTCGGCATTGGGCAATAACTCCACCGGCAACTGCTTATACGACACGTAACCAAGCATGGTCAGTGCGATAAACAGCATACAGATCGTTATTCTTCTATGTAGTAGAAAGTTCATGCTTTTCTGTTATTTACGCCTATTTTTACCTTTTCCAATATATAATAGACACATGGTATCACCATCAAACTCATTAAAGTAGATGTCACCAACCCTCCGATCACGGCAATAGCCATCGGCGAACGCAACGAAGCGCCTTCGCCAAAGCTGAACGTCATCGGGAGCAGGGCAAGTATCGTAGTAAGCGTTGTCATGATAATCGGACGGATACGTTGTTGGCCGGCCTGTACGATGGCATCTGTCAAGCCGGTTCCGTCTGCTTTCAGCTGGTTGATACGGTCTACGAGGATGATCGAGTTGTTCACCGCGATACCTACCAGCATCACGATACCGATCACTCCCATCATATTGATCGTCGTGCCGGTCAGGAAGAACAACAGGATAGCACCTACCACCGCCAGTGGAATTGTCAGCAGGATCGTGAAAGGATGCAGCAGCGATTCGAACTGGGAAGCCAGCACCATATACACCAGGATGACCGACAGGGCAAGGGCAAACAGCAGGCTGTTCATCGACTCCTGACGCTTCTCCTCTTCTCCGGTTACCGTAACCGAATAGTTGACCGGCAGTTCGATGCCTTTCACCGCCTGACGGATTTCTTCCGCCACCTTGTCCAGCGACTTACCGGCATCCATATTGGCCATTACCTTGCTGATGCGGTTCTGATTACGGCGGTATATTTCTTTCGGGGCCTGCGATTCGCCAAAGGTGGCTATCTCACGCAGGCGAAACTCCTGTTCGCCATTCTTGATAACCAGATCACCCAGGGCACGCAGCGGAATATCAGGAACCTTGATGACGATGTCGCGCATCTCTCCGCGATATTCCATCTTTCCGGCTTCTTTCCCGCTGAGTTGTTGTTTCAATTGTTCGATGACAGTCGATACACTCAGGTTGTTGATACCCGCGATCGTCCGGTTGATGGAAATCGTTATCTCCGGAGCACCGTCTTCAATGGAAGATACGATATTATAGAGGCCCGATACCTCCTGCATCCGGCTTTTCACTTCTTCCGTAATATCGGCTATTTCATCCAGTTCTTCCCCTTTCACCTCAACGACGATAGGGGCACCTTCGCTACCCAGCAACGAGCTGAGAGAATTTTCCTCCTGTTTGATGGTCAGTTCCAGTCCGTCAGGATTCTCCGCCGTATGAACAAACTGTTCGATAACAGCCTCGGGAGCTACCCGGCACTCGGAGGAAAGGACTACTTTCATCATTGCCGTGTTCTCTCCTTCGAAGATGGCATTCTCCGAACCGCTACCCTCGCCGATATGGCTGTAAACGGTCAGCAGGCTATCGCCCGTAATGGTATAAAGCAATTCTTCCAGGTTCGCCACCGCCGAAGAAGTACGTTCCAGTTTTGTCCCTTCCGGCATCTTCACCACAACAGTAAAAGCTTTACTTTCCATGCGCGGCATAAACTCCGTCCCAATGAAAGGAAGCAGAAAAACCGTCAGCACCATCAACCCGACTGCCGCCGAAATGACAATCCAGCGATGCCCGATCAGGCTACGTAACAAATTGCTGTACCCTAACAACTGAATACCTCTTCCCGTCTCATTACCAGCTTCTTTTTTAGCATCCGATGGTATCCGGTTCCCCTCTCGAGAGGGGGCAGGGGGTGTGTTCATCAACCTGTCATACAACATCGGTATCACCAAAATAGCCACAAACAGCGACGACACCAGCGAGAACGTCACGGTCCAGGCCTGGTCCTTAAACAATTCCCCCGACGCCCCATGCAGGTAAACGATCGGCAGGAAAACCACAATAGTCGTCAGCGTCGAGGCAATAACAGCCCCCGCCACCTCCGACGTCCCCGTAATAGCCGCTTCACGTATGGACAACCCTTTCTCCTGGTTCCGGAAGATGCTTTCGATAACGACAATAGCATTATCCACCAACATACCGGCTCCCAGAGCCAAACCTCCGAGCGTCATAATATTCAGTGTAAGCCCGTTAAAGAACATCAGGTTGAAAGTAGCGACAATCGAAATAGGAATCGCCATACTGACAATCAGCGTCGTCCCGAACCGGCGAAGGAAAACGAACAGCACGACAACCGCCAGGACGATACCCAGCACGGCACTGTCTTTCACCTCCCCGATCGCATTCTTGATAAACGTACCCTGGTTGGTTATCACTTTAAACTGATAACCGGGCAACGCCTGTTCGATAACACCCAGCTGACGGGATACACCGTCCACCACCTTCACGGTGTTATAACGCATTTCTTTATAGATCGAAAGTCCTATGCTACGTTTGCCGTTGATACGAACAATATTGTCGGGGCGGGCATTTTCAAAAGTTACGGTAGCGACTTCCCGCAGGAAAAGCGGAGCCTTGTTGCCCGAAGCCGTTGCCGCACCGGCGGAAGCATTCGTGCCTGTTTCCTGTTTAGCCACCTGTTTATAACCGACTATCAGGTTCTCGAAATCTTCTTCCGAACCGAACAGACTGGAACTTTTCACCAGATACTGCAAGCCCAGTTCACTGACACGGCCTCCCGATATGCTCTGATTGTTTGCTTCAATACGCGAAGCGATATCTTCTATCTTCAGACCGAAGGCATCGAGTTTATAAGGATCGGTACGGATCGTCAGGGTACTCTCCTCCTGTCCTGACAACGTTACCTCGGCAACGCCTTCCAACCGGATCAACTCGTTGCGGATATAGCTTTCCGCCACCTTCCGGAGTTCTGCCATATCGGTTATATTCTGATGGGACATTCCGATCAGGATAACCGGTGACTGGTTCGGATCATGTTGCGTGATCTTCAACTCGGTGATATCTTTATTCTGGGCAAACGGATTCATCGCTTTCTGCAAGTCGAGGAAAGCCTCATCCATGTCTTTCGTCCAGGTATATTCCACTGTGATACGGGCCGAACCGGCTTTAACAACCGACGAAACCTGCGTGACATCGCTCTGGCGGATAGCCATCGACTCCATGTTCTTCACAAACTGCTTCTCGATCTCTTCCGGCGGACGCTCGCCGGCCTTCAACTCGATGAACAGCCGGGGATTATTCAGGTCGGGCAGCAGGTCGACACTCAGCTGGTCGTAGGAAATCTTTCCCAACAGCAGGATGGCCAGCACGACCATACAAATAGTGACCGGATTGCTTACCGCAAATTTGACAATGTTCTTCATAACTAATAATGTGCTAATTTGTCAATGTGTCAATATGCCAATAGAATATATTATTGGCACATTTAGCAAAGCGCCATATTAGCATATTGGCATATTATTATTTCTGTACTTTCACCTTACTGTTCTCCTTCAATGTTTCAAAGCCTTTGGTGACAAGGTTGTCGTTTTCGCGAAGGCCTTCCAGTACCTCGATATTGTTCTCGTCTTCCATTCCGGTCTTGATATTCCGCAGGATAGCCGTATTCTTATCCACTATAAACACAAATTTGCGGCGACGGTTGGATTGTACCACGTCTTTCGGAATAATGATAGCGCTGTCGGCCCTGTCAACGACGATATCCGCCTTGACGAACATTCCCGGACGCAGTTTCAGGTCATTGTTCTGTATCAGCACTTTTCCCTTGAATGTGCGTGTTTCCGTACTGATAGCCGGCGAAAGTTCGCTGATCACTCCCTTCAATGTATCTTCCGGCAATGTATAATGTGTAATAAATACAGGCTGATCCGATTTGACATAACTGATGGCACTTTCCGGCAGGTTGACATCCATGTACATCCGGGCATAATCCATAATACCCACCATCGGTTTTCCCTGTTCTACCCGCACATCAGTCGTGTAATGAGGCAGATCGACAATAACACCGTCGAAAGGAGCCTTTATATTCATCTTTTCCAGATTGATCCGGGCATTCTCGAGGTCATAACGGGCATTCGTCACTTTCACTTCGGTATTACGCATTTCACTCAGGGTCACACCGCCTTTTTCATAAAGGGCTTTCTGTTTCGACTGTTCCTGTTCTGCTATTTCCAGACTCAATTCCTTGGCATCTATGGCAATACCGTTCTCATATTCCTTATCTTCCAGATGGATAATCAGCTGTCCTTTAGAGACCAAGTCGCCCAGTTTGAAAGGTCTTCCTGTCTTCGGGTTGATCTGGAGTTTGTACAGACCGCTCATTTCCGAGTTAAGATCGACTCCATACGTAGGTTGTGCCGTCCCGGTCGTGTTAATCAGTTTACTGATAGAACCTTTTTTCAGTTCCGTTACCGAAACCGGTGTGGCTATATCGCTGGGAGGATTCTGCGGCTGGTTGTTACAACCGGTTGTTACTATGGCTAGTAATACAAGAGATACAAAGGTATGACTATAATGTTTCATGGCTGATTATTTTTCTGATATAAAGTCTTTCATCGGAACGATCGGAGCATTCAGCTCAAAGTCGTACAGGGAAAGTATTTTAAGATTCAACAATTCGATCTTGTAATTGATCAGGGCTTGTGTATAAGAGATCTTCTTATTCGACAACTGTGTCTGAAACTGACTCATTTCCATTCCGGTCAGATCACCTTCACGATAACGGGTCAGGTTCAGATCGTATGTACGCTGTGCATTCAGCACGTTCTGTTCGGCAATCTCTATCTGTGTCCGTAAGTTTTCCAGGCTACGCCATACTTGGCGGATATTCAATTCGATATCGACTTTATCTTCATGGAAATCAAGTTTGTTGATATTCTGAGCCACTTTCTGCGCACGGACACGGGCCTTCTTTTCTCCCCAGTCGAAGATGGGCACCGTAAAACTGATTGCCACCCGCGGGTTCTGTGTCGGGTTTTCATAGATATTCTGAAAACGTTTGTTGTCACCTATCAAACCAAAAGAGAGTGAGATATCTCCCTTAAATTCATTCAGTGCCTTCGTCTTAATCATATCGAAACCAAGTTCATCACTTTCAATTTCCCGCTGGCGAAGCTCCAGGCGCGATTGCAGACCGTGATCTATCGCTTGCCGGAGGTTAACATCGATCGGTTTGATATCTATCTCGGCAAAAACCATCAAGTCGTCATCCAGGTTCATACCTAATGCCTGTTTTAGTTTATCTTTTGCATTCTCCAGGGAGACTTGCTGTTCTTCTACCGAAGAGCGGGCGGTTGCCAGGTTCAGCTCCGCCTGAAACAGTTCGTCTTTGGCTGACAGGTCAGCTTCTACCTTATTCTTTATAATATCGTAGCTTTGCTGGGCATTCACCAATTCTTCGCGGGTAATAGCCAACTGACTTTGCGCCATATAAACACTATAGAATTGGTTGGTGATGTCTTTTTCGGTATTCAAGCGTTGGAGAGCATAGCTGATATGGGCATTCTCGTAATCATACTCGATCTGTTTCAACTCCATCTTCCGCTTATTGTAAGTAAAAATTGGTTGCGAGAGTTGCAGATAGAGGTTGTTGTTAAACGCCTTATTGCTATTCTTGTCGCCGTCGATATTCGAATTATTATCCTGCCAGCCGAACGTATTGATCAACGAAATCTCACCATCCGTCCACAAGATAGGCTGGTCCACCCGGAAAGTTCCGCTGGTACTGAGTTTTTCGTTTGTATACCATTGCGACAGACGATTGTCGAAACTCCTGTTCTTACTATAATCCAGGGGATTCAGGTTCAGTGAGAATTTGGATTTAAGGGAAGCCCGCTGGGCGATCAGCGTTTCCTGATACCGGTCCAGGTTCATGTGCGAACGGCGCAGGGTCGGACTGTTCTCTTCTGCTATATCCAATGCCTTCTCGATGGTCAGCGACAGTTGTCCGTGGGAAAACAGAGGGATTCCCGACAGGAGAACAACCACAAGGATCATCTTTTTCATCCATACTAACTCTCTTTGCATATAAGTAGACTGTTTTAATGATTATCGTTTTACCAGTTTGACGGCATCGGCCGTTACACTTCTTAATTTACATTCATTCGTCAGGGTAATGTAAGCTGTATCGGCCACAAAATAATAGACGCCCAGCTGTTCCCATCCTTCATTCGCTTTTCGGAGGTCGATATACGCATCTTCGCTTTCTTCCCCCTGCCTGATCCTGAAACGATATTCCCCCTGGGCCCGGTCATTATACCGGAGTTCGTTATCCTTGCTCACATAATAATAGGCATCATAGGTACCTTCCGACGGGACAGGAATCTTCCACATCGCCGTCTGGCTACCATTGCCACTCTTTACCACATACGCCGAACGGATATATTTACCGTAATAATTTGCATTGGTGGTTGCCGTCCACTCCAACGGAGGTCGCCAACTCGAGACACCCGCATACTTGAACGAAGTATCTTCGACCTTATCCAGCCATTTGGGTAACAACCCCACTACATCCGGCGCAGAGAGGATAAACAATGTACTGTCCTCATTATCCACAATAATTTCTCCCTCCGTCCCGAAAGAAAAACCGGAAATTATAAAATCGCCTTCTGCATCTATATTCTGCCTTCTCTCCTGTCTGATATTTCCGACAGGCTGATTGATCACACTCGGCAAATTACCAGATATCAAGGTATTGACGGTTACATCACGGGGAGCATCCTCCCAAACGGATACCAGTTCCTTTGTCTGGTGAGCTTCCAACGGAATCTTCCGGCTGGTACGCGGATCGATATCATTCTGGTTGCTTCTTCCGACTCCCTGAATATCGATATGTATAATTCCATCATAATCCGAATTATTGCTGACCTGCATTTTCAGGACAAAAGATTCCTGCCCCCGGTTAGTGATTTTTGTCACTTCCGGTCGTCCCAGGCTATAAATTGGCAGAGGCGTAGGATGCGACCATTCCTCCAGTCCCGACCGGATATCCGACCGGCTGACCATTCCTAATGTATCCAGCAGGCTTTCAAACTGGATGTTCCGGAAAGTATTCCGTTCGAGTAATGTATAAAGCGAATCCCTGAATGCATTCACCCCGATATTGATCTCAGGAATAGCAAACAGCCGATAAGTCTTTAAACTGATAATATTCTCCAGTAAATCCCGGTATTCCACATTTCCCAGCAACTCCTTAAAGGTTTGCTTTTCCATCAGCAGGCTGGCTTTTTCATTGTTACTGATGCCATTGATCTCACGCTCCCAGCCATAGTTATCCGATTTCTTTTGCAGATAAAGTTCGATCGCAGTATTAGCGACCGGCCATTCGGGAGAAAAAATATTGTACCGGTAATTATACAATTGTGGAAACAGGAAATAAGGGTTTGCCTGCGAACTGATATTATAATTACCACGGCCGCTGGATGAGAAATTATAGTTTCCTTCCGGCCGCTGGAATATCCAGAAGAAGTTGTTCAGCGTGCGTATCTTTGCCTCTTCCTCCGTTATCTCACGTCCTCCCCGCTTCGACCATTTCACCTGGTTGCGCCACATCTTGTCCACGTCCAGCTGGCCGAACATACATCCTTTTTCCGGGAACAGGACCATCTCGGGCTGTACA
Source organism: Parabacteroides caecihominis (assembly GCF_023656785.1). NCBI lineage: Bacteria > Pseudomonadati > Bacteroidota > Bacteroidia > Bacteroidales > Tannerellaceae > Parabacteroides > Parabacteroides caecihominis. Next base: position 183,977 of record NZ_JAMOKS010000001.1, read on the forward strand.
GCTTCCTGAGCCTGCGACCAGGCACGGGTATAGGTGGAGAACTGAACAGGCACTTCCACGATCGAGAAGCGGCTGAACGGATAACTCAGTTTATAGTTACGTTCCAGATTATCTCTCATATTACGGATAAAGCTGGGGATGGTATCGAGTATGGAGTCGAAAGTAGCCGTATAATAATCATTTCCCTCAATGTGCCAGATACTATATAATGTACTGTCCGATTCCAGACTTTGCTGTTTGTACTTACCCACAATCACGGAAATTGCCTGTGCCGGATATTCGGAGACAAACGAATAAACGCCGTCCTCTCCTTTCACTCCCTCCCCTTGCGAAAGCGGGGTGAGACCCGGAAGCGTTTTCACCCGCAAACCGAATTTACTGAAATAAGTCTGCTGCCAGTCCGGACTCACATTGCTGTAGGAGGTTCCGGGGCGCGGATACCAGTATGTTTCGGGAGTGAACAACAGATAATCCGGTGTCTGAAACGCATATTGCTTATCTATATTGAACAGGAAATCCCTGCGCTCTTTCTGCAAAATCTCTGCCGGAATATCCAGGTAACAGAACTTGCTGTCGACCTTCCCGCTATACCTGATAGAGAAAGATACCGTATCGCCAGGTAAAACCTCCTCACCGAAATCGACCAGCAGTATCTGATTATCCCTCTTGAAATCAAGAGGCCTCCCTCCTCTTTTTATTTCCTCCACCTGCAAACCGGGATTCAGGCAAAAAGTGAAAACAGTCGCCGGCTGCAAAGCCATTCCTTTCATTTCCACCTCCGAAACCACCCGTTCCGGTTGCTGTTCGAGTGATATATCATATTGATTGATTATCATCTTGGGAGTATTCACATACTTATTATTGATCTCGGTGTAAAGGGTACGCACCTTCCCTTCTCCCAGGATGGAATGAACATGTTTATATCCGGCCGCCCCACTTATCAGCAGCATACAAAACGAAAGGAACAACCACGGATAATTACTGCGCGACGAATTGGGCAACCGCCTGAACAGAAAGATCGTAAAAAAGATAAAAGCCAGTCCGGCAAAGAAATAGATCGCCCGGTGATTCAATACAACTTCCAGATTGGTAAAGCCCACGATAGTCGATTTAACCAGCGGCAGACTATAGGCCATATAATCGAACAGGTAATAAAACTTATCGCTGATATAGAACAATGTCAACCCGATATATCCCAATAAGATAATAAAGGTCAGCGCCTGATTTTTCAGTACCAGCATCAGGAAGATGGACAATCCGATGATAAAGATCAGTGTCGGAATACTTATCAGCAGGAAATAAACCGGATACGATAGCCAGTCTACCGACATGCCCGATCCTATAAAATTAAATATCAGTGCCATTCCCATGACGATCAGGTTCAGTATCAGGAAAACCCGCAGGTTTCCCCATATCTTTCCGATCACATATTCCGCATTGCTCAACGGACGGACATAAAAGACTTCCGAAGTATCCAGCTTCTTATCCCTTTTCAAAAACTCCGAAGCAAGGAATATCGATATGACTGCCTGCCCGGTATTCAGTAAAAGCAGGTTCAGGTAAGGGAGATTGGAAGGGAGCGCTTTCAACATCCACATGCCTCCGCCATTGTCGGCAACCAACATACCAAAGTCAAAGAATCCGAGTATCAGAAGAGCCAGCACGGTAAACACCTTAAAGAACCAGCTTCGGATCAATATCTTGCTTTCGTATTTTGCTACCGATTGTATATTGTTGACAAACGACATAGGGGGTAAAGTAAAAGGTTACTAATCATTGGTCCAAAGGTTCAATTTATTTTCCATATAATATACATAAGCATGTTCCAGATTGGGAGGATACGATTCAGCCTCATACCCTTCGATCTCGTCGGCCACCACCTGCACTTCCCAACCGGAACCGGAAGGAATCGTAGAGATAACAGGATATTTCTTATCCACCTCGTGCAGTTCATCACTTGTCACTTTAATGCGCCATACTTTCCCTTCCGCCTGTTTCAACATATCCTGCGGAGAACCGTAAAAGGAAACCTGTCCCTTGTTCATCAACGCCATGCAGTTGCAGGTACTGGATATATCTCCCACAATATGGGTGGAAAGGATAATCGTCACATCATTCTCACTGACTTCCGACAGCAGATTACGGAAACGGATACGTTCTTCCGGGTCCAACCCTGTCGTCGGTTCGTCCACAATTATCACCTTCGGATGGTGGATCAATGCCTGGGCAATACCCAGACGGCGTTTCATACCGCCCGACAGTTTATTCGCATACCGTTCGCGCACATCAAAGAGACCGACATTTTCCAGCATGGCATCGACTGCCTGCTTGCGTTGCTTGCCATTTGTCATGCCTGATAAACGGGCCGCATAATCCAGAAATTCATGTGTCTTATATTTGGCGAAGAAACGGAAATCCTGCGGGAGATAACCTAATATTCCCCTGATCTCCTTCCGCTGTTTGAACAGATCGTATCCGCAAATATTCACCTGTCCTGACGATGGTTCCATTAATGCAACCAGGATACGCATCAATGTAGATTTACCGGCACCATTGGGCCCGAGCAGTCCAAACATGCCCGTAGGTATCTCCAGATTAATGTCTTTCAAGGCGTGGTTTCCGTTCGGATACACCTTATTGAGGTCTTTTATCGATATGCTCATTCTGCCAACTATTCAGAAGAAATTAGAATTAAGTATTAATAGGCTGGTAAAGATATATTTTATTCGCATGAATACAAATAAAAAACGCCCTTATCCCAAATATATTGGATAAGGACGCTTAATTTTTTTAATTAAAATCAGATTTTAATAGTTCTGCTTCATCGGTTCGAAATATGCCTGCGGATGTTCGCATGCCGGACATTTCATCGGCGCTTTCTTGCCTTCGATCACGAAACCGCAGTTACGGCACTGCCAGAAGATAGCTTCGTCTTTTTCGAATACTTTGCCTTCTGTCAAGTTAGCCAGCAGTTTACGGTAACGTCTTTCGTGTTCAGCTTCTACTTTAGCAATCATTCTGAAAGCAACAGCAATGTTTTTGAAACCTTCTTCTTCTGCGATGTCAGCAAATGCAGGGTATAAGTCAGCCCATTCTTCATTTTCGCCGTCAGCGGCAGCAGCCAGATTTTCCATTGTTGTGCCGATCACACCGGCCGGATAACAAGCAGTAATTTCCACCATACCACCTTCCAGGAATTTGAAGAAACGTTTAGCGTGTTCTTTTTCCTGTTCAGCTGTTTCCATAAATACACCGGCTATTTGTTCGTAACCTTCTTTTTTAGCTACGCTTGCAAAAAATGTGTAACGACTTCTTGCCTGAGATTCTCCGGCAAATGATTTAAGCAAATTCTGTTCGGTACGTGTACCTTTAATACTTTTTTCCATAATGCTAATTATATATGTAGTATAAAATGAGTTTGTAAAATCGCCCTATTGAAATAACTCTCAAAAGTAGGAAAATGTTTAATACTTTAATTCATTCTTTTACTTAAAATATATCTATCAACAGATAAATTCCATCTATTACTTTTCTCCCGAAAGACAAGTAATCAGAAGTTCAGGACAGATACAGATACAATTTTTACCACATTTGCAATGTCGACATTACAATATATCCTATATTTTATGCTTTACGCTAAATATTATTGTATCTTTGCATCAAAATTTAACATACTAGGCAGAAAGATGGAACGTAAATTTGATTTTCAGCCCAAGTTGATCTCGGCGCTGAAAAACTATTCCAAGGAAAAATTCATGGCAGACCTTATGGCGGGGATCATTGTGGGCATTGTGGCCCTTCCGCTTGCCATCGCATTCGGTATTGCTTCGGGAGTTAGTCCGGAAAAAGGATTGATCACCGCAATTATCGGCGGGTTCATTGTCTCTTTTCTGGGAGGCAGCAATGTGCAGATCGGGGGACCGACAGGAGCATTTATCGTCATCGTATACGGTATCATACAGAATTTCGGTATCGAAGGACTTGCCATTGCAACCGTTATCGCCGGTATCATACTGGTAATCATGGGAGCATTAAAACTCGGCACAGTCATTAAATTCATCCCCTACCCGATCGTTGTCGGCTTTACCAGCGGTATCGCACTGACCATTTTTACCACACAGATGAAAGACCTGTTCGGACTGACGATGGAAAAAGTACCGGCCGATTTTATCTCCAAATGGATTGCTTACTTCGAACATTTCCATACGGTCAATCCATGGTCGTTCGTAATAGGGATTGTCAGTATACTTATTATTGCCGTCTCTCCCCGATTTTCCAAAAAAATACCGGGATCGTTGATTGCTATTATCGTCATGACAGTCATCGTATATATTATGCGCAATCATCTGGGTATCGCTGGTATTGAAACCATTGGCGACCGTTTCACTATCAATGCTTCCCTCCCGCAACCGGAAGCTATTTCTTTCAATATGGAAACAATCAATCTCCTGCTTCCTGCGGCTTTTACCATCGCCATGCTGGGGGCTATCGAATCACTTCTTTCGGCAACTGTAGCCGATGGTGTGACCGGAGATAAACATAATTCGAACACGGAACTGATCGCCCAGGGAGCCGCCAATATCATTGTTCCCATTTTCGGAGGTATTCCCGTTACCGGAGCAATTGCCCGTACAATGACCAATATCAACAACGGAGGCCGTACACCTGTTGCCGGTATTATCCATGCAGTCGTACTGATGCTGATCCTGTTATTTCTCGGACCGCTTACCAAGCATATCCCGATGGCTTGCCTGGCAGGGGTATTGATTATTGTATCTTATAATATGAGCGAATGGCGTACCTTCCGTTCGTTGATGAAGAATCCGAAAAGCGATGTTTCTGTTTTGCTGGTCACATTCTTCCTGACCGTTATTTTCGACCTGACCATCGCCATTGAAATAGGTTTGCTGATCGCTATGTTCCTGTTTATGAAACGGGTAGCGGAAACGACGCATGTGTCTGTTTCCAAAGACGAAATCGACCTGTCCGATGAAGGAGAAATCCATCATGATGAAGAAGTGCTGACTTTACCGAAAGGCGTAGAAGTGTACGAAATCGACGGCCCGTTCTTCTTCGGTATAGCTAATAAGTTCGACGATGTGATGAAGATCATAGGTGACAAACCTAAAGTACGTATCATCCGCATGCGCAAAGTCCCGTTTATGGATTCGACCGGCCTGCATAACCTGGAAAGCCTGTTCCGTTTGTCGAAAGCAGAAAATATCCATATGATCTTATCCGGAGTAAACGAAGATGTACGCCGGGTATTGACCAAATCCGGATTCGACAAGAAGATCGGACCGGACAATATCTGCTCCAACATCAACGAAGCTGTCAGGAAAGCGGAAGAAGCTGTAAAATAATTTCTAAAACTGAATGCCTATGGAAAGGAAGAACGAATGCGTCATCTTCTTTTTCCATAGCATATCGTTCAACGGCTTTCGTTCAATCACGAGGTTACGGCGACCGCCATACACATCATAGTTAGAAATGGTATATCCGGCTGAAAATACCCAGCTTTCTACCTCGATCTGCATAAAACTCCTTACATTCCAATACAACCAATCCCCATTCAGGTTAGTCACATCTTCCGTATGCAGAGCCGAAGTGGGTTGTTTTTCATTTTCATAACCCACCCGAAGCGTTTCGTTGGCAGGAACAACCATATATGCACCGGGTTCCATATTGAACGTCACCTTCAGGTCACGATCTCCCCACCTGTTTATATTGGGTGTACGCAACCGGAGAGCCGGACGGAAAAGTATCCGTTTTACATTCGATTCATCCGAACCGATATACCATCTCATGTTTCCCGGAGCAGATCCGGAATAATATTCGTCGTAAAACTGTCCCGTAAAATTAACACCTCCTGTTACACCGACATACCGGCAAACAAAGAAAGTAAACGCCGGCTCCACCTCCCAGGAGTAGTTATTATTCAACCCTCCTGAAAGAGCAAATTCCCATCTCCTGAATGCCTCTTCCTCTTTTGCCCCGGCAACAACAGGGAGCAACAACACCATCCATAACAATAATCGTTTCATATCTTTTCCGTTTTCACTATTGTGAAGACATGAAAAACAAGAAATACCCCTATCCTGCGACAGGAAATTTCTATAATTTATAAGTCAGTATAAGACGTCCTTCCGAAGTCTGTGAATAAACATTCTTTCTTTGAAAGTTACCAATGATGTCGGAATATAGACGAAATAGAGATTGTATTTACAAATTGAATTTATATCCTAAAGTGATAGCTACACTTCTATTCTTATATTTAAAATAATGTCCCGGATCAAATTCTTTCCATACTTTTTTAAGTCCAAGGTCATAAGACAAAGTCAAATTGAATTTATAAACTTCAGTACTTAATGCAAATCTTAAGCCAGTATCAAAACGTTTAAAAGGTTCAATATATTCCTCTTTCCCCGTATTCAAATCAAATCTTTTAAAAGGATTATACCATATTCCATCTGTATTACCGATCCCGGTATTCACAAAATTCGATCCAAATTCCCCATATCCGTTCACACCACAGGCAAAATAAGCCCCCATTTGAGGTATCATATATATATGTTCAGCCACAGGGAGACGATACCCCACCATTACAGGCAATTCAATATATCCTAAACGGACCATCAATTCCTTAGAACCATTGACAAGGCTATTAGCACCTTTCATCACATAATGAAGTCCACTCTGGATCATCATATTATTTTCAAACTGATAATCGACAACCAAACCCCCTACAGGTACAATTTGAGCATGATTACCTCTGACTCCCAAACTAGTCATATTAACACCAGCTTCAACACCTAAACGTACTTGTCCATTCATCTTCACTATACCCAAACACATGAGCATACTCATAATAATACAAAGCTTCATTTTCATATTGTCTCAAATTTATATCTTATAGACAGATTTTAATAAAATACCCCTACTTTGAAGTGATACTTTTTATTATCAGATTTCGTTTCCAATAAAAGTCGCGTCAGTATAACAGACAAAAAATAAGCTATATTCTACTGAACATTAAGGTTTTATTATATATATGATATAATCCTGTTCTTTTTAATTACATTTGCGTCTTATAACCGAATAATCTAAAATTATGGCACAATCAGGAAGACTGCTCTCACTGGACGTAATGAGAGGTATTACAATTGCAGGGATGATCATGGTGAACAATCCGGGAAGCTGGGGATATGTATATGCTCCGCTACGGCATGCATCATGGAACGGCCTCACTCCTACCGACCTGGTATTCCCGTTCTTTATGTTTATTATGGGAGTTTCCATGTTCTTTTCATTGCGGAAATACGATTTCAAATTATCCGGAGAAAGCGTTACGAAAGTACTGAAACGGACCGTGCTGATCTTCTTGGTCGGATTTGCCTTGAATTTATTCGGACATCTCTGCTACAACGGATTTTCCAATTTCGAAAACCTGCGTATCCTGGGAGTTATGCAGCGGCTGGCACTGGCTTACGGGATCGGCTCACTGATCGGATTATCCGTTAAGCATAAATATATTTTACAGACAGCAGCCGGAATACTGCTGTTTTACTGGATACTTTTAGCCGCTACCGGCAGCCAGACGTTGTCGGAAGATAATATAATTGCAATAGTCGACCGTGCACTGTTCGGAAATACGCATATGTACCATGATTATCTGGCAGACGGAACCCGCATCGCCTTTGATCCGGAAGGGTTGTTGAGTTGCCTGGGAAGTATCGGGCATGTATTGCTCGGTTTCTATGTGGGCAAAATGATTCTCGACTGTAAAAAGAACAATGAATTAATTATCAGGAATTTGTTTATCTTTGGAACAATTATTCTGTTCCTGGGATTCCTGCTAAGTTACGGCTGCCCGATCAATAAAAAACTATGGAGCAGTACATTTGTATTGACCACTTGCGGATTCGGCTCGCTGTTTCTGGCGTTGCTGATCTGGATCATCGACATAAACGGCAAAAAGAAATGGTCGCTGTTTTTCGAATCTTTCGGGATTAATCCGTTATATCTCTATGTACAGGGAGATGTATTTGCAGTGGTACTCGATAAATGCGGAGTAACACCGTATGTATATGCAGATGTCCTGGTTCCGCTCTTCGGAAACTTCGGAGGTTCGTTGGCATGGGCTATTTTATTTGTCGTATTGAACTGGATACCGGGATATTGGTTATATAAGAAACGTATCTACATCAAATTATAATGAATCGTTACAGACTGTTTTATCACTGCATTTATATAAGTATCATCTGTTTATTCCTGTTTTGCCCCGGCAAAGCAAAGTCGCAGATAAGCGAAGGAGGAAAACCGGTTAGTTTCAACTATCAAAACCCGTTGAAAAGCTGGCAACCGGCTGTTCAGATACCGGTAAATTTCAGTGTGGAAGACAGGATAACAGTCGATGAATGGCGGGTAAGCCAGGGAGCACCTCTGGCTGTTTCTGCATTGATTGATACAGATTTGAATATGGAGAATGCCGGAGAATGGCGGGTATTGCCCGGTGGAGAAAGAATCTGGCAACTTCGCCTTCAGGCAAAAGGGGCGATTGCCTTAATGTTATATTATGAAACATTTTACCTGCCGGAAGGCGGAAAACTATTCATATACAATGCAGAAAAGACTCATTTACTGGGAGCCTATACTTCGCAAACCAATCCGGACGGAAAATCATTTGCTACGGAATTTGTGGCCGGCGATGATATCATTCTCGAATACGAACCGCCTGTTTCGGACGAAAAAGCCCGTATAGCCATTAATCAGGTAGGATACGGATACAATCATCTGTATGTAACTACTGATTTACGGAGTACCGGCCCGGAAACTTCCGGTTCCTGCATGGTCAATATCAACTGCGAAGAAGGAGAGGAGTGGCAAAGCGAAAAGAACGGCGTTTGTATGATGGTTGAGAAAATAGGGAAGGCCGGATACCTCTGTTCCGGTTCACTGGTGAACAACACGGCTAAAGACATGAAACCTTATATATTGTCAGCTTTCCATTGTACACAAGATTACGATAACGGGAAAATAGCTTCGGAAACAGACCTAAACCAATGGGTATTTTATTTCCATTTTGAACATACCGGATGCGAAAACGCTTCGCCGATAGCCGGACATAAAACAATGACCGGCTGCCGGCGGATTGTAAGTATTCCGATAGAGGACGGTTCCGACGGACTGTTATTATTACTGAACGACAAGATCCCGGCAGAATATAATGTCTATTTCAACGGTTGGGACAGAAGTGAAACAGCTGCCTCATCCGGAGTGAATATTCATCATCCTTCCGGCGATTATATGAAAATATCGACCTTCGGTGATCACCCGGTAAAGACAACGACCTGGATAGATAATACATTCACTGCCGGAGCTCCCGATGCCCATTGGAATGTCATTTTCGACAAAACGACCAACGGACACAGTATCACGGAAGGCGGTTCCTCCGGTTCGCCGCTTTTCAATGAAAATAAGCAGATAGTAGGTACATTGACCGGCGGCAATTCTACTTGCCGCCTGACAAATGGGAATAACTTATACGGCAAGTTTTCTTTCCATTGGAATAAATATAGCCGGGCTGATACCGGGCGCATGGATATCTGGCTCGATCCGTTGAACACCGGTGCTACAACAATTCCCGGTTTGTCGCAAACCGGAGAGGAGGGGAGCCTGTTCAATTACAAGTCACCGACAAGTGTTACTGCCCAATTCATTTCTTCCAATAATGTTCTTATTCAATGGAATACACCTGTATATACACAGTTGATCGGTTGGGGTACACAAAATTCGGCCGCACAAATCGGATACCATGGCACTCCTTTCTATTTCGGTCAAAGATGGGAGTCTAAAGAATTGATAAACATACATAAAAAGAAATTGGTAAACGTAAAATTCATTCCTGTCTACAGTGTGAATTATGCCATCTTTATCAAACAAGGAGAACGGACCTATCAACAGGAAATAACCAATCTGACGGCCAACCGGTCCAACACAATAGAGTTGAAAACACCTTATACGATTGATGCCAACCAGGATCTGATCATTTCCATCTATGCCAGAAAATACGGACGCTCGGTTTATCCTGCTTTCGTAGATAACGGTCCGGCCATTAACGGAAAAGGAAATCTGGTATCTTTTGACGGAAACGAATGGGAATATTTGCTGGACGAAAAATTCAATATTAATTTTATCCTGTCTGCTACCGTCACTTCCGAAGAAGGTGAGCTGACACTTCCCCTTCCCGCAACAAACAGTGATATACAGATTCCGGCTTTCCCTGCTATTACCGGATATAACTTATACAAAGACCAGATGTTATTAGCTTCTGTCGCCGCTTCCACATTACAATATACAGATAAAAATGTCACCGGAGGCAAGCATGACTACAGTGTTTCTGCTCTATACGATTCAAAAGAAAGCAGAGCAGCCACAGCTACAGCAGAAACAAATGTAAATACGGAGAGTATACAGGAAACAACCGATTTCCATATCACCCCTGCAATATTCAAAGACCGGATACAGATAAATAATTACCAGCAAGTCAAAAACCTTGAAATTTATTCATCCGACGGAAAACTTATCCGGAAATTAACCGATCCGGCAGAATGGATAGAGACAGGTAATCTCCCGCAAGGTGTTTATTTCTTCAAACTAAGCAATGATAAGACTTTCAAAACCGTTCGCGGCATCAAACAATAATGAACTAATTTACTAATTAGCCAATGAATAGAGCAATTAGTTCAATTATTATCAAAATTGAGCTATCTAATTATAGACTGGTTGTAACTGGCTCCCCTCTTGAGAGGGGGAAGGGGGTGTGTCATAGTTTCGCCCTATAACTAGCTTTAACACACCCCTTATCCCCTCTCAAGAGGGGAATTGGTTACTCCCGTCACTATAAACAGATAGCTCAAATCCTTCTATATTGGAGTTTCCTAATAATGTTTCATCAAATGCACTGTCATACTATCATATTTTATATAATATACAAATAATCAATATGTTATTCCATGACAGTTACCATTTTCAACTATCATAATACTGTCATAAAACCATCATTTAGACTATATTTTAACTAAACATACATTGTTTAGGACCTAAAAAAGGCTTTATAAATAGGACATAATCGCACTTATATATCGCTTTCCCTTCTATATGTTTTGCGAAAATATATAGACTAATCTCACAGGAATACATACTTTTTGTTCTCAAGATGCCCTTTTCAGCCTGTTTTACACCCGGATGTTGACTGTGCCCAGACCCGGGTCTCAACATTGTCGACACCCGGGTCTCGAACAACATAAGTAACTACTTCCCTGAAAATAAGTCATATACTTCAATAAAATAAGAAGCATATATTGGGTTTCAGGACAAGACTATGATAGTTGCATGATAGGTAAATGATAGTTGAAAACAGGAACTATCATAGAATAACATACTGATTATATGTGTATTATATAAAAATATGATAGTATGATAGTTCTTTTATCCCTGTGATAGTTTTGAGAAACGCCTTTCATCTCTTTAATAGGAAACCGTCACGTCAAACCCTTCTTTCCGTGCCCGGTCGGCTATTGTGTCCAATGCTTCTTTGGAAACTTTTTTAAGTCCTTTCAATGGAGTTTCACGCTCTATGGTATAGATCATTACCTGTTTCGGTTTGATTTGCTTCAAGGCTTCAAGCCAGCCGGTTATTTCTACTTCGGTTGTATTATCCACTGATTCGCCGTTCACTTCGCCTTTCAGGAACATAGTCTGGATAATCAGATTTCCTTCGAAACGGCATAACTGTCCGAGCAATTTATCGAATGTAAAAGCAGGAGAATTGGGAACATTCAACTGTTGTATCCGGCTGTCGAGTACAGAATCGAGTTTCAGTATATTATCTTCAATTTTATTCAATGCCCGGAATACTCCTTCCTTATGCAACATGGTTGAATTGGATAGGACAGCAATCTTGGCATTCGGAAAGAAACGGTCGCGGGTGGCAATCGTATCTTCTATAACACCTTCAAACTCCGGATGCATGGTAGGTTCTCCGTTACCGGCAAAAGTAATTACATCGGGAGCAATTCCTTCGGCCTGCATAGCCGATAACTTTTCCGTCAATGCTTCCTTCACTTCTGCACGGGTCGGCAATTTGGTACGTGTACGCCGTTCCCCATTCAGTCCGCATTCGCAATAAATGCAATCGAAAGAACAAAGTTTGCCGTCCACAGGAAGCAGGTTCATACCCAGAGAAACACCCAATCGCCGGCTATGTACCGGGCCGAACACTATTTTATCAAAAAGAATCGTTGACATATCTAATACGTTTTTATCTATCAAGTTCTCTATATAACAAAGAACAGGATAATATTTCCTGAATTACGGATACAAAGCTACAAAAGACCTTATAATTACCAAGGATGAAAAGCTAAAAAGAGGATCATCACCCTTGCTTTATTGAAACATAATTTATTATTAATTAAATAGGCAATAAGCTATGTTTCACTACTTTTGCGACTGATCGCTGATCATATATGGGCGATATTTATCATAGAAAGCGTCCGGCTTTATCCTTTTCAGTTTATATTTCATAGTTTATAGAATTTCGACACACTAGTATTTCACATTACCTGTTATGGGTAAGTAGTGATATACCAGGGTGCCTTATTGTGTGCTGTAAACTGTGATAACTGACTGTTGATACGATAAAAGCCGGTAAATTCCTGCGTTTTCTTTTATAACAATTGTCACTTCAGGGAATCAGTGACGCAATATTTTATATTGTGCTGTTTAATTCCATAGAATTCATTTGCTTCCTGCCGATCGTTTTCATTGTATATTGGTTAGCAGACAAGCATTTGAAATGGCAGAACTTCCTTGTCGTAACAGCAAGCTATATCTTTTATGGCTGGTGGGATATACGTTTTCTTTCTCTGATCATACTGACCAGTTCCTTTTGTTTTGTCAGCGGACTTCTCATCGAACGGGCCGAAGGCAACCGAAAGAAACAGAAGATAATCAACACGATCAATATTTTACTCAACATAGGTATCCTGGGAACGTTCAAATATTTTGATTTCTTCAGTACTAATATTGAAGCTGCATTACATTCATTAGGGTTTGAACCGGATTGGATAACACTGGATATACTTCTTCCCGTAGGTATTAGTTTTTATACTTTACAGGCTTTAAGCTATAGTATTGACGTATATCAGAAGAAAATATCCGCCTGTCATGATCCGATTGCATTCTTCGCTTTTGTCAGTTTCTTTCCGCAGCTGGTGGCAGGTCCCATAGAAAGGGCCACCAATCTGTTACCCCAATTTTATAAACGACGTACATTCGACTACAGTAAGGCAATAGACGGCTGCCGGCAGATGTTATGGGGATTTTTTAAGAAAATGATCATTGCCGATAATTGTGCGATGGCAGTCAATGAAATATGGGGCAGTTATCAGTATCAGAGTGGTTTTACTCTTTTACTCGGCGGTCTTTTATTCACTTTTCAGATATACGGAGATTTTTCCGGTTATTCGGATATTGCTATCGGATGTGCCCGGTTATTCGGAATAGATTTAATGAAAAACTTCAATTATCCCTATTTTTCAAGAGACATATCCGAATTTTGGAGACGCTGGCATATTTCATTAAGCACCTGGTTCCGCGATTATATCTATATCCCGTTGGGAGGAAGCCGTTGCAAGAAAACAAAAGTAATCAGAAATACTTTCATCATATTCATTATCAGCGGGCTCTGGCATGGGGCAAACTGGACGTTCATTCTATGGGGTATTTACCATGCCTTACTGTTTATGCCTCTCTTGCTGCTCAATAAAAACAGGAGATATACGAAAAATGTAATCGCCGAAGGTAAACTTTTACCCTCTTTCAAAGAAGCTGTACAGATGTTTTCCACCTTTTTCCTTGTCCTTATCGGATGGATTATTTTCCGGTCCAACGACATCGGCGAAGCATCCGACTATTTAGCACGTCTTTTTTCCCCGTCTTTATTCGAGGTATCCTTTCCGCACGGCAAAAGAGCATTGATATATTGCTTAGTGCTACTCGTTATTGAATGGATACAACGGGAAAAAGAACATGCATTACAGATAAACAAAGAGATCAAATCACCTGTGGTACGTTGGGGAATCTATTATATCCTGATTTTTATAATCGTCTTTTTGCAAGGTACACCGGCCGATTTCATTTATTTTCAATTCTAAACGATATGAAGAAATTTATAAAACGATTGATTGTCTTTCTGATACCTATCCTGATACTGTTCATCCTGTTGGAATATGCTATCCGGCAAATACCGAACACTTACAAATATAAAAACGAATGGATGTCACAACATGCAGATAGCCTGAATACACTCATATTGGGTAATTCACATTGTATGTCGGGAATCAATCCTTTATACATGACCAACAGCGCTTTCAATTTCGCAAATTCTTCACAGGATTTGGAACGTGACTATTTTGTATTGACCAAATATGAGAATATGTACAATAATTTAAAATGCGTTATCCTTTCTTTTTCGTATTGTACACTTCAGGACAAAATGGATTATACGGATAAATCCCGGTTAAAATATTATGGTATTTATATGGGATATGAGAAATATAAATACAGTGTGGAAATAACGAGCAGCATTACTTATGAGAAAATAAAAGATTATCTGAAAGAGGGTACTTCACAATATTCTCCTTTAGGATTCAGAGTAAACAAATCTTCAAAAGATAATTTGGAAGTAAGTGGCATAAAAGCAGCCAAACGACATACATTAAATAACCGGAAATATTTGGATGATAATCTGAAATATCTTCACAAAATCATTCAGTTCTGTGAAGATAAACAGATTCAATTAATTCTTGTCACCACACCAACCTGTCATAGTTATTATGAGCATCTGGATAAGCATCAACTCGACCAATTATTATCCATCGCAAAAGAACTGGATAATAATCACGAAAATGTATTTTATTTCAACTTTCTAAAAGATGACCGATTCAATGATAACGATTTCAAAGACGGCGATCATTTATCAGAAGAAGGTGCAGAAAAATTCACTAAAATACTAAAGGATTCCATCAGACATAAATTAGATGTTAAATTGTAAATATATCTTCTAAAACTTATACCGTAAAAGCATATACATATCCGTTTTATTATGCCCTTTTATCTCTTCCTGATCCGTACCGATTAAGTCGCGGTCTGCATAATAACTATGTCCCAGTTTAGCAGAAAGAGATAGTTTCTTTATTATATCCCACCGGAAAGAAAATGACAACCTGATTCCTTTCCCATAAAACGAAGGCATACTGAAAGCATACAATATATTTTTCTCATACGAATTGATACGGCTGTAATAATCGTCCGTATGAAAATAAGCCAGGTAAATATCTGATTGGAATGGGAGAGAAGACGGCTTCCAGCCTGCACCTTGCGAGATCATCCATCCGAGACTCCGTTTTCCTTTTCCTTCATCATAATAAACACCGTCGGCCGATGTTTTCAACACCCATGTCGATTGCAATCCGTAAAGCAATTGCAGTCTGATACGTTGCTGGGAATAAGGTAGAATACTCAATACCGATTCATTTTCCAACGTCCGGTTCTTTTCTTTCTTTCTGTATTTATAACGTAAATAGGTCGTAAAGTTCTTTCCCGAATTATAATCCAGCTGAACCATATATTCCTGTCCCGAAGAAGGAGCATCCACACCATATTTCAACCAGGGGAAACGGAACAAATCCGCATACGCCGACAATTTGAAACGGGCAAACGGCGTCCACTGCATTCCGGTATAGAAACCCTGTTCATTCTGTACGGATGAATGCTGTCCGAAAGCATTCCCGAAAAAAGCCAGATACTTTTTATCATAATAACGATGAAGCAACAATAAAGAAAAATAGGAGACAGGCGTTAACCGGATGGCATTCAATGTGGCAACTGCCTTGTTTGAGGACATGGCTGTTTCTCCGTAAAACTTTATTTTCTTTGTTTTAAACATGTAATCAACGCTTATGTCGATATTATCGTTTCCACGGAAATAGAAAAGATTATAAGGTTTCGGGTCCGGTTGTACCTGATATTTTCCGAAAGAGTAGGAGAGAGCTGTAAACCCGACGGAAAGATTCGAAGTCGTATAGTGTACATTTCCACCGTATGTCTGCATAGGAACCGTATGTTTCTTTTCCCAATCCCGCTCCAGCCGGTGCAAACCATCTGTTTTAAATGTACTGACTTCATAGTTATCAACACCGGCATCTAACTTTCTATACGAATATAACAAACTGATATATAGCTGTTTTAATATTAAAGTAGAAGCTACTCCGCGAAAGTAATCATTTTCATTTGTTGAAAAGTGACGACGGAAACCATTGCTGCGTCTTTCCGCCTGTGCCACTATCGAACTGCGGCCGGGAGTAAAATCATTACTGATAACCAGACCTTGCCCGAAAGAAACCTTATAATCACCGATGGCCAAAGTTTTCAACCATTTATTCATATCTTTAAAAAACAGGTGTACCGAATAAAAATCATAGCCTTTATGATGGTTATTCCAAAACGGTTCACCGGCATCCTTTTCAGCGACCATTCCCCATTGAAGCCTGTCATCAAAAGTATACGAATAACGCAGGGAATGATAGAAAGGTTCCCCCAGATATTTCCGGTTCGGATATTGCTGCAAGATACTATCCGGATATGAACAATATCCCTTTTTCTGTTGAAAACACTTATCATATCTGATTTGCAATTCATTAGAACCATACTTCAACATGTTCTTAACAGAAAACGGCCGCTTATTAACCGATATGTCTCCGATATAAACAAACGGAAGCAATAAAGAAATCGTTGAAAAATCCATTCCTTCCACATTCTTCAGTTCATAAAGAGTGACCAGCTTTCCATATTTCACACGATAAGCCAACAGGCTGTTTATTTGTTGGTCGGACAGGAAAGGCAGACGTTTCAGTTCAGTTTCGGTCACACTGTTCAATTCAAAAGGGTGTTCCGACAGATAGGAAAGGTCCGAATACAGGTTTTCAATCTGTGCTTCATCTTCTGTTTCAGAAGCCATTTCTTCTATATATTCCATCCACTTATCAACAGAATATATAGTCTGACTATTAAGGTTATAACTGTTTATAAACAGGTATACCAACAGGGTTGTCAACAATCTTTTCATAGTGATCATTCCGTTAAAAACAATACTTCAAACCAATACCTATACTTATTCCCAACACCGGGTGATAAAGAGCGGCCACATCTACAATAAAACCCGATAACCGGTATCCTATTCCCAGGGTAGGCAGGAGAGGGGTTGTCTTAATACCGGTGCGTACATAAAAATGAGTAAGCAACTGATATTCCATGCCGATGCAACCTGTTAATACGGTCTGTTTATTCGTCTCCGCATTTCCGGCTATCAACAAGTTGTTAATTACTTCCCATTGAAAACCTATTTGCAATGAATAAGATATAAAAGACTCTATATCAATCTCTTTTTTCTGAATGCTAACAGTTGGAAAATCCTGTATCAACATACCAATCAACAGCTTTTCAACGGGAATAAACAAGATACCGACATCAGCGGACAAGTATTGCGGCTTTTCTTCAACCAACTCGGTCTGAAGAAATGTATATTGAATACTGATACCCGCCGTCCATTTTTCAGTAAGTGATTTTCCCAGGAAAACACGAAACATACTTTCCCGGTATCGGTCATAACCGAAAGAAGAGATATTAACACCCGCAGAAAGTAAGTTGTTCGGATAACTGACCGACATTCCCACCGTCCCCAGTTCTTTCAGTCCGTAATAATTAAAGTAATTGATATCAAAAGACTTATAGCTATCCAAAGCAACTACCGCAGGATTAAAAAGTGCAGATTGCACAACACCACACTCGCCCATTCCCATACAACGGACACCGGGTAAACGAAGGTTATTAACAGCATGCAAACAGGGAAAAATCCCCAACAGGAGGCATAAAAACAATTGTTTCATAGATAAGATATTTTTGGTTGTTAATAAATAAACGCTCTTTTAATGCAAAATACTATTCAATGTTCATAGTCATACCGTTTTGTCATTATCAGAATCGAAGCAAATATAATGATTCTTATTGACTTGACAACTTATTAACAACTAAATTATCATTTCCATATAATTAGTCAAATTCTGTAAAACCGGTACAGGCTATTGGTAAATCACCTACTTTTGTAAACTATGATAAAGAAGAGATGGTATAAAATCCTGATTTTATTTCTATTCTGTGCAGTTGGAAGCCAGGCGCAGAAGCTGAAAATAAATACACTTCCCGAAGGTGTACAAAGAGCGTATGTCGACGGGAAAGATACCATTGCCGTTGTTAACTTGCAGGAAGTCTTTGTCTTTCCGCAAGTTCGTTTTAAAAACAAACGGGAAGAACAAAAGTATAACAAACTGGTCCGCGATGTCAAACGTACGTTACCTTATGCCAAGATGGTCTACGAAACATTAATAGAAACGTATGAATACATGGAAACCCTTCCCGATGACAAAGCCCGCCAGGCTCATCTGAAGCGGATGGAAAAAGACTTGTTCAAAGAATATAAACCGGAGTTGAAAAAGCTGACTTTCTCGCAAGGCAAACTACTTATCAAACTGATAGACAGGGAATGTAACCAATCCAGTTATAACCTGTTGAAAGCTTATCTGGGTAGTTTCAGGGCCGGCTTCTGGAACCTGTTTGCCGGTATGTTCGGAGCCAGCCTGAAATCCGAATACGACCCGAAAGGAAAAGATGCCATGACGGAACGGATCGTTATCCTGGTGGAAAGAGGATTACTCTGACAACTGTTTAAAGAAATCCCAGATAACAATTCCGGTCGTTACCGACACATTCAATGAATGTTTTGTCCCGTATTGGGGTATTTCAATACACATATCACAGTTATCAACAACGGATTGTTGAACACCTTTTACTTCGTTTCCCATGATAACAGCGTATTTTTTATTCCTGTCTAACAACAACTTATCCAACATCACGCTTCCTTCTGCCTGTTCAACGGCACATACGATATACCCTTGTTGTTTCAGGTTATCAACAGCCTCGTGTGTATCTTTAAAATATTTCCAGTCGACCGTTTCTTCCGCCCCTAAAGCCGTCTTGTGAATCTCTGCATGAGGAGGACAGGCCGTAATGCCACATAAATAAATAGCCTCTACCCGGAACGCATCGGAAGTACGAAAAACGGAACCGACATTGTTCAGGCTCCTAATATGGTCAAGTACAACAATTAAAGGTATCTTTTTACTTTCCTTGAAAGCCTCCGGCGTGAGGCGGTTCATTTCTGTTATCTTTAGTTTACGCATAGCTATTTTCTTTGGTTGCAAAAGTAGCGAATTAATGTGGATATGCCGTTGAAAAGGTATTGATAAGTAGTGAACACAAAATGAAAAAAAGTTCTTGCATTATTCAGAATCTCCGTTATACACCCCCTTGTTTTAATTATGCAACAATTATAACCCATTATTTATTACAAGCTATTAACAAGGGTTATACACGTTTCAACAACCATCCGGAGATATAAACTTTTACACACAACCAGTTATCAACATAAAACTAATAAAGTACATAATATAAAGATATACAGCAATTAAAATATCATTATTCATGTTAGTATCCTCTTGATAACCGGTTCATATACTTTAATAACTCTCCAAACAAATATTGTAACATAAATGTATTAACTGTTTCAACAGGATATTATATTCATCATATTTAAATTTAAAATTAAAGATTAATAAGAATATAATATATGATTGTGGATAACTAATAGTTGATGAAACCTCATGTCATTAACTCATGTCATCGAATTAAAAATAGTGACAACGAATGTCCCTTCGGGACGTACCATCCGGCAGATACCCAAGTCCCCCGGCTTTCCGGGGGCTATTCACAATTGAACCCTTCGGGTCCGGTGTCGCTACAAATAAGCTTGGTTTGTTCTTAATTCAATAACTTTATTTTTAACTCAATGATATTGAATTAAAACCTTCGTATTATTATCCGGATACCTGTGACTAAGGTCAAAGGTAAATGTTAACGGTGACAAACGCAAGGGCAAAAGTAGTATGTTTTTACCCCTGGTTGTAACTGTTTTTAAGGATAACTGTCTGATAATGAGGTATGACAAACTCTCTGCTCGCCCCTATAGAATAAGGTAAATAATTTATACCTTTTTTTGTCATTGGATAGCTAAGTTTAGCTTTTGTTTTTCGGTTGGAATGAATAAAGTTTTTACCTTTGCAGATTATCAACAAGAAGTTAATAACTATACTAATAGTAAGAATATCAATAATAAAGACTGGTGATAACCTTGTTGATAGGCTATTGAAATCAGGAATAATATAATAGATATATACTATGTTGACGAATCAATCAATCGGATATATGGACGCACCGGTTCCTAAAGATATAAATCTGAAGGAGGCCATTGATAAGTTGCGTAAAGAGAAAAATGCAGTTATCCTTGCTCATTATTATCAGACAGGCGATATACAGGATATAGCGGATTATGTAGGGGACAGCCTGGCACTGGCTCAGTGGGCGGCTAAAACAACGGCGGATATCATTGTTCTTTGTGGTGTTCATTTCATGGGTGAAACGGCAAAGATTCTTTGTCCGGATAAGAAGGTATTGGTTCCCGACCTGAATGCAGGCTGTTCGCTGGCAGACAGTTGTCCGGCTCCGGAGTTTGCTGAATTTGTAAAACAGCATCCGGATCATGTGGTTATTTCTTATGTGAATACAACAGCTGCTGTAAAGGCGGTGACAGATGTGGTGGTAACTTCCACGAATGCCCGTCAGATTGTTGAAAGTTTCCCGGAAGGAACGAAGATGATTTTCGGTCCGGACCGTAACCTGGGGAATTATATCAACAGTATTACCGGACGTAATATGTTGCTGTGGGATGGTGCCTGCCATGTGCATGAACAATTTTCACTGGAAAAGATACTGGATTTGAAGAAACAGTATCCGGATGCGGAAGTAATCACCCACCCGGAATGCAAACAGCCCGTTATACAGGTTTCCGACTTCGTAGGTTCGACTGCGGCACTTTTGAAGTATACCATCAAGTCTGAAAAGAAACAGTTCATTGTAGCGACGGAAAGCGGCGTCATTCACGAAATGCGGAAAAAGAGTCCGGAAAAGGAGTTTATCCCGGCTCCGCCAAACGATAGTACCTGTGCTTGTAACGAATGTAATTTCATGCGTTTGAATACGATGGAGAAGCTCTATAACTGCCTGAAGTATGAGATGCCGGAAATATTTGTAGACGAAGAGGTGCAGAAAAAAGCTATTAAACCGATTCGGAAGATGTTGGAGATATCTGAGAAGTTAGGTTTATAATAAAAAATCAGCCCTGTTATTCATCATGATAACAGGGCTGATTTTTTATTTTACTACCATTATTTTAGTAACGACACTTTCTTTAGCTTCCGGTGTTGCTGATAATACCAGGTAAATTCCGGTAGCAACACGGCCACCACCTTTTCTTCTGCAATCCCATGTAAATGTTCCGCCGGCCGATTTACCCTGATAAATGATATTGCCTTTCAGGTCGGTTATTTTTACATTTGAATCATTCATCAGTCCGACGATGGTTACACGGTCATTCTGTTCCGGCCGAACGGGATTCGGATAAGCATATATATCCGAATAATCTTCACTGCCTTCCGTGGCATCTCCCATATAAGATACCAGTCCTTTTTCGGTACCGATGAAGACTTCTCCGGTCTGCTGGTTGATAGCTAGAGTATTGACCTGGTTGGATGGGAGTGGAGAATTGGCTGTTGTAAAGTTGGAGATGGTTTCCATCCCGTCTTCACTGACTAAAAATACACCGGAACTTTGTGTTCCTATCCATTTACGATTACCTCCGTCGACGGCGATGGCATTGATTTGTTCGCCATCCAGAAATGCATAGCCTTCTCCATTTCCGTCTTCTAACGGACGAATGACACGGGAGAATTGTAGTTTACTTATTTCAGCTTTGGAATTAAGACAATAGACAGGACCTCTGTTTGTCCCAATCCAGATTTGTCCGTTCTTATCTTCTGTAACACAATAGAAACCGGCAGCTTCTATGTTTTCATTGTTATTTTGGAATGTTACAAATTGATTAAATTCATCATCGCTTACATCATCTATCGTACCTTTATCATCTAAAACGAATATGCCTACCGGAGATGGAGCGTTGATCCATTTTCGGTTGTTTGAAGCAATTAATATTTTATCTGCCTGGTAAGCATGATTCAATTTGTCATGAATCAGAGAAATCCAAGTACCGTCTGCTTTTAATACTTTGATACTTCCATCGTTTATCTCACAATTAGTCATCCATAGATTACCTTCTTTATCGAAGGTTAAACTTCCTATTCGGTTGTAAGTGAATTGTTGTTCAGTTGTTTTATTTAATGCGGGAGATATAGTACTATTGGTATGATTGTATAGTTTTACGAATTTATTTTCTCTAAACTCTAATACACCTTCTCCATAAGCGGAAACAAAATAATGGGTAGGATCTTTGGGGTCGACTGCTATCCCTGTGTAATCTTTTGTTGTAAATATGAAGTTATTTTCTGGAAATTGTTTGTTGACTTCTTTATTAACTTCGTTTTCGTCGAGATTAAACCATTCGTTTCCATTGTAAATCATTAATGTTCCGGGAATATTTAATCGATCGGAATTACGGCCTCCTCCCACAATATATAATTGATTGTTTTCTATGGTCATAAAATAATTATAATTCCGTTTGGGAGAATATAATTCATTATTTGTATTTTCCAGAATAGTAGTATATTGTTCGTTGCTCTTTTTAATTCCTTTTATACCATTTATTCCGGTAGCTATCCAAAATGTATTAGCATCTTTACCGGATGTAACATCGTTGATATTTTCTACATTAATAGCATCTTTAGTCGTAAAATTTGAATAGATATAAAGAGTGGAACCGGTATAGGTAATTAGCTTTTCATTCCGGACAAGTAAATTTTTTAATTGATTGTTTTGAGAGATTATGTTTATCTGTCCGTTAGATTGGTAATAAACTCCACTATTCTGAACAAAGAAACATAGATTATTTTGGAATAAAACTATTTTTCTGATGTTATTACTATTAAATATAGAAGTATTGAGAGAATAAGCAGACCAGTTATTATGATCTAATAAATTACTATCTAATTTAGCTCTGATTACTCCGCTCTCTGTAGCAGCATAGATATACTCATCTTTAATACAGACAGAATATACTTTTTTATTCAGCTTATAGGTATCTGTAATGTCTCTTTTATCTATATTGATTAGCATAATTCCAAAATTGGTGGATAAATAAGCGTATTCATTATATATGAATATACTGTTAATCGTCTTATCCTGAATATTGGAATTATTCATTAAATAAGGTAGGTTGTAGATACCTTTATCACTCAATAGATCAATATTTCCACTGATGCTATATGTAATTAGCAGTGTATTTGTAGTCGGGTTGAATGCTACATTATTTATATCATTGTCACTTAACCCTGTTTGTTTTGAGTAATAGGATATACTGTTATCTTCTTTATTATAACTGTATAACGAACCGTTGGCTACACCGAATACATGATTATTACCTTCAGCAACCAAATTTGTTGAATAATAAGATAAATAAGTATTCCATTGGCCTATTGCCTTTTGAGCTACTGCATTAGTAACGAGCAAGCAGAAGAATATAAGCGTGTATATTATCTTCTTCATAATTTATTCTGATAATGTAGATAAAAAAGCACTTAATTTTTTTACAGCTTCAGCCCGGTGGCTGATTGTATTCTTTATGTCATTACCCATTTCGGCAAATGTCTCCGTATGATTATCCGGCATAAAGATAGGGTCGTATCCAAATCCGCTTCTTCCGCGTTTATCCTTTGTTATCTGACCGTTTACTATGCCTTCGAACAGATATTCCTTTCCATCCAGAATAAGTGCTATAACGGTACGGAAACGGGCTTTACGGTTTTCCATTCCTTCCATTTCCCGGAGAAGTTTTTTCATATTGGCTTCCGAATCATGTCCGGGACCAGCATAGCGGGCAGAATATACACCGGGAGCATTGTTCAGCGCTTCTACTTCGAGGCCGGTATCGTCGGCAAAGCAGTCGTAACCGAATTTATCTTTAACGTAACGGGCTTTCTGGAGCGCATTACCTTCCAGGGTATCGGCTGTTTCCGGTATGTCATCAAGACAATCGATGGCAGCCAGGCTTACTATTTCTGTATGACCGGCTGTTATTTTTTGTACTTCATCCAACTTATGTTGGTTGTTTGTTGCGAATACAAGTTTCATATCTGTAAATATCTAAATAAAAAAGCACTTCTGTACGATATATAACGTATGGAAGTGCTTTTAATTGTTTGAATGAATCTTTTATGTTTTTATCTGGTCAAATCCTTCTCCGTAAACTCCCCGGACAATACTTTGCGAGATGAATGCCTGGTGGTCTATCTGTTTTACCAGACGGAAGATGGATACTGATTCTGATTTTTTAGCTAATAATACGACAACTTTGACCGGTTTGCGGGAATAACCTCCGACACCGTCCAGGATGGTACATCCACGGTCCAGGTCGTGAATGATCCGTTCGGCTATTTCATCATATTTCTGTGAGAATATGAAGAATTGTACCGATTGACGGTTACCATTCAATACCATGTCGAGGACATAGTTGCTGATTATCATTTCTACGAAACCAAACACGATCTTATCCACATTATGGAAGAGGAAGAAAGAAGAACTGATAATAAAGAAATCGCAGAATAACAAGGCACGTCCGATGGATATGTTCTTGTATTTATTCACGATAGCTCCGATAATATCGGTACCTCCCGTACTTCCGTTTGCAGAAAAGACCAGTCCGAGTCCGGCTCCGCAAAGGAGGGCACCAATCATGATAGCCATAAACGGCTGGTCGTGCAGAATCGGGTTTCCTTTCAGCAGCCATTCAAAAAATGAAAGAGAAGCGGAAAGGGAGAATACTCCGAATATGGTTTTTATCAGGAACTTAAAACCTAATATTTTAAGTGCGGCCAGTAGTAAGACTACGTTGATAACAAAGTATGAAACCGATACCGGTATGGCGCCGCCTGTGGCGAAGAATATCAGCGCACAGATACCACTAACGCCACCGGTAACAATTTCATTCGACAGGATAAATGCATTGAATCCGAAACCATATAATAAGGTTCCGAACAGAATCATCAGATAATCCTGTATTGAAAAATAAATTTTATAAAACTGAGCAGCTTTCATCAGATAACGATATTAACAATCTTACCCGGAACGACAATAACCTTTTTAGGTGTTTTGCCTTCCGTCCACTTAGCGGAACTTTCGTGGCTGAGAGCTGCCTTTTCAACCTCTTCACGGGGCATGTCAGCCGGAAGTTCCATACTGAAACGGGCTTTTCCGTTGAATGAGATAGCGTAGGTAACTGACTTTTCTTTCAGATACTCTTCGTTGTGCTGGGGCCATTGAGCATCGCAAACCGTAGTCGTATGACCGCATTCATGCCATAACTCTTCTGCTGTATGAGGTGCAAACGGGGCAAGCAGGATAACCAGTTGCTCCAGGATAGCACGCTTGTTACATTTCAGGCTGCTTAATTCATTGACACAAATCATGAAAGCACTGATAGAGGTATTATAAGAGAAATGCTCGATATCGAATGTTACTTTCTTAATCAGTTTATGTAATGACTTTAATTCTTCAGCTGTCGGTTCGGCATCGGTTATTTGAAGGCTGTCGGTATTTCCGTAGAATAAAGCCCATAGCTTTTTCAGGAAACGATGAACACCGTCGATACCGTTTGTATCCCAAGGTTTGGATTGTTCCAACGGGCCTAAGAACATTTCATACAAACGTAATGTATCTGCACCGTATTTCTCAACAATCATATCCGGGTTTACTACGTTGAACATAGATTTTGACATCTTTTCAACAGCCCATCCGCAGATATATTTGCCGTCTTCCAGGATAAATTCAGCATTCTTATATTCCGGACGCCAGTTTTTAAATGCTTCGACATCCAGGATATCATTGTATACAATGTTTACATCTACATGGATAGGAGTAACTTCGTACTGGTCTTTCAGGTTCAGAGAGACAAATGTATTGGTATCTTTGATACGGTATACGAAGTTTGAACGTCCCTGAATCATACCCTGGTTAATCAACTTCTGGAACGGTTCGTTCTCGCAGATAACTTCCATATCATACAGGAACTTGTTCCAGAAACGACTATAAATCAGGTGACCGGTAGCATGTTCCGTACCACCGATATACAGGTCTACGTTTTTCCAGTAATCATTTACCTGTTTATCTACCAGGCCTTTGTCGTTATGAGGGTCCATATAACGCAGGTAATAAGCGGAAGAACCGGCAAAACCAGGCATTGTACAAAGTTCCAGCGGGAAGATTGTTTTATTATCTATCTTAGAAGTTTCAACTACTTCTTTATTAACCGAATCCCAGGCCCATTTGGTCGCATGTCCCAATGGAGGTTCGCCTGTGGCAGTCGGCAGGAATTTATCTACTTCCGGTAATTGTAAAGGCAATGCTTCAAACGGTAACATCTGAGGCATTCCGTCGGCATCATAATATACGGGGAACGGTTCGCCCCAATAACGCTGACGGCTGAAGATAGCATCACGCAGACGGTAATTTACTTTTACACGTCCTAACTTCTGTTCCGCTACAAATTTCTTGGTAGCGGCAATAGCTTCTTTAACTGTCAATCCGTTCAGTGACAATTCGCAATAAGGAGTAACGTCCGGTCTCGGTGAGTTGCAGACGATACCTTCCTTGGCATCGAAACTTTCTTCGCTAACGTCGCAACCTTCAATCAACGGAATGATAGGCAAGTTGAAATGTTTTGCGAAAGCATAGTCACGGCTATCGTGAGCCGGAACAGCCATGATGGCTCCTGTACCGTAACCGGCCAGCACATAATCGCTAATCCATACAGGCACAGCATCTCCGGTAAACGGATTGATTGCGTATGAACCGCTGAACACACCTGTTACCTGGCGGTCGGCAATACGTTCACGTTCTGTACGTTTTTTGGTACGGTCCAGATAAGCGTCTACTTCTTGTTTTTGTTCCGGAGTAGTTAATTTCTCAACAAGCTCGCTTTCGGGAGCCAGCACCATGAAAGTAACACCGAACATCGTATCGGCACGGGTAGTGAAGATAGTAAATTCCAGGTCGCTGTCTTTTACCTTGAAATTGACTTCGGCACCTTCGCTTCGGCCTATCCAGTTGCGTTGTGTTTCTTTCAGTGAATCCGTCCAATCGATTGTATCCAGTCCGTCCAGTAAACGCTGGGCGTAAGCAGATACACGCAGACACCACTGACGCATCATTTTTTGTTCTACCGGGAAACCTCCACGTTCGGAAACGCCGTTTACAACTTCATCATTTGCCAGTACAGTTCCCAGTTCGGAACACCAGTTAACCATTGTATCACCCAGATAAGCGATACGGTAGTTCAGTAATATTTCTTGTTTTTCTTTGTCACTTTTAGCTTTCCATTCAGCGGCGGTGAAACTTAATTCTTCGCCACAGGCAACGTTCAGACCTTCAGTACCTACGGTTTCGAAGGCTTCAATCAGGCTTTCGATAGGAAGTGCTTTCTTTTCATCGTTGCAATAGTAGCTGTTGAACATTTTGATGAATGCCCATTGTGTCCAGTGATAATATTCCGGGTCGCAGGTACGGATTTCACGACTCCAGTCGTAGCTGAAACCTATTTTATCCATCTGCTCACGATAACGGGCGATATTTTGTTTGGTAGTTACTTCGGGATGCTGTCCGGTCTGGATGGCATATTGTTCTGCCGGCAAGCCGTAAGCATCGTATCCCATCGGATGTAATACGTTGAAACCCTGTAACCGTTTGAAACGGGAATAAATGTCAGAAGCGATGTAACCGAGCGGATGACCTACATGTAGTCCTGCACCGGATGGGTAAGGGAACATATCCAACACGTAGTATTTGGGTTTATCCTTATTTTCTTTCACTTTATAAACCCCGTTGGCAATCCAATATTCTTGCCATTTTTTCTCGATTTCTCTGAAATTGTACTCCATAATATCTAATCGTTTTTTATCGTTTTCAGTTTAAAGCCACAAAGTTAGTTATTTTATTTAGTTTTACTTCACATAAAGAATCTTCGGTCCGGGTTTATTGTTCTTTTTGAACGAAGACTCGTACAAAATGAGCCTGCTTCGGCGGATACTTATTTGCCTCATTTTACCCCGTCACAATTTCCTAAGCAGGAAACTCTGGTTTCTTCCATAGGAAACACGTGTTTCCTGCCTGGGAAGTAACAGTTTCCTGTGGAGGAAAGTGAACCTTCTTTCCATCCTCTTTGTTATTGAATGACAATAAATTTGAAACGCCATTAATGCCTTTAACCCGACCTCTGACAAGCAAGCTAAATTTAAACTATAAAAATTACAAGTAATGAGAAGATGTACTCTTATTTTCCTGGTTGCCTTGTTGACAATGTCGATAAGCGCCACCCCTGTCGATGTGGAACAGGCCCGGAGCGTTGCGCTCAGTTTTCTGAAAAGCAATCGTCCGCAGACCAAATCCTCGCTTACGAAACTGACGTTAGTCTGGTCGGATGGCGGAGTCGCTACCAAATCGGATGCCGGTTCGCAGGATGCTACTTTTTATGTGTTTAATCAGGGCGATGACAACGGTTTTGTGGTCGTTGCCGGTGATGACGTTGTTTATCCTATTCTGGGATATGGTATGCAGGAACCGTTCCGGAAAGATTCCATGCCGGTTAACCTGCGTTCATGGTTTGACAGTTATCAGCGTCAGATTAACTGGATGCGCGGAAATAAAACGGTAGCCGATAAAGAGATAACTGTCGCCTGGAATCAGTTGCGGCAGGGCACTATGCAACTGAGTTCGGATGGTGTATTACTGACGACTGTGTTGTGGGACCAGATGACGCCTTATAATAATCTTTGCCCGGTGGTAAACAGCCAGCGTACTCCGACCGGCTGTGTGGCGACTTCTACTGCTATTGCCATGCAATACCATAAATGGCCGGATGTAGGGCAGGGCAGTCATTCCTATACTTCACAGACGTATGGCTTATCTCTTTCCGCCACTTTCAATACGCCTTACCAATGGGATAATATGCCTTCTACTTATACTGCCGGTCAGTACACTACCCAGCAGGCGCAGAATGTAGCCACTCTGATGTATGATGTCGGTGTTATGTCGGAAATGAATTACGCGCCCGGAAACAGTGGTGCGCTGACAATTACAGCAGCCCAAGGCCTTGTCAATTATATGAAATATGATAAGTCTCTTCATGTATTGCAACGTGAAAACTATCAGACGGCTGAGTGGGAGTCTATCATCAAAGGTGAATTGGATGATAATCGTCCTGTCATCTATGGTGGTGAAAATGATCAGAACGAAGGCCATCAGTTTATTATCGACGGATACAATACATCCGATTACTATCATGTGAACTGGGGTTGGAGCGGACTGGCGAACGGTTATTATCTGCTATCGGTTCTCGAACCCGAAGAACAGGGAACAGGTGGCAATAGCGGCGGTGGTTTCTCCCTCGACCAGAATGCCATCATCAGCATGATGAAGCCGGTGGAAGGTTCGACCTATCAGGACGTACTGGTGTTTTTCTATGGTGAAAATGAGGGTACTGTATTCAACGGTCTGTCTGCTACGACTGACGATTTTGAACAGAACCAGCTTTTCGGTCTTCAATACGGTTATGTAGGAAATATGAGTATCCGTGATTTCACCGGTAACCTTGTTGCAGCCCTTGTGGATAAGGATGGAAATACCAAAGAATTTATTTCCAGCGAAGAACCTGTCACTATCGAGATAGAACGCGGAGTGGGGCAGGAGATACCTTGTACGATTACCAAAGCAATCGCTCCGGGTGACCGTATCCGTTTGCTTTATAAGAGTAGTGACGGTAGCGAATGGAAATGGGTAAGAGGCGGTGGTAATACGACCGGCGAGATTGTGGTGGCTGCCGACCCGACTTCGACGGAAGAAATCTCTTCGGATATGAATGTCTCTGTCTTCTACGTGGATGGTACAGCTTATGTAACTTCTCCTGTAGCTATTCTGGAAGTTGCTTTGTATGATATGAACGGCCGCCTGTTAAAAAAGCAACCGGGAAGCAATAACTCAACCGTTACGCTTTCTTATAGCGGATATCCGGCAGGTATTTATGTGATGGAAGTACAGACTGCGGAAGGAAGAAGCAGTCATAAGTTGGTAAAAAAATAAATATAACAGAAGTAAAAGGGATGTCCAAGAGTCGGACATCCCCTATTTTCAATGGTCTTACTTCTTCAGCAATGGCCAGTTCGGGTCTTCGATGTGTTCACGAATCATGATTTCTTTCAGTTCGGCTACTTTTTCAGGATATTTATCCAGGATGTTATGTCTTTCCGAAGGATCGGCTGCTAAGTTGTAAAGCTCATAATAAGGCTTATCGCCACGGATATTCATGTGAACCAGTTTCCACGGACCTTGACGGACAGCCTGACGACCGTTCATTTCCTGAAATTCGAAATACAGGAATTCATGTTCTTTCTGACCTTTGCGGTTTTGAAGCAATGGCAACATGCTTACGCCATCCATCTCTTTCTGTTTAGCTTTCGGGCTGATGATTTCTTCGAATGTAGGCAATACATCCCAGAAAGAACACATAAAGTTTGTTTCTGTTCCCGGTTGGATATGTCCCGGCCATGAGATAATCATCGGTACGCGGATACCGCCTTCATATAAGTCACGTTTGTAGCCACGGTACATACCGTTGCTGTTGAAGAAATCAGGATCAGCGCCACCTTCCATGTGCGGACCGTTGTCGCTGGCGAAAATAATGATTGTATTATCGTATAAACCTTTATCTTTCAGCTTCTGAACAATCTGTCCCACATATACGTCCAGACGATATATCATAGCAGCAAATGTAGCGTGCGGATGAAGCTGTGTGCAATAACCGCCTTTGCGGAAAGCCGGACTGCCTGGTTCCGTTCCTTTGTAAGCCTTTTCGGGATACATGCCACGGAATTTCTTAATGATACTGTCTTCCGGTACGATCAGTTCGGCATGTGGCAGGATAGTCGGATACCACATAAAGAAAGGTTCGTCTTCCTTGAGGTTATCCAGATAATCGAGTGCTTTCGAATGGATAAGATCCTGCGAATAAGTACCTTTTCCGTATTGAACTTCCAATACATTATCTTTTAGTTCCACCCGCTGGTCGTTATCCCACAGATGGTCGGGATAGTAACTGTGTGCCAGCAACTGACAATTATATCCGTAGAATGTTTCACAACCCTGGTTTTTAGGATCGCCCGAAGTACCGATATAACCTAATCCCCATTTACCGAAGGCAGAAGTCTTATATCCTGCATCCTGCATCACATGGAAGATGGTGCGGGTACCTTCCGGCAGTGGAAATTGTCCTTCCGGATCGAGTTCTTTGTTTCCCCGAACAGGAGTATGTCCGCTGTGGGTACCGGTCAACAGGCAGGAGCGGGAGGGGGCACTGACAGTCGTTCCCGAATAGCACTGGGTGAAACGCATACCGTTTTGCGCCAGTTGGTCGATGTTCGGAGTTTCAAACTTTTCCTGTCCGTAGCAGCTCAGGTCACCGTATCCCAGGTCGTCTGCTAAAATAAATACGATGTTTGGTTTTTTGTCCTTGTTCTTTTGTGCTTGTACAAAAGGAACAGCCAGCATAAAGCCGGAAGCGAGTAATAAAGTTTTTTTCATGATTCTAAGATGTTTCTTGTCAGACATGCTGGCAAAGTTATATTTTTTATTTAAAAAGTGTAGGAAAGTTTTCTAATTAATAAAGAAGCTGATACAAGAAGAGGTTATTTTCTCTCACAAAAAATTGTACCTTTGTGCGGTTGTAAATAAAATGATAAAAGATATATCCCGTGGCAAAGATCGTTGAAACCCCATTGATGAAACAGTATTTCGATATTAAGGCGAAACATCCGGATGCTGTACTTCTGTTCCGTGTAGGAGACTTTTACGAAATGTATGGCGAAGACGCCGTGATTGGTGCCGAGATACTGGGAATCGTACAAACTAAAAAAGCCAACGGACCGGGTCAGTTTATTGAAATGGCCGGATTTCCGCATCATGCCCTCGATACTTATCTTCCCAAGCTGGTCCGTGCCGGTAAACGTGTTGCCATCTGCGATCAGCTGGAAGACCCGAAGATGACTAAGAAGCTGGTGAAACGCGGAGTGACGGAATTGGTTACGCCGGGTGTCTCTATCAACGACAATATCCTGAATCATAAAGAAAATAATTTCCTTGCCGCCATTCATTTCGGTAAGGATGTTTGTGGAATTTCCCTGCTGGATATCTCCACCGGTGAATTTCTGACTGCTGAGGGAACAATCGACTATATCGACAAACTACTTAATAACTTCTCTCCGAAGGAAGTACTGATCGAGCGTAATAATAAGAAACGTTTCGAAGAAGCCTTCGGTCCCCGTTTCTTTACCTTTGAAATGGAAGACTGGGTATTCTCGGCTGATGCCGCCAACGACCGTCTGTTGAAACATTTCGAAACAAAGAATCTCAAAGGTTTCGGAGTAGAACATCTGAAACTGGGCGTCGTCGCATCGGGAGCAATCCTTTATTATCTGGATCAGACACAACATACACATATTTCGCATATTACAGCATTGTCACGTATTGAAGAAGACCGTTATGTGCGCCTGGATAAGTTCACTGTGCGCAGTCTGGAACTGGTCGGTACAATGAATGACGAAGGAACCAGCTTGCTGGACGTAATCGACAAGACGGTTTCTCCGATGGGTTCACGTATGCTGCGGCGTTGGGTACTGTTTCCGTTGAAAGACGTCAAACCTATTCAGGAACGGCAGAATGTAGTGGATTATTTCTTCCGTCATCCGGAGGTGAAGGAGATACTGGATGAACAAATCGAACAGATCGGCGACCTGGAACGTATTATTTCAAAGGTAGCGGTGGGCCGTGTTTCTCCCCGGGAAGTGGTGCAGCTGAAAGTTGCTCTCCGGGCAATCGAACCTATAAAGGAAGCCTGTATGGCCAGCGACGAACCGAGCCTTTCCCGTGTCGGTGAGCAGTTGAATGCCTGTACCGAAATACGTGACCGTATCGAGAAAGAAATCAATAACGACCCGCCCGCTTTGCTGAATAAAGGAGGTGTGATAGCCACAGGTATCAATGCAGAACTGGATGAATTGCGTGCCATTGCCTATTCCGGTAAGGATTATTTGTTGAAGGTGCAGCAGCGGGAAAGTGAGAAAACGGGTATTCCGAGTTTGAAGATTGCTTTCAATAACGTATTCGGTTATTATATCGAAGTGCGTAATGCGCATAAAGACAAAGTTCCCGCCGAATGGATACGCAAACAGACGTTGGTAAATGCCGAGCGTTATATCACGGAAGAACTGAAAGAATACGAAGAAAAGATATTAGGAGCGGAAGAAAAGATTCTCGCCCTCGAAAACCGCCTGTTTACCGAATTGGTTACCTGTTTAGCTGAATTTATACCACCTATTCAGGTGAATGCCAATCTGATTGGTCGTTTGGATTGTCTGTTGTCGTTTGCTAAAGTGGCGGAAAGTAACCGGTATATCCGTCCGAATGTGGATGATTCGGATGTAATCGACATCAAGTCAGGCCGTCATCCGGTAATCGAAAAACAGTTGCCGTTGGGGGAGGCTTATATTGCCAATGACGTGTATCTGGATAGTGAGAAGCAGCAGATTATTATTATTACCGGTCCGAACATGGCGGGTAAATCAGCGTTATTGCGTCAGACGGCATTAATTACCCTGATGGCGCAGATTGGTTGTTTTGTGCCGGCTGAGTCTGCCCGTATCGGTATGGTAGACAAGATATTTACCCGTGTAGGGGCTTCCGATAATATTTCTGTCGGTGAGTCTACTTTTATGGTAGAGATGAACGAAGCATCGAATATCCTGAACAACATGTCTTCGCGCAGCCTGGTTCTTTTCGATGAGTTGGGCCGCGGAACAAGTACTTACGATGGTATCTCGATTGCCTGGGCGATCGTTGAATATATCCATGAGCATCCGAATGCCCGTGCAAAGACGCTTTTTGCTACTCATTATCATGAATTGAATGAGATGGAACGTTCTTTCAAACGCATCAAAAACTACAATGTTTCGGTGAAAGAGGTTTCAAATAAGGTAATATTCCTGCGTAAACTGGTTCCCGGAGGTAGCGAACATAGTTTCGGTATCCATGTAGCCAAGATGGCTGGTATGCCGAAAAGTATCGTAAAACGTTCCAACGAAATCCTGAAACAACTGGAAACGGAAAACCGCCAGGAAGGAATTGATTGCAAGGAAAAAGGTAAAGGAAAGGTAAAAGCGAAACCAGTCAAGGAGATTGCCGCTGCTGCCGAAGGCTATCAGCTTAGTTTCTTCCAGCTCGACGACCCTGTATTAAGCCAGGTTCGCGACGAGATCAAGAATCTCGATGTAAACAATCTTACTCCGATCGAGGCACTGAACAAACTGAGCGAGATACGTAAGATCATTTCAGGGAAATAGAAATGATGAGCTAATATGTAGGTTCATTATTTATCAAATTTGAACTATCCTGTCATCAACCTCACTTGACTATTACAGGTCTATTTGCCGTCTGCTTTAGCTGACGGACTAGTAAAGAATCTATCTCTCTGGACTTTAGTCCCATTTCTTAAAGCTTTCTATCTGAGAGAAATGTGGCTAAAGCCAAAAAAGAATCAGCTTGTAAACCGGCAAATGAACCTGTAACAGATGAGTCACTTTGACAGTTGGATAGTTCAATTATTTCTAATTTTGTTACTCATATTCTTTCTAAAACAACATCATTTAATTCCGCCAGTGAGTAAGTAAGTTTCCTTTTCTTCTCTATTAGATATTTGTCTCCTTCTTTTTAAAGAAAAGCCAAAGTAAGAATACAGCGACAACCACATCTATTAAATTCCAAATCTCACGTCCGAACGGTATTTTCAGAATAGGTTGAAACAGTAACATTAACACAAGGCATATGACATACAATCTTTTTTGTTTATTTTGAAAATAATCATAAGTCATTACGCCAAACAGAATAGTAGCGGCATATCTTATCAGCATGTAATAGCCGTAAGGCATAGGAGCTAAACATATCAGCAAAGCTATCGCCAATATCAACAGGGTTATCTTATTCTTTTCTACCATTGCCGAAAACAAATGATAAGATGGAAAAGACTCCAAATATCCAGTAAAAAACGGAATAGGCGGTAGTATGGCGTGCGGCCTGATATAATACATCATTAAAGATCAAACTCCTGATGAAGTTAGCTGGCAAGAATAATCCGTGCCAGATACCTGAGTACCAGGAATATTTCTCGTAGGGTTCGATGTCACATAACAGCCAGCCGATGAAACACATTACGACAACTTGGATAAGGATTCTTATAATCATGGTTAGTAAGATTTTAAATATTTATTGAGCATTTTCTTACAGATGTTTTCCATAAGTTTTTCATATTCCGGTTCAGTTAATCCGCTGGCTGATAAAAAATCTCTATCCTTTCTCAGTGTATCATAAGTTGAGGCTATTGAGGAGTGAACAAAGATCCCTGCTAAGAATTCTTCTCCTCCACATTGCTGTATGGCTGCCCTTATAGCTTCTTCATAAACGTTGCTAATCTTTTCCTCGAATGTTTTACTTCGGAATAAATCTAATAGTCCCATAAAAGTATTATTATTTATGTCTACCCAGCCCCTTAGCAGACTTTTATAAAACACGAAGCGTGGAACTGCAATGCCACGTCTTTGAATGAAGGTCCTAGGAAAACCTTTGCGAACAGATGTAGTAATAGCAGCCCACGCTATAGCGTGAGAACCACTATGCTATTCTTGTTCGCTTTGAAAATTTCCTAGGTTTTCATTCGCAAGAAATAAGCATAACGCTTCTTTAATTTCTTAATATGTCTGGACAAGTCGCCTTGATCCGGTCGTAAAAATACAGAAAAAAACGGAATATCAACCTATTCCGTCTTATTTTTATAGTCTGAGAGCAAAATGGCACTTTCTTTTAGCAGGAGTTCTTCATTGTTGAATACATCCTTGGCTCTTTTCTATGGTGTGCTGAATTAGTTCAACTTGGCGTTGAAGGAATCCTCTGGCATACCTTCTTCAATGCCAAGAAAGGCAGTGAGAAGTCAAAAGCCAAAGATCCTGTTCAAATTTTAAATATTGAGCTTAAAAAATATTTCTTATTATTACAACAATATCTACCAGTATTAATATAATTAACTATTTATCAATTGATTAATGTATGGTTGTAGATGGAAAAATATCTACAATAATAAAGTTATATCTACCACTATTTACTGCTTTTATATACTAAATACAACCGTCTTGCATTTGTCCGGTTGGCTCTCTTCTCTATGCCCATCACCCGTTATCCGAGATGATTCATTCGTTTTTCTGATGTCTAAACTTTTGTTTCTACAGGACAAAACAGAAGTTTCTACCGCATAAAACTTTTGTTTTCCCAGCAGGAAACTTTAGTTTCATCTTATAGAAACTATTTATACATTCCTATCCATTTCTCCATTGGATAGTAAAGATGATACATTAAGTGGTAGATAATGAATGATTGTTGTAGATATTATATCATCTGCAATCATGCATAAGATGTTTATTTATAAGGTGTTTATGATATAGTTGTGGATGTTGTAGATAATAGGAGTTTATTTTCTATCTGTGGAATGTCGGATATTTATTATGGAACCGGTATCCGATACCCAGCATTAAATAATTGGGAGTATGGAAATTTTGCAGGTTATATCCTACGTGGATAAATGAACTGCGGGTAACTTCTACTTTGAGGGCCAGTACCTGGTATAAACCTTTCAGGTCACCGCCACGGTGTATGACATTTCCTCCCAATCCTATTCCGACCGTGAAATAAGGCATGACATATTCTGCCCGGGCAGAAAGTCCCAACGCCATTTGGTAGCTGAGAGGAGGCCTGTAGAAGCGGTCGGACGAAGAATATTCGTCGGCATAAATATTGGCGCTCTCATCATAAACGCCATCCAATGATACTCCGGCGCGAAAGTGATATCCGAAGTTGTACATCGGGTTTATATTGAATCCCGCTACTGCAAAAGCACCGGGGGCAGCAATTTGTCCTTCTCCTACATAAACACCTTTCCGCCGCCAGGAACCGAATAAGACCACATCATAACTGATATGACGGGGAAAGCGGGGGACAGGAGGCTGGAATAAGGGACGGGAAAGACATTCATCCTTCCTGTTGAAGTTATATATTAATCCGATTTTTAATCCGATCGTGTTCAGTCCGGCATTCGGGAACCTTGTATTACCGTTCGAGAAATGCGTCAAATCGACTCCGGCTGTCAGGTCTATTTCTTTTGAAAGGATATAGTCCAGATAGAAATTCGCATTGATATAAGCATTGATTTTCGAACCGATCACCTTATTGTACCGGTTTTCAAATTCATCGAAAGGTTTCCAGCCGAAAGATGCGCCGAAGTTCCATTCATAATTGAGTGACAAACGTGGATTGAATCGTTTGATGCGGGCTCCCTGGAAAACGTAGACAGCTAT
This sequence comes from Parabacteroides caecihominis, assembly GCF_023656785.1. Taxonomy (NCBI): domain Bacteria; kingdom Pseudomonadati; phylum Bacteroidota; class Bacteroidia; order Bacteroidales; family Tannerellaceae; genus Parabacteroides; species Parabacteroides caecihominis. The sequence continues at coordinate 221,713 of NZ_JAMOKS010000001.1, forward strand.
CGGATTTCCCAGTTCTTCCTTATTCTGGAACGAGTATCCCGATAATCCGATACCTTGGTAGGAACCTCTGTAAATCCGGTCTGTATAACTGTTCGGATAGTATTGGAACGAGTATTTTAAATGTGCGGAGACAGACCGCCGGATGGGTTCCATTTCCGTATTCTCTCCTTTCAGGAAAGAATTGGTAGGGAAAATATAAGTCGGCCGCACGTCGAAACCTAACCGATGGATTAAACGACGTGAATAGGATACGGAATCCGTCATATCCCCCGATGCGTTTTTATGTGCTCCTTCATCAGCTAATGCAATGACGGATGGAAAACACATTGCAATCAGGATAATCAGTACATTCAACCTCTCTGTTCCACTTTTCATACGTTACTCTGCTCGTTTGTTATTTGATAGATAATCAAGGTAAATCCCTAATATTCCGCAAATATAACATTTTAGAGCATTTACTATGGTCTATAATCGCTTCATTTTTACTTTTCTACGATAAAGTTGTAAATACCCGAGCCTGTTTCCACCTTAATCCGCCCGTTTACAGGGGCACTGAACTTCATTCCTTTTATTTCTTGTAACGGTATTCCGCTTTCCGATATTTGTCCGGGAGCATTGGCCGGTAGGTAAATCGAGGCACTGCTGTTTGCCGGTATTTCTACCCGGAGACTGAATGTTTTCTTATCGTTTTTCCAGGACGAATGAATCAGACCATAAGGAGATTCGTAAGAGGTATCTGCATCCCGGATATCACCTGCCGGTTCCGGTTTGATGACGATATGCTTAAAGGCGACAGATCCTTTTTCCTGGCGTATGCCTCCCAGTCCGCTGAAAAGCCATTCCATCAGATGTCCCAGCATACAGTGATTGTTCGAGACAAAGCCGTAAGCCTGCCACGATTCTGTCAGGGAGGTAGCTCCGTGTGCCAGTTGCCAGCCGTAACCGGGAACATCATATTTGCAGTTCATATCGTAGATTACATCGGATGCGTTATTTTCTTCCAGTGCACGGAGCACATAGCGGTAACCGACATCACCGGCTGTCAGGGCATTATTGCGGTTACGGATATCGGCAATCAGGTTGTTGAATACCTGTTCTTTGTTGTCGGGTTCGACTAAGCCGGTATATAAGGCGATGGCATTGGCTGCCTGGCTATCGCGGTCGTATTTGCGGGTAGATTTGTTCCAGAATGTAGTGTTGAATGCTTCCTTGATTCGGGAAGCCTGCTTTGCATATTTGTCGGCATCGGCGGGCTTATTCAGCAAAGATGCGATTTGCTGCATGATAACCGTATTGTAATAGAATATGGCTGTTGCGGTTACTCCGTTGCTGGTTAACTGGGATTCGCCGGGGTGGTTCGGGCCGATATCATACCAGTCGCCCAGACCATAGGAGATGATATAATTATCGGATTTCGACAGCAGATAATCCAGGTAACGTTGCATGTCGGGATAATTCTTTTCGATAAGCTGTTTGTCCCCGTACCACTGATAAACGTACCAGGGAGAAATGATAAAGGCGCTGCCCCATTCGGGTGTATCTTTGAAACCTCCTTCAAACTCAACCAGTTCGGGGGCGGTAGTGGCTATCTGTCCGTTTTCGGCTTGTGTCGAACGCATATCGTTCATTACTTTTTCGTAAAAGCGAGCCATATTATACCTGTACTGGATGGAGTATTGCATCAGATGTGCAACTTCCAGCCAACCCAGTTTCTCCCGGTGAGGGCAGTCGGTCAGTACACTTGCCATATTGCTGCGGACAGACCAGTCGATCAGGTTATATATCTTATTGAACATTTCGTTGGAGCAACTGAATTTACCGGCTTCATCCGCAGAGTTGCATGTATGGAGTCCGGTGATGTCGATGATTTCAGGCAGTCCTTCGGGATTCGGTTGTCCGCTCGGGACGGCACCTTCCACCTGTACATACCGGAAACCGTAATAGGTAAACTGGGGTTGCCATGATTCTGTCGGATTACTACCTTTAGGGATATAAGTAAAATAGAACGGTGCTCCCGATGCGCTTTGATTGATGCTGTTGTCCGGATTTAATAACTCTGCCGGATACAGTTTGACCGGATGCTGGTCGGTTGCCCGCACCTTTAGTTGGAGGATACCGGAAAAGTTCTGTCCGAGGTCGTATACCCAGTCTCCTTTTTCTGTTTGAAGGAGACGGACTGTCGGGATTCGGTCGCGTACTTTTAACGGAGGAATGCGTTGGGAGATTAATGCAGTTTTCCAGTTTGAATTGATAGCCTTATTCCAGTCGGTATCATTGAAGCCGGGCTGTTTCCAGCCTTCCTGTTCTTTGCTGGCATCGTATTCTTCTCCTCCGTAAATGCTACTGAAGGTAATGGGGCTTTCCGTTACTTTCCAGTCGGTGTCGGAGACGATATGCTGTGTACTGCCGTCAGTATATTCCAATTGTATCTTCATGATGAGTTTAGGAGCGCCGTAAGAGGTCAGTATCTTGTAATAACGCTCTCTCGGAATATTGAAAAAGCCGTTTCCCAACATGACTCCGACGGCATTATTTCCCTGTTGTAAATGTCCGGTAATGTCGAAAGATACATAAAGAGCGCATTTGTCGTATTTGGTCCATCCCGGATCAAGGAAATTGTCTCCTACTTTAATACCGTTCAGGAACATATCGAAATGACCGAGCCCGGAAACATAGGCTATGGCACGTTTAAGCTGTTTGTTGACAGCAAACTCTTTTCTGAATTGCGGCAGGCGGTACGTCCCCGTTTTCTTATCTCCAATGGCATTTTCTACCAGCGGAGCATGGATACCTGTCGTAATAATCTCTTCTTTTCTGTCTTTTTCTAAAGCGATCCATTTAGCGTTGCTCCAGTCCTTTTCCGAAAGCAGGCCGATATTGAACTGATTGGCAGGGCTCCAGGGAGAAGCATTCCCTTGTTTATCCCATATCCTGACTTTCCAGAAATAAGTTTGCCCGGCTTCCAACCCCTTCCCGTTAAAAGGGACCAGGATGGAAGCCGGACTGTTTACCTTCCGGCTATTCCAGATAGTACCGTTTTCGTTGTCGAGTGCTTCGGGGGTGTCGGCAACCAGTATTTGCCAGGCTGCCTGTTCAAAGTTTCTTTCTTCTGCATTGATCTGCCAGCTGAAGCAGGGCCGGAGTTTTTCTATTCCCAGAGGATTCGTTTCCTGTTCGCATTTCAGATTATAAACTGAAAAGGAACCTTTGGCAAACATAGCCAATGAGAATAGTGAAAGCAGTATGGAGATATGGAAAGACCTTCTATTTTTCATTTTGTACAGAATTAAAGTGTAATAGCTGTACAAAGATGCTTATTTATAAGTAAAATAAGGTATTAAAAATGATTTTATGACTTAGTAAAATGATTTTACTTATTCATTTCTTTTGTGATCTCCTGGATGTCCTGGAGGGTGAAGTTACCCAATAACTGGATTACGTTGAAGCTATTGTCCGTATCGGCCAGCATGATCATTTCGCTTATCAGGTCTCCTTTCTGTTTGACATAGAAGGTGGCGCGTGTCTTGCCGTCTTTCACCCGCATCAGTTCCTGGTGGTCTTTACTGATCAGCCCTTTGAAATCATCACGCATTTTTTCCTTTATGCTGTTGTTCTCGGTGGTGAGGACTTGCAGGCCTTCTATTTTCCCTTTCAGGTTCATCAGGTTGAGGCCGTTCGTTTCGAAGTTGGGCATCATCTGGAACATGGCTTTTGAGATATAGACGGAGGTGACGTTATCCATTTCGGAATATTTGTCGAAAAGTTTGTTCTGGGCAAAGCAAATGCTTGTGCAGCACAGAAAGAGAATGAGCAATATATTTTTAGTTTTCATCTTGTTAATCTTTTAAATGTTTATTCAGTATTTCGTTTACTTTATTCATTTCCTGCTGGGCTTCGTTCACCTGTTCGATTCCCTTATTCAGGTTTACAGACATGAAAGCGAGTGCTTTCTGGGCGGCAATGGCGGCTTCTTGCGGATTGGTATACGTATCTGCCAGTTGATGTTCCTCATTGGGGGTAGTAAACTGGAAGATGCCTATGCATAACAGTGCTACGGCAGCGGCTCCGCTGAGCCAATAGAGAGAACGGCGGCGGAAAGATGAACGGATCGTCTCCTTCTTTTCGGCGGCGGCCCAGGCATCTATCTGCTGCTCCAACCGTTCGGAAAGTCCTTCCGGTAACGTTTGATCCTCCCGGAGGACCTTGTTGATTAATTCATCTATCTGTTTATCGTTCATATTCGTATAATTTTTCAAATTGTTCCCTGATTACTTTTCGTGCCCGGGAAAGCAGCACACGTATGTTTACGGCATTCAGGCCGGTTATCTGTTCTATTTCATCCATCGAGCAATCGTTGATTCCCCTGAGGCGGAGTACCTGCCGCTGGTTTTTGGGTAAACGGTTGATCAGCTTCTGGATTTGTTGTTCCTTGTCTTTCGTTTCCAGTTCCTTTTCCGGTGAAGAATCGGTTGCCAGCATAAATACACTTTCTATTTCTTCTTCCCGCCGGTTGGCACGTGGGGAACGGAGGAAATCGAGAGAGAGGTTCTTGACCAGGGTGACACAGAAGGCTTCGGGATTCTCTATGTCGGGCAGTTCGTCCCGTTTGTTCCATAATTTGAAGTAAGCATCCTGAAGGATATCTTCTGCATCGGCTTTATTCTCAACAAGTGCGTAGGCGATCCGGAAAAGCTTGGGGTGGAAGGAGAGGAACTTTCGTTTGAAGTTCTCAGCATCCATCCCCATGATCTTTCATCACTTTTTCTATATCGGATGGTTTGATCTTGCCTTTGATGCGTACCAGGGCATTGCTGTTGCCGGTGGTGAGGACTACCATTTCGCGGATCATGTCTTTTTCGATACGTACCATGACCTTTGTGCGACTACCTTTTTCGTTGGAGGTGACCATTGTCTCGAAGTCGGGGTCTTTCAGTTCCTTGATCGCTTTCTCGAAACGTTGTTTTACATCGTTGTTGCAGCTGCCGAACTCGAGGACTTCGATGCCGTTTACCCCCATCGTTTCAGTGAACAAGCTGGCAAGTTTCATAGTGATATTGCCTATTTTGACATGGTTGATCTGTTCTATTTTCGAGAACTCGTTGAACAATTGGTTCATTGTCTGGCTGTTTCCTGCCTGGCAGATCAAGATCAGCGCCAGGATAACAAAGTATCGTTTCATCTTTCTATTGTATTAAATGATTACTAATTCTGTTTGTTCCGGCCTTTCCTCGTGCGCACTTCGGAGAGGCTTCATAAGGTAGACGGGAATCAAGAATAAGTTGTTACAAAGAAAGAGAAAAAAATTATCTTTTATCCTTGCTTTCCGCTATTTCAACGAAATAGACGCTCGAACAGATCAGTGCGATGGCAATCATCTGATACCAGCTGAAACGGTCCTGCCCGATGGAAAGGGAGACGATGGTGGCAACAATTAATATAATGTAGCCGTAGAGGGCAACCAGCGTAGTACTCAGATATTTCAGGCCTATCGGAATGAGTAGATAACTGATTGTGGTGGGAAAGATAAGGACAAACATCAGGACCAGGAAAGGCGTCCATTCGAAATGAATGAACAGATGGCCGTCGAAACCGGTAAAAGCCATCACGATCAGAGAGGAAACAGCTGCTCCGAGGAAACTGTAACGTAACATATTGAGCGAACTGACTTTTCCCAATACTACATTGCTTACGATCAGATAAGCAGCATAGGCTATAGAACTGATCAAACAGAGCATATTACCCGTAAAAGCATCGGAAGCCAAATCGTCGCTTTTCTGCGTCAGGATGCAGAGCAGTGCGCCGCCCAAGCCGATCGCGATACCGATTATCTTCATCGCCGTAATACGTTCCCGTAGGAAAATGACGGAAAGGATGAATACCCAAATCGGTTGCAGGCTGCTGAACAGCGAACTGGAGACCGGTGTTGTTTTGCTGACTCCAAGCAAATAAAAGAACATGAAACCATATAATCCGATCGCTCCCAGCAGGAACAGGGTTATCTTCTCCCGCCGGGTTGTTTTGTCCTGTTTCCAGAATATACTGATGATCCAGAACACAATGGCAGCGAATACACAACGAAACATAACTCCTGTCAGCGGAGCAATCCATAAGGGTAGGAGATATTTGAGGGCATTCGCATTCAAACCGCTGAAGGTTTTGGATACGATCATACTCAGGTTGGCTTCTGTCTTTTTATTCTTCATAAGCTTAGCGTTCTTTTATATTTTATCGTTAAACAGGAACGAATCCTGTTTGATATAAGCCCAAACAGCAGCAGCCAGTGCAATGATCATATTGAATATGAAGGCAAACTGTTGTGTTTCTATGTGGAGTATATCTTTGAATACATTTATAATAAACGGGCATAACAGGATAGCCAGGTAATTCATTGCCATCACGAAAGCCAGTGCCAGCGTTACTTTCGATGGAATAGCCGTGCGGGTTGTCTTGTCGTAAGCGATTGGCTGGATAACGCCATAGGCAAATCCGGTAAAGATACAGCCTAAGCCGATCAGCCATTCCGTTCTTGAAATCAGGATCAGTAACATACCCAGAGCGATCGAGAGCAAACAATAGAATTTCGTCTTTTTGCCCAGGAGGTCGACGATCTGGTTCAAGATAAATCCCGGAGCCATGATAGCCAGGAAAAACAGCGAGATCATGATACCTGAATTACCGCTGGTGAAATGGTATTCTTTCATCAGGAAGGGCAGGTTGAAGCTGACTATGATGACCAAATAAGTCGCCAGCCCGTAGAACCCCATGATCTGCATCAGGTGTTTAACCTGTATGCCCAGTTTTCCGAATGCGGGATCAGCAGTAACAGTTTTGTCTTTTTCCGAAACTGTTGCATGGACGGGTAGGGGATCGATATTCTTTTTCAGATAGAACGACAGTATGATCGAGATCAACGGAAATAGATAAACCAGGAACGGCAGATGCCAGTTCACCTCCGCCAAATAACCGGTCAGGATGGTTGCCAGCACCAGTGTAACGTTGGTGATGGCAGAACTCAGACCGAACTGCTTTGTCCGGTATGCCCCGACGAAAAACCGTGAAATTAAGCCGGTAGAGAGAGGAACGATCAGTCCCGAACCGACACCCAGCAAGGCACTCACTGCAATCAGCTGCCACATCTTGGTTGACAGCAGATACAATACCCCGCTGACGGCGAAGATGCTCAATCCGATTTGTAACAGCCAGATATTGTTGACCTTTTCCGTCAGCTTCCCCGATAATATAATAAAAGGTATAATCAGCAGCGAAGGCAGGGATGATAACATTTGTATATCCAACTCCGTCGAGTGGGGGAATATGGCGGACAATTTTCCCAGGATAGGAGAGACCGCCAATCCCGGCAGTGCATTCAGCGCCGAAATCGACCATATACCTATTAATGTAATAAGGGGTATCGTCCCCTGTCCGGTTTTTATTCTCATAATTAAATAGCTGTTTTATAAGACCAAAAACAATTCTTATCGCTGAATGTTCATTGGAGGAAAAAGAACAGGGCAGAAGTAATATTCTTTATATAACATTGTGATAATAAACCCCAAATCTTACAGGATTAACTAAAATCGAAGAACAATTCTTTTCAGAGGCTGTTTTTGCACTACAAATCGACGCACGAATGTCGGTTGCGCCAATTCTTAATAATTTAAAAACAAAAAGACATGAAAGATTCAAGTTTTAGAGAAGGTGATGCCAAAACCGCGATTTTTGGCTCGAATGCAATGTTGCATCCCGCTCCAGTAGATGTAATCCCTGATGGTCCGACCACTCCGGAGATTGCTTATCAGATGGTAAAAGACGAAACTTTCGCCCAGACACAGCCCCGTCTGAACCTGGCTACATTCGTTACCACCTGGATGGATGATTATGCAACAAAGTTGATGAACGAAGCAATCAACATCAACTATATCGACGAAACTGAGTATCCGCGTATTGCTGTGATGAATGCTAAATGTATCAACATCATGGCTAACCTGTGGAACAGCCCCGAACAGGCACAGTGGAAAGCCGGAGCCTTGGCTATCGGTTCTTCCGAAGCATGTATGTTGGGTGGTGTTGCAGCTTGGTTGCGCTGGCGTGAAAGAAGATTGGCTCAAGGCAAACCGACCGACAAACCTAACTTCGTTATTTCTGCCGGTTTCCAGGTTGTATGGGAAAAGTTCGCCCAGCTGTGGCAGATCGAAATGCGCCAGGTGCCCCTGACACAAGAACACATCACGCTCGACCCGCAGGAAGCCCTGAAGTATTGTGATGAAAACACCATCTGTATCGTCCCCATCCAGGGTGTTACCTGGACAGGTCTGAACGATGACGTGGAAGCATTGGACGCTGCACTCGACGCATACAATGCAAAGACAGGCTACGACATTCCTATCCATGTGGATGCCGCTTCCGGTGGTTTTATCCTGCCGTTCCTGAAACCGGAACTGAAATGGGACTTCCGCTTGAAATGGGTACTTTCCATCAGTACTTCCGGCCATAAATTCGGTCTGGTATATCCGGGTCTGGGTTGGGTTGTCTGGAAAGATAAAAAATACTTGCCGGGCTCCATGTCTTTCAGTGTAAATTATTTAGGTGCAAACATTACTCAGGTTGGTTTGAATTTCTCCCGTCCTGCCGCTCAGATTTTGGGACAATACTATCAATTCATCCGTCTCGGATTCCAGGGCTACAAGGAAGTACAGCAGAACAGTATGGCTGTTGCCGACTACCTGCATGCTGAAATTGCTAAGATGGCTCCGTTCCAGAATTATAGCAAAGAAGTTGTCAACCCATTGTTTATCTGGTATCTGAAACCTGAATATGCTAAGACTGCCAAATGGACACTGTACGATTTGCAGGATAAACTGAAACAGAGCGGATGGATGGTTCCGGCTTATACATTGCCTGAAAACCTCGAAAACTGGGTAGTTATGCGTATCGTTGTCCGTCAGGGCTTCAGCCGTGACATGGCAGACCAGTTGCTGGGCGACATCAGCAATGCGATCACCGACCTGGAAAAACTGGAATATCCGACCCCTACCCGTATCGCACAGGACAGACAACAGGCTGTAAAAGGCTCTGTCTTCACTCATACCGGCTGTCCTAAATCAACTAAATAATTTGTTTGGGTATGGATAAAAAGATTTCCGTTTCACAAATAAAAGAAGTGGCCCAGGAAGCCTATGAAATGTTCAAGACGAACACAGGCGGTAAGAATGCCGATTACATTCCTTATCTGGCAAATATAGATAAGAATTTGTTCGGTATCAGTATCTGCCTGATGGACGGTACACTCATCCAGTTGGGCGATTCCGAATATCGTTTCGGTATAGAATCCGTCTCAAAGGTACATACCGCTGTGTTGGCATTGCGCCAGTACGGTGCACAGAAATTGTTGGAAATGATAGGTGCCGATGCAACCGGACTGCCTTTCAACTCCATCATGGCTATCCTGCTGGAGAAAGATCATCCGTCTACTCCGTTGGTTAATGCCGGTGCAATCACTGCCTGTAGTATGGTTCAGCCGATAGGCGACTCGGCTAAGAAATGGGACGCCATCGTTGCCAATATTACCGACCTTTGCGGCAGTGCACCTCAGCTGATCGACGAATTGTACAAATCGGAATCGGCTACCAACTTCAACAACCGCTCCATTGCCTGGTTGCTGAAGAACTACAACCGTATCTACGATGACCCGGATATGTCGCTCGACTTGTATACCCGTCAGTGTTCGCTGGGAATCACAGCAGCCCAATTGTCTGTCTGCGGAGCAACGATTGCCAACGACGGCCTGAACCCGGTATCCAAAAAGCAGATATTCGACGGTTCATTGTCACCGAAGATTACTTCGCTGATTGCCACCGTAGGTTTCTATGAACATACCGGCGACTGGTTGTACACTTCCGGTATCCCTGCAAAAACAGGTGTAGGCGGTGGTGTGATGGGAGTGATGCCCGGCCTGTTCGGTATTTCAGCCTTTGCCCCTCCAATTGACAGCGCGGGTAATTCTGTAAAAGCACAATTGGCCATCAAATATATAATGAATAAACTGGGTCTGTCCATTTTCAATGGCGACCGGGTTACAATAACTGAATAACAAACAGTTTATTCTTTTAATTGGCAAGCCTCTTCGCCCCTCGTTCAGAGGGCGGGAGGCTTGTTTTATATGAATAGAATGTGTTTTGTAGATTTCGTTATTTAGGTTTAATAAATCCTATCGGGTTACGGGGTTTATTGGACAGTTTGTTTTGTACCTGCAATTCTGCTAATGTTTTATTTATCAATTCCAGTTGTATACGGGTATCTTCGTTTATATCGTTGTAATCAATAAATACTTCTTCAATGTATTCTTTTAGTTCTTTCAATTCATGTTGAAGTTCCTGTACTTTATTTGCAGGAGTATCAATTATTAATTGTCGTATAGCAACAAAAGCACGTGTTATCAGAATACTTGTTTGTACAGCGATATTACTGCGAAGTACACTTGACAGCATAACTACACCATGTTCGGTAAAAACAAATGGAATAGCTGATTTTGGGCGTTTGGTATGTGATGTCATCACAATTTGTGATGACATATCCTCCCATTCCTGACTTGTTAATTGAAACATGAAATCTTCGGGAAATCGATCTATATTACGCTTTACTGCTTGATTTAATACGCGTGTTTCGACTTGATACAATTCAGCCAGATCGCTATCGATCATGACTTTACGTCCTCTTATTTCATAAATCTTGTTTTGGATTAATTGGAATTCTTCTTTGTCTTTCATAATTAATATATTTTGATTATTAAACTATACCAACAAAGGTATAATTTTCAATTAATATACAATACGGTTTAATTTAGATTCTTTCTATAGTTACTATTATTATGCTTATGACAACAACCTTTTTCACCTACGCCGATGCGTTGGTGAAACGTAAACGTAAGGCGGGCAAATATTCGACCGCCGATCTTTACCGCGCTTCCTCCAACTGGTTGCTGCGGTTTTGGGGGACCGACAAACTTTCGTTTGTCGAGATAACCCCTGGTATGATAGACCGGTTCCAAGACTGGCTTCTGGCATTGGGACACCTGAAAACAAATTCGGTGAACAGTTACCTCAGCAGTTTCCGGGCCATCTATCACACCGCTGTCCGCGAGGAACTGGCACCGGCCGACCGCCTCTCGCCTTTTGCACACCTCAACCTGCGGCAGGAGGAAACGGCTAAACGCGCCCTCCGTATTCAGACAATGGAAGAGATTGCCCGGATGGACCTCTCTGCCGAGCCGGAGTTGCAGGCAGCGAAGGACTTTGCTCTTTTCTCCTTCCTTGCCTGCGGTATGCCGTTCATCGATTTGGCGCATCTTACCCGCGACAATATCGTCGATAATGAACTGGTCTACAACCGTTGCAAGACGGGGGTCCTGGTGCGTGTCGGTATTACTCCCGGCATGCAACGGCTATTCGATAAATATGCATTGTCCGACAGCCGCTATCTTTTTCCTGTTTTGCCCGAAAAGGCGGAAGGCGAACGGTTACATGAGGCCTATAAACAGGCTCTGCACCATTACAACGGTTGTCTGGTGGAGATTGGATCGCGCCTTTCCGTCCCGGTCTGCCTCACCTCGTACGTCTTTCGGCATACCTGGGCGACGGCAGCTTTGTACAACGACACGCCGGTAGCCATCATCAGCCAGGCACTCGGACATACATCGGAGCGGACGACACGTCACTATCTGGCTGCACTCGATCAGTCGAGACTCAATTCTGCCAATGAGATTATTACAAAAGGATTGGATGTCCTGGTAGGTGTGAGGGTGTAACCTTATTTGTGAAATAAGGGTGTTTTGTCCCGTTTGATACAAGCTGTGAAAAACAAAGTTTATACTAGTGTGGGGACGAGGCAAATATAGGAAATTTATTTAAACAAGGACAAACTTCTCTGCTTATAATTAAGTGGGTGGGGGACAATTTAGGCAAAAAGGTGAGATTCAGGCAGTTTTTGGTGAGGTATAGGCATAGCGGGGCGGAGGGTATCTTTTCCCCTCTTGAAAGGGGGCAGGGGGTGTGTTAATACTCTAAATAAAGACTATCCAGATAGAAAATCACAGATAAAACAGTTAAATATCCGCGTCAATCTATGTAGTTCGTGCTTTAGTACAGCAATTTACACACCCCCTACCCCCTCTCGAGAGGGGAGGAAGTTACTCTCTGTTATGATAATCATAAGATAAACTGGTACCTTATTTCACAAATAAGGTTACTGATCACACAGGTAATGCCTTGTCCAACCAACAGGCTTAATTATTTATTATTATGGCTGAAAAAATCATTTTGACTGCCGATCTTTACGACAACGCCGTCACGGAGCGAAAAGGCGATTACACAGCGAAGCCCCGTATTACAGGAACAGTACGAAACCATCAGATTGCCGAACGCATCCTGGCAAGAGGCTCTGAATTGCGATTGGATACAATCGAGTATATCCTGGGCATGGGCGATCAGGAAAAGGTAACCGCTATTGCCGAAGGTAAAAGCGTTGTTGACGGTGTAGGCCAGTACATGGCAACCCTCACAGGTCCTTTCGAAGGCGAAAAAGCAGCTTTCGACCCTGCTAAAAACAAACTCACTACCAGTTATGTACCCGGTAAATTACTGCGTGACACATTGAAAAACGTAGTGGTTGAAACCCGTCCTGCTGTCACCGGTCCAATCATCAATTCGATTACCGATTCTACCACCGGCGAAATGAATACCCAACTCACTTCTTCCGCCCCTGCCGTTATCAGCGGCTCTAATATCAAAGTGGCAGGTGATGATGCCAGCATAGGTGTTTTCTTTACAAAAACCGGTGGTACTGCACAGAAATGTCCGTTGCTGATCCATAACAATCCTTCTGAACTGACCGTCATGATGCCGGCCCTCGAAGACGGCGAATACACGTTGAGTATCGTTACCCAATCGGCAGCTGGTAATAAACTTGTAAAAGAACCGCGTACTTATACCTTCCCTGTACTACTTTACGTAGGTAACAAACCGGGTGGTGGAGGCGGAGACCGTCCTGAAATCGAGTAATACTATCCGACCAACGTTAGTTAGACCGACTAACCAATGGCAGAGACACTATCTAACTGGAGGCAGTTAGGGCATCTAACCAACGTTGGTTAGGCTATGCGCCTAAAATATGTTAAATGAATAATTGTACCTCCCTAAGTATTTAATATTAATTTAATTACTGCTATAGTAGGGAATAGCAGCAAAATTGTTAGAGATATGAAAATCACAAATTACTGTTCTATGCTAATCGCCTTAATGGTGATAACAACAAGTTTTCCAAGTTGCGATGGAGGAGAAGGAGATCCGATTCCTAACCGTGAAGAACAAAACGATGGGAATGATAACAAAGATGATGGCAAAGATAATCCTGGAATTGTCACAGAATCTCCGTATAAACCATGTTTTACAGCTAATAAAGTAAAAGAGTTAGTTATTGAGGAAATCAAAAGAGATCCTAATATACCTTCTCGAACAGAATCTTATTATTATCATAATATATTTTCTTATGATAATTCAGGAAGAATTTGTGAGCATAAGAGATTCACCGAGAATTCCAATAATATCCAAATAGAGAACATTACTTATGTTGGCGATACAATTAAGAGAACATACCCTGATGAAAGAGGTTTAGATAGTTTTTTATTATTAAATTCTGAAGGGTATATTAGTGACGCTAATGGTAGTATTAGTTCACGAAAATATGACAAATCAGGTTATCTGGTTGGTTATTATTTAGCCGGATATAATGATGGTAATTGTACTTTGAATTATGAAAATGGTAATCTAGTTAGAGAATCAGCTCCTATCAATACTTATGTTTGTTCTTATACAGAACACTTAAATAATACATCTTTAGATCTTAGTTATTTCTTAGTGAGAAGAGAAGGTTCAACATTAATCTCGGTACCAACGGATATTGAAGGGAAACGATCTAAAAATCTTCCGGCAAAATGGGAATATGTCAGAGGGACTATTTGGACAACTTATTCTTATGAGTTCGATTCGGATAACAGGGTCGTACAAATAACCTCAAAACATGAATCTGATTTCTCTGATTATCCTACAATGACAATTTACTATGTAACATATATGGATTAATCGTATTAAAGAATATTATGTGTAATTTTTAAAGTGAAAACAATGAAAACAATTAATTGGTATGTAACGATCTTCACATTAATGTTGTGTTCTATTTTCTTTTCATGTGGAGATGATAATGAAGATTCTTTATCTGAGGAAACTTCTACAGAATTGGATAATGAAAGTCAAGCTATTATCAATAAGTATAAAGATACAAGATCGCTGATAGGAGAATGGGAATATGCCGGATATGGTAAATCCGATTTTAGATTTGCCAGTGATGGAAGATGTTTCATGAGAGGATCTATGTCGGGCGACTTTTATACTGAAGGTGTTTGGAATTATGATACGGAAAGTCGTTTGTTATCAACAACTTGTGGTAGTTGGGCATGGACTGTTAATCTACTTACCGAACGAGAGTGGAGTGGAATTTCACCTGGGGGTAATGCTTTTTCCTATAAAAGGAGATATAATTGGAATGATCCTAATGACGAATTACTTGTAGGAAAATGGGTGAACGAGGAACAAAATGCCATTGTAATATTTTACGCAGACCAAAGATATAAATTTTCGATAGATAATACCGTATTTAATGGAACTTATGAAGTTACAACAATTCCTGTAGTAGATAGCCAATGTGATTATAGAAGGGTGATTGATTTGGTCGGTGATCTTTATGGTAAAATGTATGTTGGAGGATTAGATGGGTATATGTTGAATATTAGTAGTTGCATACAAGGTGCTATTCAATTCGAGATGGATTATATATACAGTGATTTTTTAGATTGAATCAGGATATACGGACAAACTTAAAGAAGGCTGTGCCATCCTTCCATACGGAATCAGGGCATAGCCTTTATTTATTAGAAAGTAATGGTTTCTTTTATCTAAAGCTTTTAATAGCTTTCCCTTTCTCAGTGAGATAATATCCCTGCTAGGGATGATTTGGCTTTGGATGTTTAGGTGCAATTAGTTCGGCTTGTAATGCTGAATTCAGATAATGTTTGCGGAAATAAGCTCTATGACTAAGTGAAAGTTTTAGTAACCAGCAGTGTTTTTTTGACCAATAATGAATAAATGTGATTAAACTTGGTCACTAACTTGGTCACTAACTTGGTCACTAACTTGGTCACTAACTTGGTCACTAACTTGGTTGGTATACCAAAGTATACCTTATACGAAGTTCCGTTTGTATTAAATTCCGGTTCTAGAAGTTTTACTCTTTTGCATTCGTTTATCATTAATCCGATGCAACGTCCCCAACTTCCCTGCATATAGAACATCAGCGATCAATAGATTTAGATGTTCAGAATGATATTTGGATTTTAGATCCTCTATGTTTATATCTATTGGAAAGTGCCTATGTTTCCTACGATGTTATTTTACCCCCTTCCGCTGGTTTCGATGCCGTCTGTTTGGCTGCTTCCGGTTGCGGTGCATCGTCTTCATTATATAATTCATTCTTCCGTTTATTCGCGTTCTGTACGAGACTGGTTACATAAACGGTGAAGATCGGGAACATCATCATTCCCAGTGCTGCCAGCAGAACCGATAGTATCCGTCCTGTCGGTGTGACGGCGTAAATATTTGAGCCGACTGTCGTAACGTCCATAAAGGCCCACCAAAGAGCATCATCATAGCCGGTTACCTGCGGATTTACCTTATGTTCGATCACGAAGAATATCAGGCTGGAGAAATAGACCGTTGCCAGCAACATGGTCAGGTAGGATACGAATAGTCCTGAAGCCTTGTTTGATGATAACCATCCTACCACGATTGCCAGTGCATATCCGCTGCGTGCCAACGGGATAAAACGCAGGAAATAGGTGATTTCCGGGGAGAATTCAATTCCGTAATAACTGATAATATTAAGATAAGGAATAGATACGATTAAGAAAATAAAGTGGGTTTGCAGATAATATAATTTACGTTTTGATAAGAAAAACTCCAAAACGAAATCGGCAATAAAGAACATGCAGATCCAGAACTGTATCTTCAGATAGGAACCCTGTGTCATGAAAGGGATGTTCTTAAATGTATCGACTGAGATGACTACAATAAGGAAAAGGGAGAGTAGCAAAATAATAACATGCAAGACTCCGTATATTCCTCTTTTCTCGTAAATAATGTCATTGAAAGCAGACTTCATTGCGTTTAATTATTAGGCATTTAGACAGAAATATTTTAGGTTATCTAACAAAGGATACCGTGATTTTGTTTTTAACACTATTCTGTTAATTAACCTAGTTTGACATCTTGTTGACAAACTAACACAATAACGATTTGTTTTACTGACATATTTAAAGCGAAACTAAACAATACAAAATTCACATTTAAACAGTAAAATTCATGGCAAATGTAGGAAAAGCAGTAAAACTTGGAGTTTTTACTCTTGCAATTATGAATGTTACGGCGGTAGTGTCTCTCCGCGGACTACCAGCCGAGGCTGTATACGGATTAAGTTCAGCCTTTTATTACTTATTCGCGGCAATCGTATTTTTGATCCCTACGTCGCTGGTGGCAGCCGAGTTGGCAGCTATGTTCCAGGATAAACAAGGTGGGGTTTTCCGATGGGTGGGGGAAGCCTACGGTAAGAAATGGGGGTTCCTCGCTATCTGGGTACAATGGATTGAAAGTACGATCTGGTATCCTACCGTGTTGACCTTCGGTGCTGTTTCCATCGCCTTTATCGGGATGAATGATGCGCATGATATGACACTGGCTTCAAACAAAATGTACACGCTGGCTGTGGTATTGATCATTTATTGGCTGGCTACTTTTATTTCGTTGAAGGGGTTAAGTTGGGTTGGTAAGGTTGCTAAAGTGGGTGGTATTGTCGGTACGATCCTTCCGGCTGCCCTGTTGATCATCCTCGGAATCGTTTACTTGTCTATGGGTGGTCATTCTAACATGGACTTCCATGGCGATTTCTTCCCTGACTTCTCAAAGTTCGATAACCTGGTGCTGGCCTCCAGTATCTTCCTGTTTTATGCAGGTATGGAGATGGGAGGTATCCACGTAAAGGATGTGGAAAATCCCTCTAAGAACTATCCGAAAGCCGTTTTTATCGGCGCGTTGATCACTGTTCTTATCTTCGTATTAGGTACTTTCTCTCTGGGTGTTATTATTCCTCAGAAAGATATCAACCTGACACAGAGTCTGCTGGTCGGTTTCGACAATTACTTTAAATTTATCCATGCTTCCTGGTTATCTCCGATCATTGCCGTAGCTTTGGCATTCGGTGTGCTGGCAGGTGTATTGACATGGGTCGCCGGTCCGTCAAAAGGTATCTTTACCGTGGGTAAAGCAGGTTATCTGCCTCCTTTCTTCCAGAAAACAAATAAAATCGGTGTTCAGAAAAACATTCTGTTGGTACAGGGATGTGCGGTTACTTTATTGAGCCTGCTGTTCGTGGTAATGCCTTCCGTACAGAGTTTCTACCAGATCCTGTCACAGTTGACTGTGATCCTTTATCTGGTTATGTATCTGCTGATGTTTTCCGGTGCTATCGCATTGCGTTACCGAATGAAGAAGGCAAACCGTCCGTTCCGTATCGGTAAACATGGCAACGGATTGATGTGGTTTATCGGTGGTCTTGGTTTCTGTGGTTCGTTATTGGCTTTCATTTTGAGCTTTATTCCACCTAGTCAGATTTCTGTCGGTAGTAATACTGTCTGGTTTGCCGTATTGATTATCGGTGCTATTGTTGTTGTGGCTGCTCCGTTCATCATCTTTGCTTCCAAAAAAGCATCATGGGTTGATCCGAATGCACATTTTGAGCCTTTCCATTGGGAAGAAGCTAAAGTACAGGCTCCTGTAGCCGGTGCAACAGCTACTACTCAGACTGCCAATACAAATAGCACAACTACAACAACGAATACAACTAAATCGAATAATACACAAGCATAATATATACTTATGTAATTTCTATTCTACGTACTAAAAAGAGGAGGGGCGGAACCGTGATGGTCTCGCCCCTTTATTATACAGTGGGGGTCTCGGATTAACGGACTATTTCAATTGATGCAGTACCCAACAGACCGGCTTTCGTACTGCCCCGGTACATGGTCGGGACAGACAGGTAATAGTTGGCTGCGGTATTGTAAAGCAATATCTCGATCTGGTTATCTCCTTCCCTTATATATTCCGTGATGTCGAAACGCCAGGGCGGGGTGAGCTTCAATCCGACTTTCTGCTTGTTTATCCAGACTTCGGCTGTGGAGACCACTTGTCCCAGGTTCAGATATATTTTATCTCCGTTATTCTTTTCCAGATGAATGTTTTTCCGGTACCAGGCACCGCCGGAATAAGTAGAAAGACCCTCTATCTGTGTCCAGTCTCCTGCGGAAATCAGACCGTCCCCGCAGGTTTGTTTGATCGGGCCGTCGATAGCGGCGCCTCCGGCATTTCCCCAGGGTTCTTTTATGGATATGGCTACGGTTGATATCCGTTTGGACGGATTGGTCACTACGGCTTCATACCGGGTCAGGCCGTCCGGACGTTTCTCTTTTACGGTTAGATTGCATAAGGCACCGTTTACCCAGACTTTGGTTTCACCGAAGGCTGAAAACTCGAGTTTCTTCAGTCCGGGAGCAGAGGTAAAGCGGTATTGGCCGTAAGTAGGCTCTTCGGTTTTGTTTATATCGAATGGCAAAAGGGATAAGTCTCCCCGGAAATTCGTAGCAAGAGGTTTTTCTGCGGTAACTTCTTTCAGTATACGGGGGGTATCTCCGGCTTTACGCACCACACAGTAAGTTACCCCGAATGTATCGTAATGGAGAACGATTTCATTGGTTCCCCGGTTAAGAGTGACGGTAGAAGTGGAGGGGCTGACTGCTTTACCATTGATGTAGATATCGGCCGGTTTTAGTACTCCGAATATCAGTTGGTAATTACCCGTTTCGGGAGCTAAAACGTTTGAATAGAAGTAATAGTTCTTGTTTCCGTTAGGATCTTCTACGCGGACTGTTTCCCTGAATTCTTTTTCGAGTTTACCCATGCGGATGAAATCATCGTGAACAGTGGCTTTCAGTCCATGCCATCCCTGATGACCGTAATCGTTCTCAACACCCCATCGCCATGAAAATTCATAAGGCTTCCAGGCATATTCCTTATTATCGATTTGAACCCTGTTGTTTTGATAGGGAAGATGGGAGAGAAGTTTTATCTCTGATAATTCAGGAGTGGCTTCCAGTATCATAAACTTGGTTCCGTAGGTGAAAGTCTGGCTTTTCCATCCTGAATCGTCGAAGGAGGGAGATTGCCAGTCCGCTGTTTCGGAAAAGGCCTGGTTGTATCTGGCTTTATAGATATAAGCGCCCAGCAGTTCATCGGTCGCAGGCCAGTGGAAGTCTCCGAATTTATTATTTAAAGAGGGTTTGAGGTCGAATGACCATTCACCGTCGAGTAATATGGTTTTGGAGACGTTCGTTTGAGGTACTTCTGCAATTATAGCTTTTTTGGCCGGATCGAAGACGAATAGATGGAGGTCTTGTTTTTCCATTGGTATTTGGATAATGGTTCCTTCGTCTGTTGTTTTTGAGGCGGTAATTTCTTTTGTTTTACCTGTCCAGGGATCCCATAATTCGATTCCTCCGGTGGCTCGGAAAAAGCAATCGGTACCGGAAGGAACATTGTATACGGCATACAGGTCCTTATTTCCGAGTTTACGGTGCATAATGTATGGCATATCTTTTTGCGGTTGTTGTGACAGGATGCGGAAGTCGCGGGTAAGGTTTGTGTCGAGAATGTCGAGCACTTCTTGGTTTTCCTTGGCTACAAACGCGTTCTTGCTGTCGGACCTGAACAGTTTGTTTAGTAACGAACGTACTTCGGGATCGTTCAATCCTTTCTTTTCCGTTGCTTCTGGCAACTCTCCCAGGTTGATGACTATCCCGCCATTCTGTTTGAACTGCAAGGCTTTTTTCAATGAAGAATGACGGATTGCTTTCATGGACGGGATGATCAATACTTTGAATTCTTCGCCAGAGATATGGATTTTGCTGTTTTTTATAGTGGCTTTTGCAAGCGATTCATAATCCATAAAGTCGAAATCGACACCTTCCCGGTATAGATACTCTCCCAAGCTGAATGCTTTTTGCACAGCCGTCTGGTCGTAACCGGCTACAACTGATTCTACCGGATACAGGATAGCGACATCGGCCCGGTGGTATCCCTGGGAGAGAATGTAGCTGAGACGTTCGGTACATTCCAGGAACGGTCCCATTTCTTCCCAGTAAGGCATGTGGGTATGATTACATGGAGGCGCCCATTCCCACCAGCCGCCCATTGTACTGTAGTAGAAACCATGCAGGCTGAGCAGGTTTTGCCCCATCACGAAGTTGGCAAAGGTGGCATCGGTCAGATTGGCTGTATTGGTATCCCAGTTACTACTGTGGAAACCTTCCAGCCATACCCTTGGACGTTTATAAAGATGGGCGATGGAGGAGGCTACTTTGTTCTTTATAATGTCTTTTCCCAGGTTTGGCTGGTCGCAACCCGGTGCCTGGTTCCATCGCTGGGTACGGAAATAATCGCCGAATTCGCTGACATCTTTTCCCCGTCCGCCATGGTCGCAACCATAGATCAGGTTACGGTCTTCGTGCCATTGGTATACCGGAATAAAGAAGTTTTCTTCACTCAGTGAAACCATGACATCGTTGTAGTCCAGCCGTATTTTAGGTGTAATCGGACCGATATGGGTGAACAGGGCGGTAAGATAAGGAACGATATCGTATCCCTTGCGTTTCCGGAATTCGTCTCTGAAGATTGAATTCCATATATAACCATGCAGATTGAAGTTCAGCTCATCGGAGAAGAAGAAGTTCAGTCCTCCTTTGGATTGTTCCGGGAAACCGTCTTCAAACCGTTGGAAGAAGTGTTTGACATAGCTTTTTCCGGAAAGAGGGTGCATCGGGTCGAGCGAAGGTTTTTTAGCTACGCTGTATACCTGGGTGACGATCCAGTTTCCTTCCGTGGGTGATTGCCATTCAATTTTGTTGCCTGTAAGATTTCCGGACAGGTCTATGCCTGAGTTTTCGATGATTTTCCCATCTGTTCCCAATTGGTAGGCGTAGAGGGAGAGTAGCTGGTCGTGGCATGTTTTTGCATACTTATTCTGGATCGTATCGCTTTCGAATTTCAGTTCGGCTCCTGTCAGTCCGGGATTTTCATTGAGGGCGTCGTCTACATAGGAACCTTGTCCCACTCCTAAAGTATAATCGCTGAGGCTGACGGTCATATTCCGTTTCTTTGCTTCCTCCATGAACCATCCGAACAGGTCCCACCATTCTTCCGTGAACAGGGCCGGTTTGGAAGGGAAAGTCAGTCCATAGCTGACGCCTCCTTTGTCCGAATGGGCATAATTTACTTGTAGGCTGGTTACTTTTTTAGCTGCCATCTGGTCCAGATGATAGGTAAGATGTTCTTTGGTCAGTGTATCTCCCATCCACCAGTAAAAAGGTACTTCACCATACCCTTTGGGTGGCGTTGCAAAACCTTTCTTCAGGTCTGTCTTAGCGATGCGGTCCGGATGGCCGGGAGATAACTGTGTCGTCTGTGCAGCAATGGACAGCGATAAGGCACATAGAATAAGGGTAAAAAGTTTTTTCATGGGTGATTAGTTTAGAATATGTATTGAAGCAAAAATAACTATTAATCAGAAGAATAATGTTTCAATAATGATATTAATGTTATGTATTTTGGCTGAAAAAGCAGAGGGATGCCTTTGTTATGGCATCCCTCGATCTGTTTATAGTTGATTTGTTCCGGTATTTGCGATTCGTTCGTTGAGTATCGTTTGTTTGTCGCTGTCCCAGTACTTACAATCGAGTTCGAAGAAGGTGGAAGTATAGGGTTTTGTCAGTTTTGTCTTGATGATGACTACTTCAAACAGATTGCTGATGCTATCCAGCCGGGCAATCAGGTCATCATGCTTGATGCTTGTTATTTCAGTTGCCGGAAGGACATTTCCCATCTCTGTTTTCAGATCATTTATCCCCGGGCAAAAACCTTCTTCCAGGAAAGATAGTTCTTCGTCCTGATAGATATGGGCATACACATGCAAAGAGTTATCCACCATCTTTTTTACTGTGCCCAGAACTTCCGTATAAGGCTCGTTTGCATATAAAGTGGTGATACCTTCCCGGGTTTGTAACGGATAAGCCATATCTGTGATAACAATCCAGTTACGGTGGCCCAGCAGAGGGAGTTTGTCTTGCAGGACGGTTTGCCAGTCTGCTTTGTGTTGGGAGTGGTGAGTGGTTGCTTCTTTTTGGATACACCCTCCGCTCAGGAACAAACAGGCGAGTAAGCAGTAGATAATGTTTGATTTACCCATGACTTTATCGTTTTATGACTTGTTTGTCGCCTTCTTTCAGGTCAAAATGCTTTAACCGCATTTCTTTTTCGTTACCGACGGTAAGGGATTTCAATTGGAGAGAACCGCTTATTACTTCAATTGTGATATCCTTGTCGCTGACGTCGATAGTTCCCCATGAATAGCCATTACTCCAAAAATAATTTCCCGGGCGTGCCGTAATTTTCATACTTTTATCAATGCCTGAATACTGAAAGTCGCTAAGTGCAATGATAGCAGACCAGCTTGCCATGGATCGGGCATAATGATGACCGCATTCCGGCTCGCTGAATGGATTACGTTTTGCCCCATCATGGCGGTCGCGGATGGACCGGATACAGGTGAGTGCTTCTTTTTCCATTCCTTCGTAAATCATACCTACGGCTGCACAGTATTCAAACCCTGTCATTACCTCAGCAAAATAAGGAAATGGTACTTCCAGACGGCCTTTTGGCCAGGATGCCATAAGTAGCCCGGATTCATTGCCCATCACATATGAACGCATATTGTTGAAATGACGGCTGAAGTCTGATACGTAGTTGTATTTCATGATGCTGTTCATGGTTGTCTGAATATGATCTTTGTTTCCGAGATAACCCAGCCCGCATAAATGTGACATGTATTGGCCGACTAACTGGTCTACCAGACAACCGGGACCTAGCTGGAAAGATGGAATTTTGACATTCGGATTATTCATATCGAGGTATTCAAATGTCTCCGGATCGGTTATTTTGTGTTCATAATATTCGCCGTTGAACAAATTTTTGTCCATCCAGTTACTGCCTTGTTCGAATAACGTTTGGCACTTTTGGGCGAAGCCTTTATCTTTCATAGCTATAGCCATCTTTTCCGCTGCTTTCAGTGCTCCCATATACCAGAAACCCATTTGAGGATTAGGGCCAAAGTAATTCACGTCCATAGTGTTGTGTTGAGAACCCTCCATTACGCCATCCTGGTTGGCATCCCAACCCTTTTCAGTCCAGGCGTAAGAAAGTACTTTTTTGATCTGTTCCCAGTTATTTTTCAAGAAATCAGTGTCTCCGGAAAGTTGCCATTCGCGGTATATCTTCATGATGCAGCCCATTTGTCCGTCGGCTGCGGCACTGTTTCCTTTATTTGCTTCATTTAGTGGGAGAGAGGCCCTGAAGTTCATCAGGCCGTTCTCTTTGGTTGCGTAGTTGAACTCTACGTCACGCATTGTTTTTGCCAGTTCTCCGAATAGATAAGGAGTAGCTGTTTCATAGTTCCAGACATGCGTACAAGAACCAGCACAAGAACCGAAACGGTCCATTACGCCTTCCCAACCCATCATATGACCGCTGGGTAAACGGAATACGGTTTGCGACCGTAAGGTTGCCAGGTTGAATAATGCTGCTTCTTTTACAACGTCTGGATAAGAAGTATTGAGTAAGGCGTTTACGAAAGATAAGGTTTTTTTCTCCAGTCCGGGAATTTGCGGAATGATTGTTTCTGCCGCTTTCCAGGCATCTGTATATTGACGGCTGTAATAATTTCCGACAACTGTGGAGGACCAGGCTTTCCGGTTTGGAAAATTCCAGGTGATATAGAATGTGAATGTTTCCGTGCTTTGCGGTTTTACTGTTTTTTTTACGGAGAGTGAGGCCATCGGGTCTTCATCTTCCTGTTTGTTTCGCTCGGTTAGCATACCGTCGGCACTGAAATCATCCCAGAAGTTCAGGATACCGTTATTCCAGTTGTCGGCTTTCGATGAAGTACGGTAGCTTACTCCACTGGTTGCCTGTGTCGTGAGAGCGACTGTTCCCCAGGCAGGATCATTTTTATCCACTCCGTCTGAATAGAGATAGATTCCTTTTATTCCATTGTTTTCAACATATTTGTTTTTATTGTCTTTTACACCGGTTGGGATATAGTCTCCTTTCCAGTCGGTACGGAATTTGCTTCCGTCTTTTCCTATAAAATTACGCATGGAACCACAAATAGCAATTTCCATCGGTTGACTGGTTGTATTGGTCACTTCATAGGAAAGTACGGCAACAGGTAATCCGCTTGCTTCTGCATCCCCCGGAATAAGCGGGTTGAATCCTTTTATCGTGACTTTTACCGGCAGGTCTTTGTCTGATAAATGTACTTGTCCGAACGGATAAGTAGCATCAAATGAAGCTTGTGCAAAGCGAGGTAAGCCATGATGATTTACCGGACGACCTTCATAATGGAGATATTCCTGAGGGTATAAAGGACCAGCCAGTAGAGTGGTGGTGGCTTCCTGATTTTGCGGCTTCGCATAGATTGCGAAGAACGGGGCATTGTTTCCGGTTGTTACCGTACTGTATTTCTTGGCAGGTACATTCATGATCTCCCAATCCCGGAGTTCTCCGCGACCACCCAGCGATACCGTTCCGGTCCCGATGCCTCCTAATGGGAGCGCGATCTGGAAAAGATGATCCTGATCGTAATTTTTCAGTACCGGCCATTGTTGTGGCTTCCATTCCTGAGATGCAATGGCTCCGGAAACGAGTGTACAAATTGTTAGTAATATTAATTTGTTCATATTTTAAAATTAGTATAAAAAGCCGATCCGACTTTATCCGGATCGGCTTTTTCTTGTTAATATAATTACCAATTCGGATTTTGCCCTAAGTTAGGATTCTTATCTCTTGCTGACTGAGGAATCGGCCACAGGTAATGTTTACTTGCATCAAAAGTACGGTTTTGTCCCAGGAATTGTTCTACGGTATAGTCTCCAATAGGAGCCTTTTCATCCTTATTGATACCGTTTCCCGGCTCATTCAGTACTTTTTCGGCTGTTTTCCAACGCAAGATATCAAAATAACGCTTATGTTCGGTTACGAATTCGTGTCTTCTTTCTTCCCGGATCTTTTCCCGCATAGCTTCCTGATTACCGATTAACTTATCTACTCCCGGCAATTCAGCACGTTCGCGCACCTGATTGACTGCCCATGCAATCTGTGTATTATTCGGATCGTATTCGTTTAGAGCCTCAGCATAAATCAGAAGAACTTCCGCATATCTGTAAAGACTGAAATTTGTCCATGAAGCTCCGGGTTTTTCTAATTCCTGATCATTATATTTCAGATACATATAACCTGTGATACCGCCCCCTTCGTGGTTGATTCTTTCATCTTTGTTATAGGCCGGATGCGGCATATAAGGCTCATAAGAACCATTCGGACGTAAACATTCATAGCCTGGCAGGAAGAATGTTTTTTTCAAACGGGCATCTCTGTTATCCCACGGGTTATTCTTATCATACAAATCGGATTCATAAATAGTTTTACCATCTGTCGTTTCGTAAGAATCTACCAGTTGGCGAGTTGGACAGAAACTTGCCCAGCCTTGTCCGGTTATACCGGTTCCTGCCGGAGAAGCTAGAATTGGTAACATATGCGTTTTCTCGTCTTCCTTGTATTGAAAAGCCAATATAACTTCTTTGTTATTATTATTAGCTTCCGCCTTGAATATATAGGCGAAATCATCTTCTAAGCCATATAGATTCAGATCAATAACTTGTTTTGCTGCATTGGCTGCTTCTTTCCAAAGATCGGTTGCATCCTGTCCTTTATGGAATTTAGCGTAACTTGCCATATCCAGATACATGTCGGCTTTTAGTGTCAGAGCTGCTCCCTTCGTGATACGTCCAATATCATCACCGGAATAGGTTTCCGGTAAATAATCGATCGCTTTATTTACGTTTTCAAGTGCATAATCTAATACTTCCTGCTTTGGAGAACGGGGTAACGCTGCTTCTTCCAGGTCAATCGGTTTTTCTTTGATCAATGGGATATCACCGAAATGACGTGTCATTCGGTAATAACGTAATGCCAGGATAAAACGGGCCTCTCCTTCAAAACGTTTCTTTTTAGCCTCATCGATTTCCATGCCCTCCAGACGGTCTAAATAGTAAAGAATTCTACGGATATGGTCGTATTTCCATTCTTCGGAAAGATAACCGGTTGCTGCATTGTGTGAACCTTGGCAAATATATCCCAAACCACTTTCTCCCCAGGCATTTGTCATCAGCGAATTATCACTTTGACAGTCGCGCCAGAAATCACGTGAATCGGGTAGTAACGGGTATAAAGCATTTACACCTGTTTGTGCATCCGCTTCTGTTTGCCAGAAGGTATTTTCCGAAGCCTGGGAAAGAGGATCTCTATCTAAGAAATCAGAACAACTGCCGAATGTTAAGGCAGAAACTAATAAAAATGCAATACTATATTGTTTCATGATTTTTAAAATTGAAGATTAAAACCAAATGAGAATGTTCTTGACAACGGATACCAGCCTCCTTCCGGATCAAATCCGTCGTATCCGGTGATAGTAGCCAGGTTTTGTCCGGATAGATATAATCTCAAATATTTGATATTTACACGTTCCAATACACTTTTCGGAATAGTATAACCAATCTGTATATTCTGAATCTTCAGATAGTCGGCTGTACGCAACCAAAAACTATTGTATCTTGAATCATAATCATTGGATGTATTCGATAATGTCAGACGTGGATAAGAAGCGTTCGGATTACTTTCACTCCATGCGTCCAGATGCATCGGTCGTGCATTGTCTGTCAGATAAAATGCCCATCCTTCGTATCCCTGAAGATACTTTTTAGTATTCAGTTTACCATACATATTCATGGAGAAATCAAAATCTTTATATCCGAATGAAAGATTCAGACCAAAATTTACAGGTATTTTTCGGTTAAGTACGACACGGTCTTCACCATCGATTTTTTTGTCACCGTTTTGATCCTTATATTTAATATTGCCTGGTAACACATTTCCTTGATTCGGTGAATTGGCTATTTCTTCTTCACTCTGGAATAGACCGATTGCTTCGTAACCGAATGGTAATTGATACCGGTCATTCAAATAAGTCACAGAATTTCCTTCGATCCATCTTTCAGAATCACCCATCTCTAACACTTTGTTTTTTGAATAACTGAGATTGACATCTACTCCCCAACGGAAATCATTTTTACTATCCTGATAGCTGGCCATAATTTCCATACCTTCATTTCTCATTTTCAGTAAATTTGATAAAGGAGCGGATAATCCGAATTCACTGGGTACAGGAGGTGTATATAAAATATCTGTTCTCATATTCATAAAATAATCGGCAGATAATTTTATACGCTGTTCCAGCCATCCAAAGTCAATACCGAAGTTACTAACTTTCGCTTTTTCCCATGTTATATTAGGATTGATAGCTACATTATTATAAGCACCACCGACTAATTTGTCGTTGAATGTATAAATTTTAGGGTCGTAACTTAGAACTTGTGCTGTTGCATAGTAACCTACTTTTTCGGCATCTCCTAAAATACCCCATGATGCTCTGATCTTCAATTCTGATAACCAGTTGGCCGTTGATTCCATAAAAGATTCACGATGTAAATTCCAGCCGGCGGAGAAAGACGGGAAAGCTCCCCAACGATGTCCTTCGGCAAAACGGGAAGAACCATCACCACGTACGCTCGCTTCAAATAGATATTTACCTTGATAATCGTAGTTTAAACGACCGAACCAGGATTGGACAGCTACGTCCTGGGCATTACCTCCGTTTTGTTTATTTGTATTACCGGTGTCCAATACATCTATACCGGCAAAAGGCATATCTTCTCTGGATGCCCAGAAATTTTCTGTTTTGTAATATTCTTGTGAATAACCGGCCAATACTTTGAAATTGTGATTGTCGGATATTTTAAAAGAATAATCGGATGTAAACTGTAACTGTGTGCGGAAGTTATACGAGTTTGTTTCCTTCAATGAAGAAACTCTGTTTTCTGTTTTAGCTATATTCCCTTCTTTGTCATACAGATAATAAGTATTTACTCTGTTCTTTGTTGTTGTATTTTGAGAATATGTAGCAACACTTCCTTTTATATTCCAATCTTTTAAAGGAGAGTAAGTGACATCGAAAATAGCCATCATCTCTTTATGTCTTTCTTTGGAATATCCGGATTCATTAACACCTGCAATCGGGTTACCTCCCATTGCACCACCGGCAGCATATGAACCGTCAGGATTAAAAATAGGTGTAACAGGTGAGATACGTGCAGCCTGTGTCTGCCAAATGGTTGTTCCGCCATTCGGATTTTGGATATTTGTCTGTGTATACTGTAAGCTGGCGTGTGCTTCCAGATTTTTTAATATTTGGAAACGCATATCTGGTTTGAATACCAAACGATTGTAGTTATTGTTCGGTAAGTTACCTTCCTGATAGTCGTTAGATACGGAGAAACGATAGGAAATAGCTTTTTCTTTACCGGATACTGCTATATGTGTATTGTTGATAACGGTATTTTTTTTGTAGATTTCTTTATACCATTTATTATCTGCATATTTGCCGGCATGTAAATCTTGAATGCCTTGCTCTCCGTAAACCGCTTCTTTTCCATCATTGATCATGGCCTGGTCATACAAACGCATGAAATCTTCTGCTCCGACAAAGTCTAATTTGAATTGCGGGTTCTGTATACCTATGTTGCTGGAAAATTCAACGACAGGACGATCGGTTGCTTTAGCCGTCTTGGTGGTTACCAGAATAACACCGTTTGCAGCACGGGAGCCATAGATAGCGGCTGATGCTGCATCTTTTAATACAGATATGCTTTCGATATCATTTGGATTCAATGTATAAATATTACCCGGCATACCGTCGATTAGTACTAAAACACCGGAACTACCTCCAATGGTAGATGTTCCGCGGATATTGATACTGGCTCCTGAACCGGCTGCCCCACTACCTTTCGTTACGGCCATACCGGGAACAGAACTGGATAGCAACTCTTGTACGTTTGTTACCGGACGTGATTTAAGAACTTCTTCTGTTTTAACCGTACCGATAGAACCGGTCAGATTTACTTTCTTTTGCGTACCGAAACCTACAACAACGACTTCTTCCAGTGCTTGTGAGTCTTCTTTCAGGATAATTTTTATATTATTTTGATTTCCTGTTCTGATTTCCTGTGGGGTATAACCAATGTAGGAAATAACGATAACATCTTTATTTGATATATTTTCCAAACTGAAGTTTCCTTCTGTGTCTGTAATCGTTCCGTTTGTTGTTCCTTTAACAGATACATTGGCACCAATTATAGGTTCTCCATTATTGTCTTTAACCGTACCTGTAATCTTTCTGGCTGACTGCTGGGTTTCGTTGACAATATTCGGCTGATTTTTTTTAGATAACAAAATGTATTTGTTGGTAAATTCGTAACTGATATCCGTACCGTCGAAGGCATCTTTCAGGTATGAAATTACTTTTCCTGATTTTTCCTGAACATGTATTTTCCGTTCTGTATCTACTTCCCGATTACGAAATACCACCAGATAGTCTGTTTGTTTCTCTATTTGATTGATAAGTTGCCCGATAGATATCACATTTGTTTCCAGTTTCATAATGGCATTCTGTGCCTCTGTATTTGTTGCCATCAGTTGAAAAATACAGACGAATAACATAAATAGCGATATTCTCATGATTCTAAAATATTCTTTAAAGTGTTTATCATGTACAATAAAGAGTGGTAACAAAGTTTTTATTTTCATATCTTTGCTAATAATTAAGTGAATACTAAAAATTTTTGACTTGATGTGTTTACTTGATTGCCAACGGCGGATGTTACAGCATCTGCCGTTTTTGCTTCTAAAAATGTTTCTTCATAGGCATTCTGTTTTAATGATTATACATGTTTATCTGCTTAAAGTGAAGATATTACTTTCTTCATCTTTGCTGATTTTGAATTTGTGTATTCTTTGTATCATACGTAGAATTTCATCAATACCATCCCGCTGACGGAATTTTCCGGTATATTCCCAATTGTATATGGATTGATCTTTTACAATAATCTTTACATCATAATAAAGTTCCAGCTTCTTTAATATATCAATAAGTGGTTCATTAATAAAGCTGTATATACCGTCTTTCCATAGAAAGTAGTCGGCATGGGGTAAAGACCCTACTTTCATTTGGTTTCCTTTTATCGTTACTTGTTCTTCCGGTTTCAGGATAACTCCTTTAGATTCTGTATGTGGAAAATAGACTTTTAATCCTCCTTCCAGCAGGCTAGTCTGGATACTTTCTTTTCCCGGATAGCTATAAACATTGAATTTTGTTCCCAGAACTTTCATCTCTACTCCCTGAGAAGATACGATAAACGGTTTATCGGGGTTTTTAGCTACATCGAAAAAAGCCTCACCTTCTACAGTTACTCTCCGTTCTTTTCCTGTGAATAAAGCCGGATAAGTTAACTTGGTTTGAGAGTTCAGCCAGACTTCGGTTCCATCTTGTAAAGTCAATTGTACACGTTGACCAGCCGGTACATAAAGGATATTTTCGATGTTCGCTACAGGTTGTTGAGTATCGTAATGACTGGTGGTGAGCCAGTAGGTCGATAAAACCAGTAATGTGATGGCTGCTGCATAGCTGGAAGCATACAACATGATTTTACGCATCTTTTTTGTCCGGATAATTTTGTTGAACAGTATATATCCCTGTCTGTTCTCTTCTTTATTATCCGCCTGGTCGGAAAGATGTAATAGAGCATGCATATTTTTGTATTCGATGAATTGTTTTTTCAATTCACCATCCGCTTCCACCTGTCTTAAAAACCGCAGTCTTTCTGTTGTATTAAGTTCTCCCTGGAAATATTTTATTATTTGTTCATTCATAATTTTGTCCTTGTATATAGTAGACACCTATACAGGAGAAAATCGTTAAACAAAAAGATTATTTTTTTCGGATTTCTTATAAAGAGAAGAGAAACAGCAGTATCGGAAGGTAATCTTTGAGTTCAGTTCTTAGTTTTTTATAGGCGATACCTATTTGACTACCAACGGTATTAATAGAAATATTCAATTCCTGAGCTATCTCATTATGTTTTTTTCCTTCAATTTTGCTCATGATGAATATTGCCCTGCATTTTTCGGGAAGGGCATCTAATGCACGGCTAATGAGTTTTTCAATATCCTGATCGGAAAAAAGGTTGTTATCGAAGGTTTCCAATGAATCTAAATTCATTCGTAGGGAGATGGTGTATTCTTCCTGTAGTTTGTTGGCTGTTTCTTGTACGACTAATTTGTGACGAAGATGATTCAGGCATTTGTTTTTTATGGTAGTGAACAAATAGGCGATGAGATTCATATGCATATTGAGCATTTCTTTGTTTTCCC
The DNA here is from genome assembly GCF_023656785.1 of Parabacteroides caecihominis. NCBI lineage: Bacteria > Pseudomonadati > Bacteroidota > Bacteroidia > Bacteroidales > Tannerellaceae > Parabacteroides > Parabacteroides caecihominis. Next base: position 253,359 of record NZ_JAMOKS010000001.1, read on the forward strand.
AAAGTTCAACGAAGACATCCTGCACAATATTTTCGGCATCTTCCTCTGAGATAACGTATTCTTTTGCAAAATACTTCATCTTTGAGAAATATGAGAGATAGACGTCTTCAAATCTGATTTTCTTTTCTTGCTCGGGGAATGCCTTTATTTTCATAGGTTAATAACTTTGTTCTAGAAGAACTATTGTATTTATCTAAATGCAAATATAAGTTATTTATGAGATAAGTACCTAATCATGTGGAACAAATCATCTTTCCTAAAATAAAAACCTGTTTAAATTTTATTCAATAGCATCCTGATAGATGCGATTTTAACCATTTCCTCTGCCGAATCGAATGTGAATTCATAGTTTCGGCAGAGGCTCCTATAATTGTCAGACCAAGAAAAGGTCCTTTCAACAATCCACCTTTTAACTATTGGTTTAAAGCCTTTTACTTTCTCGTTCCCATCAAGAACATAAAGAGAACGATTATTCCCCCCCAACGGACACTTTGACTATCCATGATACCCAGGCTTGCTTCTGCTTTTGTCCCATTTTCACATATTTCACGCAAATCATATTAGGGAAAGAAGAAACACTCTTTTTATTTTAAACTGGAAAATTTTGTATAAGCTTAATCGGTCTACCTTATATTCTTTTTAAGAAAATTTTAAAACATCTATCACACTATCACTTTTGTTTTATATACCTTGATAAACATGTTTTATGTGAGTGATAGTTGACCATTTTTATCTATCACTCATCTATCACGAACCTATCATTCTGTTATTCCCTTGTATACTACTAATTATCAACGTTGTAGTAAATAAATGTCATTGACACCCGGGTCTCACTCCCTTTTATACCCGGGTGTTACGACCATTCACACCCGGGTGTGAAAAGCCCTCAAACGGGCATCTTCGGAACTTTTTCTGCCTGTTTTGGCAAAAATAAGTCGCGTAATCAACAAAAAAAGCTGCATATCCTACAGAAAACAGATGAAAATGTGTCTGCTTTTTACATTTGCAGATAACCTATAACCGGATTTTTAATACACAGTCAACCTTAATCAGGACGAGACATATAATTTCCGGCGATAAAAGGAATGTTTTTGATGTGGTTTCCCTATTTTTTGTAGTGAATACAATTTGACAAAAAAAGAGGATATGCCAGTTTTTACACATCCTCTTTCTATATATGCGGGTATCAGATTAACGAATTGTTTCGATTGAAGCAGTTCCTAACAAACTTGTTTTAGGTTTATTAATACCCAGGGTTATTATTCCACTTCACTTCACTGTTTCGTTCGATTACAGTGTATGGTATGGGCCATAAATTATGATATTCTTCGATAGTCCGGGCAGTGTAGATATTGTATGCTTTAGCCCGGTCGTAGAGTTTACCGAGGCGGCAGAGTGTCACGGTACGTAGCTCCTCGTAGTACAGTTCGCGCAGGCGCTCATCGAGAATATAATCAATATCGACCATGCTTGCTTCCACGGGCGTAGCTTTTGCACGAATGCGTACAGCATTGATGTCGGTTGCTGCCTTGTCTTTTTGGTTCAGATTTAGATAGGCTTCAGCACGCAACAGATAAGTTTCAGGTAGACGGATAGCATAATCGTCTTTGTTCATACGCCACGACTGGTCGGTTCGCAACAAGATATGTGATCCGTAAACATCTGTTCCTTCCGGGCTATACAGAGTTTCTTCATATTGGAACATGCGGTACACTTTTGTGATGACCGGATAATACCATCTCAGGGCATTATTCTCAGTAGTCAGTTCTTCCTTTGTTGTAGGAGTGTAAAGGCCGCTTTGAATCATCCACTGACCTTTTTCCTGTAGATTTGGATTTTCCACGCGCAGATCACGCAAAATGTTCAAACCTTTTCCGCGGATATCCGTGTCATCGAAAATTTCCTCAAGGAAGTGATGCGTAGGGCGAGCCTGTCCGTTAGAACGGCCTCCACGGAATTCGTTCGCATTGTAAGAAGTACTTGACGTGCCATAGAAAGCTTTGGCATCCGTAGCTTCCGATCCATCCATATTGTGTCCGTTGATAGTGATGTTTTCCAATAAAGCATTGGCCCGGAGGGTTGTTTTCAACCCGTTACCAGGGTCGCTGGACACGTTGCTATATTGTAGTACCCATAATCCTTCGCGGTTACCATCACTGTAATTTTGGTTGTTCAGGCGGAACAAATCCCAGTATACGTCACCTGTACTGCCGTCTACAGAGGCAATGGTGTTGTCCTTTGCTGTGCCGAATCGTTCGGTCATCAAGCTTAATCCCTGGTGGTTGATAACTTTGGAAGCTTCGTCCACAGCTTGCTGGTATTCACCCAGGCAGATGTAGATTTCAGCCAATAAGTGTTGTGCAACCTGGGCGTTGGCCTGTCCGTCACGGGCTGTTTCGATATCAGGCAGGAGTGTTGCTGCTTCTTTTAAGTCATCACGTACAAATTCATAAACGGTCTTGCGACTGTCGCGCACGAAGTCGCGGCGTGGAGTTGAAATCTCATCCTTTACGATTGGTACGTCTCCCCAGCAATGAGCTAATATCCTGTAAGCGTAGGCACGTAGTAACAATGCTTCACCACGAATTACGTCCTTGTCCGTATCTGCTACCTCTGCTGCATTTGGAAGGCGGTTTAATATGAGATTGGCGTTACCGATGATTTGAAATAAAGCTTCCCATATAGTATTGTAGCATCCGTTGGTAGGTACAACAAAGCTTTTATAGTCGTTCCACTTACCATTGGGCCAGTTGTTGGCAATTTCAAACTGAAAATCAGTACCGAGGAAAAATACCTGTTCTACATCGGCATTATCGCTGGCACCATGTAGGTAACGTACCCGGTTATAACAATAGTTGAGTGATTGTTGAAACTGTTCCTTCGTAAGTAACGAAGTTTCCGCATCATAGATATAGGATTTTTCTTCCAGAAAAGCGGATTCATTACAAGCCAACATAGTAAGCAACAGTGTCGGCAGTATTAATAGATATTTTATTATTTTCATAATCTGAACAATTTAGGATTAAAACTCAATATTCAAACCTGCTGAGAAACTTTTTAGCACAGGATAAGCACCGTAATCCATGCCACTACCGGTTTCCGGATCCCATCCGTCCCACTTGGTAAGGGTCAGTAGATTATTACCTGTGATGAAAATTTTGGCATAACTGAAGCCTATTTTATTCAAAAAAGCTTTAGGTACCGTGTATGAGAGTGATACATCTTGCAGACGCACGAAACTGCGTTGTTGATAAGGTGAAAAACTAGCACTCATGCCTGAACTATAACGACCAATTTTACGGTAAGTGGCGTTTTGATTCTCCGGTGTCCAGTAGTCGAATTTGAAGGAATTGTCTTTATAGATGTTACCCGGGTCGCGCAGTGAACTTCCTGGTTGTCCGTAATAATACTTGGAACCTCCCTGAACGGAATTTATAAAGAACTTCAGTTCAAAATTTTTATAAGTAAAGGTGTTCTGCACACCAAATCTGTATGCCGGATCGGTATAACCTATTATCTCGCGGTCGTCCTCTGCCGTAATCTTATAAGAACCGTCTGCGGCAGGGTTAAGATCTACGACACGGTATTCACCGTATTCGTATCCTGCGGGAATAAGTCCGTTGCGGGCATCATCAAGTGAATAGATACCGTTGATGCGGTAGTCGTAACATACGCCATAAGGTTTGCCAATGAAGATCTTGTTCGATGGCAGGTCATCTTCTTTACCATCGCCGTCGGCATCGACACCTGTGATGCTTACTACCTTGTTACGGTTCATGGAATAGTTGAATGTGATGTCCCACTGGAAGTCGTGGGTTTTGACCGGTGTACCCGTGATGGATGCTTCGAACCCGGCATTCGCTATTTTACCGATATTTGATGAGATGGTATTTACACTATTCATGGAAGGAATATTGATGGCATAGAGTACGTCTTTGGTATTCGATTTATAAACATCGAATGTTCCGGATAAACGGTTACCGAATGTTCCGAAGTCTAAGCCAACATTGAAGGTGGTAGTAGTCTCCCACTTCAGATCATCATTAGCCAGTTTGGAGATATATTGTCCTGCATTTACTTCTCCTAAATTGGAGATGTATCCGCTACCGTTCCCAGTGGAAGGTGTTAGTTTTGCGAGGGTTTCGTAGCGTGACATGGTACGGTTACCACTCTGTCCGTAAGAGAGGCGCAGCTTCAGGTTATCCAGCCAGTTGAGAGATTTCATGAATTCTTCTTCGTTGATGCGCCATGCAACGGCTCCCGATGGAAATACGGCAAATTTGTTGTTTGCTCCAAAGCCGGAGAAACCGTCGCGGCGTATCGTACCGGTAAAGATGTATTTTCCGGCATAGACATAACCCAGGCGTAACATGGTGTAAAGGCTGGATTCTTGCCATGCGCTGGCATTTGCTGTTTTTGTGGTAGCATCTGCAGTGGAGAAATCGTTGTAGCTCAGTGCACCATTGGTGAAATCTTTAGCACCAGCCAATGTGTATTCATATTTCCGTCTTTCGGCACCATATACGAAAGTGGCATTGACATCATGTTTTCCAAAAGTACGCTTGTAAGTGACGATATTGTCTACCGACCAAGTGTATTGCGAATCATTGGCTTTAGATGCGGAACCTCCGGAGGTACTGGTTGTCCCCGTTGTTTTGTTGTAGCTAAAGTCTTTATTCATAATCAAATTCTCAGACACGTTGATACGATAGTTCAGCCCTTTGATGAAAGGAATGTCAACATCAGCATAGAATGTACCCGACAAGTGGCTACGTGTATCAAGATTATCCGTTGAGATAGTGTTGTAGGGGTTATTGTAAGCGGTATAGCGATCAATATAGTTCCCGTTTTCATCAGTAGGAACAAACAGTGGCGGCATTTTCACTACTACGCTCAGGTCTGGGGAGGAACCAGAATAATCACTAAAGGTAAAGAATGATTGTGTACCCAGTTTTAACCACTTGGTTACCTGTGTGTCGAGGTTCATACGGATGCTATAACGTTTATAGGTATCATTCAAAATCAGGTTCTTCTGGTCAAGATAGCCGAAAGACATAAAATAACCGGATGTTTCGCTGCGTCCGCGCACACTTACATCGTTACTCCAGATGTAGGGTGTTGCATTAGTGAAACGATCCCACCAGTTGATGTCAGTACCATCATCATAAGCTCCTTGTAAACCCGAGTCAAGTTTTGACATGGGGTCCCATGAAGGATTCATCTGTGAGGTGGGTAATCCGTCTTCGTCGAGTATCCGGCTTTCGTTTAAAAAAGCATCACCTACTTTGCGGATAAATCCGTCGCGTCCTTCGGGAAGAAGTGATTTGTTGCTCAGACTTTGCAAAGTGATGGAGGTATTATAAGACACGATTGGCTTGCTTGCCGTTTTTGCGGTCTTAGTAGTGATGAGGATAACGCCGTTGGCGGCTTGTGAACCATAGATAGCGGCGGCAGAAGCGTCTTTGAGGATGTCGATCGATTCCACGTCGTTCGGGTTGATATCTGTCATATTACCCCGGAATACGATACCATCAAGTACGATGAGTGGTGAACTGGTTCCGCTAATGGAGTTCTTTCCACGGATGGAGATGGTAGGTTCGGATCCGGCGGAAGTCACTTGACCTACGTTCAGACCAGGAGTGGTACCGTGTAAACCTTGCATCAGGTTCACGTTGGGCGACTCCTGCAATGTGGAGAGGTTAGCACGTACCACAGAGCCTGCGAGATCACTCTTCTTTGCTACACCATAACCGACTACGACTACTTCGTCCAGTTGCTGGTTGTCTTCTGCTAAAATGATGGTCAGGTCTCTTTGATTAGATATTTTGATTTCCTGAGAAATATAGCCGATATAAGAGATAAGCAACGTTGCATTGTCGGGAATATTCAAGTTGAATTTTCCTTCTATATCAGTAATTGTGCCGATAGTCGTTCCTTTGACAGATACATTGGCTCCAATGATCGTTTCTCCTTTGGCATCGATAATAACACCGTTGATGATACGTCCTTTCTGTTGTGTTATTGTGGAAGGAAGGTTTTCTTTTCCTTTTTTCATCAACATGATGTTAGAACCTTCTATAGCATAAACAATATCGGTTTGTTTGAAAACCTGATTCAATACTTCAGCAACGGTTTTATCGGTTGCATTAACATTTACTTTACGATGCAGATTAATTTCTTCTTTTTTATAAACAAACAGATAATCTGTCTGTTTTTCAATCTCCTGCATGAGATCTTCTGTTGAGATATTTTTCGCAATAATAGAAACCTTCATTGTTTGGGAAGCTGTTTCTGTAGCAAATATCCCGGATACTAAAATGAAGAGATACACAAAAGCTAATTTCATAATGCGAAATGTGTGTTTAAAATTTAGTTTAAGAGGAACAAAAAAACTCTCGTACAAAATATTTTTCATACTTTTGTAAATTGTGTTAGTTAATACTTTGATATTTAGGGAAAGAAGTCGGGTATTGACTTACTTTGAACCGGTAGGTGTTGGAGCACTTGCCGGTTTTTTTGTTAGTTCATTTCATTTACATCATAGGCTAACTGTTTTTGTGATTAATTATTTAATGGTGATTAGATTCAGATCATTGTTTTTTATGTAGCTAAAATTATTATTAAGCTGAAGAACCTTTAGTACATGTTCTACGCCATCTTTTGTCCGAAATTTTCCAGAATATTTGTTTTTGAGTAATTCTTTGTTCTGTACATCAATTTTTATATCATAATATAATTCAAGCTTTTCTATCATTTTTCCTACCGGTTCGTCAAAGAAACAGATTAGACCTTCTTTCCATAAGAAATAAGAATGGTGCTCTATAATACCTTTTTTTAATACGCCGTCTTTTTCATAAATGTGAGTATTGGGTTTTAAGTACGTTCTATCGTTGGTGGCAGGCGAGATAACCTCTACGGCGCCTTTTAACAGAGAGGTCTCGAAAACCGGAGAACCGGAATAAGCTGTCACATTAAATTCGGTTCCCAATACTTTTATATTATATTTTTTAGTCTTTACGATAAAAGGTTTTTCAGCATCTTTTGTGACATTAAAATAACCTTCACCATCCAAGGTCACATTACGACTGTTGGCTGTGAATTTGTTGGGAAATGTAAAAGTTGTTTTTGCATTTAACCAGACCTTTGTTCCATCGGTTAATGTTAGTTCCGCGCGTTGTCCGGGTGGAACAAAAATGGTTTGCATACTGGCTGCCTCTGTTTCGTCTTTGTTTATAAGGAATGAGTATGCGATCATCAGTGAAAGGATGAATATGGCTGCTACTTTGGTCAGTTCAATGGTGATTGATTGCAGCGTCCATCGTTTCCGTGCCAAGGATAAGTTATCCTTGGCAACAGGAGTTTGCTCCTGTTGCCAAATGGATATATCATATAGTTTACGCAGGGCAAGAAACTCTTTCATGTTTTTCTTGTCGGCATCCAACCAGCGGGCAACCTCTTCTTTTTCTTCCGGAGTTGCATCACCTGCGATATATTTATTTAATAATTCCTGGTTCATTCCTTTACTTTTGTGGGGATGTGTTTCATGCCCCGTTATTATTAAAACGATTCATTGAGTGATAACCCTAGTGGAATGTGAAAAATTATTGGAAAAAAAAGTAGAAATAGAAGAGCGGCAGGTAATCTTTCAGATTTTCACGCAAAGGTTTTAATGCCTTTGTAATATGATACTCAACGCCTTTAACTGTAAGTTGGAGTTCTTCGGCTATTTCTTTATTTGTTTTGTTTTCGAAGCGGCTCATTTCAAAGACACGCCGGGTTTGTTCTGGCAGAAGAGCTAAAGTTGCTGTGATAATCTGCTGCACTTCGGTAGAGAATATGTCTTCGGGATTACATGCTTCCAACGTAGAGATGCGGATATCCAGCTCCCTTTGTTTCATATCCGTCAAGGTGTGAAGTGCTTCTGTTTTGACAGCTTCGTGTTTCAGGTGGTCGAGCGATTTGTTTTTTAATGTCGTCAATAGCAAGGCTTCAATATGTTCTATCTCCTTTTCCTTCAATATTTCCCATAATTTAATCAGGACGTCCGATACAATATCTTCGGCGATACATTCGTCATGTACATAGGATTTAGTGAACAGAAAGGATTTTCTGTAGAATTTAGTGTATAAAGTGTTGAAGTTATGTATTTCAGTCCCGATCATCTATTTCCGTTGTATTCACAATAGTCGTTGGAAAACAAAAGTAGGGAAAATATGGAAAATATAACTCTATTTGATGAAATAATACGTATTGAATTTTTGATGAAAAGAAAATAGTAGCATAATGAAACCGGCCCCGGTAAGGTTTATAGTCAAATAAAAGAGTGTTGTCGGCGATAAGTTGAGAGGGAATATGTGTCCTGTTGAGTGCAGGACGCGGTATTCGGGGCCGGCTTCATTACTACTATTTTAGTATTAATTAAATGTATACGTAACTCTCACGAGTTAGTTCGTTAAAATAAAACTTACATAATGCTGCTTGTAGCATCTTCACCGTTACCCTGTATCCAGTCGGTAACGGATACCTCTTTCAATGTAAGAGCCTCTCCGCTGAGAGTTAATTTGTAGAGGTATTTATGTCCTTTTTCCCACATCGTCTGTGCAGGCATCTTGTACTTATATGAATTCCCGTTGATTGTGAAGAGAGCTTCGATGTCTCCTTCCGCTATGGGTGTCGTTGTCGGAATCACCCTGATCTGTTGGGTTTTGCAATATTCCTTACCTAATGTAACCGGTTCCGGCAGATTCAGACGGGTCGAGGTGCTGCAACCGGCTATTTTAGTGATTCGTCCGTTTCTGATGTCCATCATGCCTTTGCATATCAGGGCGCTTCCTCCGGCTTTATTTCCTATCTGTATGGCACTTAGCTGATAGCTTTCATTTTCTCCTTCCGGCAGATTCACCTGGAAAGAAATGAGCGACAGCGCATGTTCCATATTCAGCAAGACCACCGGGGAGATGCTGTTTACTATTTTTTGGCCGAGAGCGTGTGTGCCATACATATAGTCGCGGGTTTGAGTGGCATCGGGCGACAGCTTCACAGGAATGCTTGCTGTTCCGAGCTTCATCTGCGGCTGATATGGATAATAGGCATACACGGTGGCCGGGTCAAAATTAAGTGTGACTTCCGGCGTTTGCCGCCAGGAGATTTTATTACTAATTAAATTTGCTTCTGCTTTTACATTTATATAATCACTATCCTCGTCATAAAGTCCGCCGTCGCTTTCGCGTGTAATCAGCAGCCCTATTTCCGAACCTTCTTTAAATTCCTGCACGAAATTCGCCGATTTAGTAGTTAAAATACGTGTAATAATTTTTAATGGCTTTTCTTTCGCGCTAATACTCTCAATGGCTGAGAAATTGCTCTCGTGTGAACAACCAGCCAAACCCGAAATCAGTGTAATTAATAGTAATAAATTTCTCATACTTTTATGCTATTTTTGTATCAAATTTCATATTGCAAATATCCGGCAGTTTGAGGGAAGAGAGGGATCATACGGTATAAAATCACGATGAAATGGTATAAAAGCGCATGGTGCAAATAATCCAGGGGCGTCAAATTGTCTAAATAGAGTGCAAATCAACTAATTGAGGAATCAAATTGTTTATACTAAAACGGGGTAGTAAAGTATGTTGGAAAAAATACAGTTTTTATTGAGTATGCAAATAATTGGCCTATGTATATTGGGCGGGATTATGATGTTGCTGAGGTCGTTCGGTAACAGAGCACGACATATTTTAGGCTGGAGCATGATTATGTGGGCTTTGATGGCTGTAATCCGGAATATAGTTAATTTTTATCTGCATGAAGCAAAAGAAGCGTTCCATCCCGACGTACTTATTGCCAGTTGTTTTGTGGTTGCCTGCCTGGCCGCTTATGTGATAGAAAAACTGCGTCCCGGATACCTTACTTTTAAACGTTTTTCGATTTTTCTTTCTCCTGTTCTGATAGGAGGTTTTTCTTATTTAACGTATCGTTTATCGGGTGGAGAGATACATGTTTATTATTCGATGAAAGATGTTTTTGCGTTTTTCAATCTGGACGTATTTCTTCGTTTACTTGTTTTTGCACTGACTGTTTTTTATATGGCTTTGCCGGTTTATCTGGTTATGAAATACGGGAAAGAATATACGGATTATCTTAGCGAGAATGTATCTGACCCGGAGAATTATGATTTGATTTGGCTGAAAAGGACCATGGTTATCCTGTCGATGCTGTATGTCCTTTACCTGATATTGCTGCTTACGGATGCTCCGCTCCTCTATGTGGTTGATAAGGCGGTGTTGCTTGTCGTTTGGTTTTACTTCTTTTATAAGACTTTGTTTCTCAAGAATATCCAGCTTGACCGTACGTTTAAGGATGGATGGAATTCTCCGGTGGATGAAAACGATGAGGAAGAAGATGACGACGAACAGCAGGGGTTTCTTTTCAAACGTTATGCCGAAGAGGTTAATACCTGGTTTGAGAAAGAAAAACCTTATCTGCGGGATGACCTTCGGCTGACGGATTTACAACGGGTATTCCCTATCAGCCGTTCTTATCTGTCGCAATTATTCAATAAGGAGCTGGGAATGTCTTTTTCGGATTATGTGAATCAATTCCGGGTGGAAGAGAGCAAGCGCCTGATGGATGCCGAGCCGCTTGCCAGCATCCAGGAGATTGCCGAACGCTCGGGGTTTCATTCCATCAGTACGTTCCGCCGCTCTTTCATTAAGCAGACAGGGATTGTTCCTTCCGAGTATAAGAGAGGATAGCAAGCTGACTGTATTATCGGTATTATCAGATAGTATTCTGAGATAAGTATCATATATTATGATATTATAGTCGCATATATTATGAAAATGTTGTATCATAATATATGATATTTTGTTGTCATAATATATGAAATAAATATGTTGTAGTGTAGGAACTATTTTCTACTTTTACATCCTGTTAGATAAATACGCTTACCATGAATAACACTACTACTGCCCGTCCGCATATCGTTTGGATGGACGCACTTCGCTTCGTTGCTATCCTGATGGTGATTGCCTGCCATTGTACAGACCCTTTTAATGCCTCTCCGGAGTCGCGTGCCAATCCTGAAATTAATTTCTGGGGGTCGGCCTACGGGTCTATGCTGAGGGCTTGTGTGCCTCTTTTTGTGATGATGACAGGTTTCCTGTTGCTTCCGGTGAAGCAGGAGGCTTCTGTCTTTTATAAGAAACGTATTCCGCGCGTGTTCTTTCCTTTCCTGGTCTGGTCGGTGCTGTTTAATCTGGCCCCGTGGTTTATCCAATGGGTGGGAGGAAGTCCCGAACTGGTGACCGATTTCTTTCCCTGGGCGCCGGAGCCTTCTGCTTCTTTGGCCGACGGGTTGAAGGATATTGCCATGATACCGCTCACTTTTACTGTTTACGCTACGCCGATGTGGTATATTTATGCTTTAATCGGGTTGTATCTTTATATGCCTGTTTTCTCAGCCTGGGTGGAGAAAGCGTCTGAAAAGGGGAAACGCTGGTTCCTGTCTATCTGGGTTGTTTCGTTGTTTATTCCTTATCTGATGGAGTTTGTTTCTAAGTATCTTTTCGGGACCTGTTCGTGGAATGCTTACGGCCTATTCTATTATTTTGCCGGTTTTAACGGGTATTTATTGCTCGGGCATTATTTAGGGAAAGGAAATAACTGGTCGGTCGGTAAAACACTGGCTGTCGTTGTTCCTTTGTTCCTGATTGGTTATCTGGCCACTTTCATTGGGTTCAGATATATGACGTCGGACCCGAATGTGAGTGAGGAAGGGATGGAACTGTTCTTTACTTATTGCTCTCCGAATGCGATGCTGATGACGGCGGCCATATTCCTTCTGATGCAGAAGGTCCGTATTACTTCTCCTTTGATTTGTAAGGCGTTGGCTAATCTGACGAAACTGGGGTTCGGCGTTTATTGCGTACATTATTTCTTTGTAGGGCCTTCTTATTTACTGACGCTTTGGCTGGGTATTCCTATTCCGGCAATCGTTCCGGTATCGGCTGTCTTTACGCTGGCGGTAACCTGGCTGTTTGTCTATTTATTGAGCAAACTGCCTTACTCCAAATACATTATCGGGTAAGGCGTTTCAATGGCCAGACCGGTCTTTTGTGCAAATGATGTTAAAAGCCGGTCCGGGGAGTATATCGTATCTATATAACCACTACTTTTGTGTTGTAAAACATATTTATAGAATATGTTTAGGCAAAGAGATCGTTTTAAATAATTAGTATTGCGCTATGAAAAAGTTAGCTAGAAAGTGTCTCAGCTACCTGGAAGTTTTGGGTAGATATGCGATGCAAAAGTATGGAATAGAATAAAATGAAGTTTTTCAGTGTTGGGGATATCCGGAAGGGTGTCCCTTTTTTTATGGCTGATAATAGCCGTAAGGTATTAACTCTTCTCTATTTTTTATCTCTTTCAGGTAACAATCATCGAGCAGGGTGATTCGGTTTGCTATTTTGTGTACTTCCCTGAAATTGTGGTCTGTCAGGATGATTCCGTGGTTTTGGGCGCTTTCGGTCATCAGTTTGCGTATCTGTTCGGCAACAACGGGCGAGACACCGCTGAAAGGTTCGTCCAGCAGGATATAAGGGGCCGGACTGAAAAGGGTGGTTTTGATTTCCAGGTAACGTTGTTCCCCGGTTGATATTTCACAGATACGGGAGGTCCGGATACGGAATAATATTTTGTCTGCGAAAAAGCGTTTCCTGTCTTCCGGAGCGATACAAAGTTCTGCTATCTGTGATACTTTCAGATGTGAGGGAAAGGAGGGGTGTTGTGGCAGATAGGCAAGCAGTCCGGAGCGGAAAGCCGGCCCTTTTATGACTTTTCCGTCGATGCGGATAAACTTCCGGTCGGCTTTCAAGGTACCGAAGATGATATTCAGCAAGGTTGATTTGCCTGTCCCGTTTCGTCCGAAAAGGGCAATAATATCTCCCCGGCAACATTTCAGGTAAACGTCTGCCAGTATGGTCCGTTCGCCGAACGATTTAAGTATGCTGTCTATTTCAAGGCCTGTGTACATTGCTCGATGATTTGATTCAGTAGATTACAGCAGATGAACATGACGATAAACGTAACGATCCAGAGTTGATACTTGCCGATTCCCTGATTATAATAGAAAAAATATTCTTCTTTGCGTGTCAGTTCCTTGTAGATATAGTCAAATCCCAGTCCGACCGTAGGGATGAGTTGTAGCCATAGTCTGATAGAGTCGATCATGCTAACATAGAATCGAAGTGCGCTAAAAGAGGCAAACAGAAAACCGATCAGGACACTGAATTTTAATGTACTGAGAAAGAATGTCCGGTAAAACCGGTATTGTGTTTTCCATCTTTGCAGGCTATCCATAATCGATTGTTTTAGGAGGATAACTGATTTTCTGCTAAGATATTCAAATCCGGGGGAATAGAGGTGGGATTCTTTTTAATAAAGTTTAAAAGGGGATGAATAAGATCTTTTAATTCACACTTCAAAGTTGTAGGTTTCATTGTCTGTTTGGTTCCGCATAAACCACATAATTGGAAGATCCTGTATTATCATCCAGCAGCAATAAAACAATATTGACACGTTCTGTCACCCAAATGGCAACAGGGTAAGCACTAGGATATACCTTTTGTTCGGAGAACAGTTCGTCATACAGTTGCCACATTTTATCTCTATTATCTTCATATGTGGGGACTGAATAGAGTTTGCAGAAATAGTCGTAAAGTTGGTAGCTTTGGGTCATGTTGCTGTTAAAAACCCTTACTTCGGCATATGGGACAGTGCCGCAAAGGCCGTATGTAGTCATCAAATTAGGGCTACTTTTAAGTACATCTGCATAAGTACTCCATGCTGATGAGTTTTTAGTAATGTCTTTCCAGTTGTATTCCAGAAAATCCTTCTCATCGGTAATGGTGACGGCGAGTTGATGACGGAAGATAACCTTGTTGTCTTTCCATGCAGTCAGGTTAGTTTTATATTCACCGGGATACTTGAAACAGTGCCCCCATTCCAAAGTCAGACGGTTACCTACCCCTTCGTGTTCAAACACTCTGAAACTGTTGTTTATCTCATCTACTGTCCAAACAATAGAATCGCATACAACAGAAAGACTATTAGAATTAATTGACTTCGAATCTTCATTATAGAGATAAAAATTCATCGTATCGAAAATGTTCCCTTTCGATTGTTTTATGGCAAGACGGGGCATCGGGTATTCTGTCACTTTCACCTTTATTGTGGCTGATTCTCCCGTTTCATGGTCGGTGACGACAAGATCTGTTTCACCTTTCTGTTTACCCTTAATTTCTATTTTAGCCTTATAGTCGTCAAGCTCCCAAATATAAGCGGCATCAATAAGCTCCGGGTTTTCAACATTCAACGTAGTGTTTTCATGAGCAGTCAGATCAATGGAAGTACTGTATCCCTGTATTACTTCGCACGAGTTTTGAGAAAGCTCCAAATAGTATTCCTGTTTATCATCTTCACTACAACTTGTAAAACCCATTGTGAATAGGAACAAAAGCATTCCAAATAGACTTTTTATTCTCATATATTTCTTGTTATATATTCTTATATTCTGCCAAAGATACGAAAAGTATTCACTAATCTCCGCTTTTTGTTTAATAGCCAATAAGATTCGTGATTTTTCAAGCCTTTTCTCCTTTATCTCTGTGGCAAAGATAATTAATCTTTCTTTTTTCAAATAAATATTCCCTCTTACTTTACGAAATCTCTGAATTGTTCCGAAAGCAGGAGGGAATAAAATATGCGGATAGGCTATGATTACCTGTCTTTTACTTTACAACAAAAGTCTCTTTTAATTTGATATCGTTGGAAGAGGCTCCGATGCGGACTTCAAATTCGCCCGGTTCGACTGTCCATTCCATATGCCTGTCGAGAATTTGCAGGTCTTCCGGCAAGAGGACAAAGGATACGGTCTTTGTCTCGCCCGGTTGCAGGGAGATACGTTCAAAGCCGCGTAGCACGGATTCGTAAGCGATTACGCTGCTTACTTTGTCGCGGATATATAACTGTACGACTTCGTCACCGGCGCGTTTGCCTGTGTTGGTCACATCTACGGTGACGGTCACAGGGCTTTCCGAGTAGGGTGTTTCCTGTTTTACGGAAAGGTTTGAATAAGCAAAGGTGGTATAACTCAATCCGTAACCGAACGGATAAAGAGCACCGTTTACACGGGTATTTCCTGAACCGTTGGGGCCTTTGAAATACTGTCCGTCCTGTGAACCCGGCTTGAACGGGAAGTTGAACTCGATCTGTCCGATTGAACGGGGGAAGGTAACAGACAGACGTCCGCCTGGGTTATAATCGCCGAATAAGGTCTGCGCGATCGCTTCTCCGCCTAACTGTCCGGGGAACCAGGCTTCCAGGATGGAAGGAATGTTGCGGTCGGCCCAGTTGATAGTCAGCGGCTGTCCGTTGATCAGGACGAGTACGACCGGTTTGCCGGTGGCGTGTAAGGCTTCCAGCAATTGTTGCTGACGGCCCGGCAGGTCGAGGCCAGTGCGGGATTTACTTTCGCCTGTGCAAGATTCGTCTTCTCCCAGCACGGCAATGATAACGTCACAATCGGCGGCAGCGGTGGCGGCTTCGGCGATCCCTTTCTTTTCCTCGTCGGTCAGCGGAGTGGGGACGATTTCGCTGTCGGGCCAGTTGGCGTCTTTCACTTCGCAGCCTTTGGCGTAGACAACTTCTGTCTGATTGCCCAGATAGTCTTTGATGCCGTCGTAAACGGTGATGTTATCCAGTCCCTGAGGGCCGTAACGGCTGATCATATAGTTCGTTTCCTTGGCTAACGGACCGGCTATAAGAACCTTTTTCGTCTGGTTCTTGTCCAATGGGAGCAGGTTGTTTTCGTTTTTCAGCAATACGAGGGATTGTTTCTGCATATCCAGTACGAAGTCGCGGTGTTTGTCGGCTCCGACAATCTTATCGGCGGCTTTCGGGTCTTTTACATACGGTGAATCGAACAGTCCCAGTTCGAATTTAACGCGCAATACGTCGGCAACCATGCGGTCGACCGATTTCATGGAGAGTTTGCCTTCCTTCACCAGTTTACGTACCGGCAGGATATAGTCTTTCGGATGCGTGAAGTTGGTGCGGACATTCAGGCCGGCTTCCACTACCTGGCGTACGGCTTCTTCATAAGAATCAGCTACATGGTGCTTGGTCTGAACGAACTCGACCGCTTCGCTGTCACTTACTATGTATCCTTTGAAACCATACTCCTGGCGCAACAGCTGTGTCAGGAAATAATAGCTGGCTGTTACAGGCACACCATCCCAGTCGTTATAACTGCTCATTACACCTTTCGGATGCGCTTTCTGGACGACTCTTTTGAAAGGATAGAGATGGATCTCATGCAGTTCGCGGGGAGCCACATGCGGGTCGGTACGGACGGCGGCATCGCGGCCACCCTTCGGAATGCTGTAAACGGCAAAATGTTTCAACGTGGAAGCTACACCATTCTGCTGGATACCTTTTACCATCTGTGTGCCCAGTTCGCCTACCAGATAAGGGTCTTCCCCGTAAGTCTCCAGCACACGTCCCCAGCGCGGATCGCGGGCTACGTCGAGGATGGGAGCGTACACATTATTGTATCCTAGTGCTTTTGCTTCCTTACCGGCTATATCTCCCGCCTGATGAACCAGGTCGCGGTTCCAGGTGCTGCCGATACTGATAGGAGCGGGCAGGGGAGTTGCTTTGGTATGGTTCAAGCCGTGGATACCTTCGTTGGAGAAGTCCACAGGGATGCCCAGACGTGTTTCTTCGATGAACCAGCGCTGTGTTTTGTTGATCGCTTCGGCATGGTTGCTGAACGGGTAGATCAGGTCGGGTGTGCGGCGGCGGGCGCTTCCCACACCGTTCAGTTGTTCATCGATATTGGCGATACCGTCTTTCCAGATCTCATTCTTCCATCCTTCGGTGGGCAGGGAGTCTTTCAGGACACGCCCGAAGCCGTAGAGGGTGGCCATCTGGCAACTTTTTTCTTCCAGTGTCATCTGGTTCAGAAGGTCTTGTACACGCGCTTCGATAGGAGCTTCGGGATCTTCATAAACGTCTTTTACACCGTTCTTGTTGAGGTCTATCCACCCTTTTTTGTAGATCGAGTCTTTCGCTTGTGCAGCTCCGCTTCCAAGACAGGCGACTGCTAGTAACAAGTACTTAAAATTCATGTTTTCTTCAGGGATTATATGTTTGTTATCGTATGTGATTACAGCATAAAACCGTATGGCCGGTAATTATTAGCGCAAAGGTAACAATTATCAACCATACGGTCAATGATTAGATGTTCAGGGAGTGAGACTTATTTTGTATCCCACCACAAACGGGCACTGATCTTATTGTTTTCAGACTGCGCGTTATAGTTTTCTGTGTTCATGGATGCTTCTTTTGCCGGATACAAGAAACGTACGGGAGCATTTTCTTTGTTCAGTAAAGTACCGTTTTCACGGTCGTCATCCAAGACAGGCAGATCGGTACGGCGATATTCAGCCCAGTTTTCATAGATTTGAAGGAAGCCGAGATGCAGCCATTTCTGGGTTGCGATCTGTTCCAGTGCTTTTGAAGGATTGAATTTGAATGTCGATGTTGCCAACCAGTTGCTCAATGTTTCATCGGATACATCCCTGTTGGCGATCGTCATGTCTTTTCCCTTTTCTGCGTCACTGTTTTTATAGTATTCGTAATAGTTCTGGACAGACAAAATTACTGCTTTATTATAGAACTCTTCAGCGTTACCGTTATACAGTCCGCGTTGTGCTGCTTCCGCCAGGCAAAGGTATACTTCTGCGGCAGTCATACCGATGCCGACCGGTAACTGGTAGTTGTTGCGGAAAGTAACAGTGTTCAGGCAACCATATATTTCAAAAAGTCTGGTTCCGTCCGGTCCGTTCACCAGCGAGATCGCTTTATCGGCAGAAGAAGGATAACCGATGATTTCTTTGCTGTTTTCATAAACATTTCCATCGTTATCGGTTGCCGGCTGATAGAATACGACCAGACGCGGGTCGGCAGCTTCTTTCAACATGTTCACTGTCAGTTCGGGAGCGTACATGTAATAACTGTGTGTCTTATTATGGCTTTCTCTCATGGCACGCCAGATACCATCGGGAGCTGTATCAATGCCGGAGACTTTGATATAGGTATTCTCTGCATTTGTCGTGATCAGTTGGTCGAGTGACAGTTCCGACAATACCTGTCTGGCTTTCTCCGGGTCTACATTGGAGATACGCATGGCGTAACGCAGGCGCAGTGAATTGGCAAACTTGTACCATCCGTTGCAGTCACCTTTGTAAATGATATCCTGGCGCTTGAACGTATCGTCACCCGAAGCCGTTTTAAAATAGGCGGCAGCTGATTTCAGATCGTCCAGAATTGCGTAATAGATATCTTTTTGCGTGTCATATTTAGGCTTGAAGATAACGGTCCCGCCGTACACTACGTTACGTGCCGTGAAAGCTTCCGTATATGGCATGTTACCGAAAAAGTCGGTAGCAATGGCTGTGTTATAGGCTTTCAGTATTTTACCGGCTTCGATATAGTTCTGGTATTTCGTCTGTTCTTCCGGCGACAGGGTGGCATAAATCTTGTCTATCTCTGTCAGTGTACTCATCCGGGTTACATAATAGTTTTCCCAGCGTGCCTTATCGTCCTGAATATTCTGATACAGATTGATACGGTCTTTGCCGGCTTGGCGAGCGGTAGTCTGGATATAATTCCCGATCAGGCGGAAATTATAGTTCCAGGTATCGGCATAGTCGTTTTCGATAGTTTTCTGTGCACCTTTAGTGAAGAGATATTCAATCTCAGCACTGGTGAATCCGTCCGGATTGCTATGCTTCTCATCCAGTTTACTTTCGCAGGAAGAGAACGCTACTGCAGAACCTAAAAGCAGGCTATATAATAATTTTTTCATATGAATTTTCTGTTTTATTATGTATGATGAAACTTTAGAAACTTGTGTTGACGGAGAAACCGAAACTTCTGGCCGACGGATAAGAAGTATATTCCACGTAAGGATTCGTTCCGCCTGTACCCAGTGTTGCTTCCGGGTTTACGTTGGGAACGCTCTTATAGATGAAGAACAAGTTACTGCCGACCAGTGATACATTCAGATTCTGTAAACCGATTCTGGAAACGATGTTTTTCGGAACGCGGTAAGAGAGTTTCAGTTCACGCAGTTTGATATAGGTGTTATCATACAGGTTATCTTCTGAACCGGCTTTGTTGTAGCGGTTGTTATAGTAGTCGGCAGCCGATACGATGATCTCGTTTTTGTTACCGTTGGCATCTACACCATTAACAACGATACCGTCGTGGCGGACACGTCCGTCAAGAGCATTCGCCGGAGCTGAAGAACCATGATTATCCAATGCAATCTTCTGGTTGGTGTTCTTGTCGATATAATAAGGAAGTCCACCGTATTCTTCGTCACGTCCCCACAAGGATTCTTTGCCGGCACCCGATGCTTTCAGATAGTTGTTGGTAAATGAAAGCAGTTTACCTCCGAAGGAACCGTCGATATGAACGTTCAGAGAGAAATCTTTGTAACGGAAAGTATTGCTGAAGCCGCCGATGAATTTCGGAGCGGCGCTACCTGCATAAGTGAATTCCGATTCCTGCTGATAATAACCGTTTTTGTCGACAACAATACGTCCCTGGTCGTCGCGTAACCATTTCTTGATAAATACGCTCGGTGTTGCATATCCGGGAACGGCTTTAAAGATGGCGGCACTCCATGGACTGCTGATCTGGCGGTCTTCCATTCCGTCAATCAGGGAGATCAACTCGTTGTGCGTATAGGAGAAGTTCAGGATACTTTCCCAACTGAAGTCTTTTGTTTGTACCGGAGTGCCGGTCAACTGTATTTCCACACCATGGTTACCGATTTCTCCGGCATTCATTTTCATACCTACTGCACCGGTAGAAGGAGCAACGGGAACCGTGATGATCTGATTCTTCGTCTTGTTGGTATAGTATGCCAGGTCGACACCCAGGCGGCCGTCTAACATACGTCCTTCCAGACCGAATTCCCATGAATACGTCTTTTCAGGAGCAATATTGGTTGGCGGAACATCCGATTTGAACTCATTGGTGATGGCTGAGTTGTTGAACAATCCGTATTGATATTCGGAGTTGGTGAAATAGATGGAAGGAGTAGTGTTACCTACGATGGCATACGAACCTCTAACCTTACCATAGTTCAGCCAATCCGGCATATCCAGAGCTTCTGTGAAAACGAAACTCAGACCGGCAGAAGGATAGAAGAAGCTGCGGTTACCGGCAGACAGGCGGGATGACCAGTCGTTACGGGCTGTCAGGTCCAGATACAGGAAGCGTTTGTAAGCCAACTGTGCGGATGCGAATACGGCTCCCAGAAATTCACCCTGGTTGACAACTTTGTCTTTGCTGGCTTTCTTCGGGTCTTTCTTGTTATTTTCGGAAGAGAACATACCATTATATTTCAGCCCTTCTGATTCCCATATCATTTTCGATTCGGAAATATCTTCGCCCGACATACCGAGTGTGGCACTCACGTCGAAATCTTCGCCGAAAGCCTTGTTGAACATCAGCAAACCTTCCACGTAGTTCTTCTGGTAATGTGCATCTTCCTTACGGTAGCTGCCTTGAAGATTGGTCATATCTGCCGGATCGGAGGCTCTTTCGAAGTATTCCTTGTTTTCTTTGTCGTCACGATAACGATCCGTACCGCCGCGCAGACGGAAATTAAGGAAGTCGAATATTTTGAGGTTAGCAGAGATCGAGGCGATTATACGTTCACGTTTTTGTGTGTATTCGTTTTCGTTCTGCTGCCACATCAGATATTTGATAATGTTGTCGCGGTTTCCTGAACTGATATTCTGGATCTGGTTGCTCAGGAAATAACCGTCTTCGCTCTTGTAATGATCTTTCCACAGTTGGGTGATCTCATTACGGGGCATCGGATAATTGGAAACACGGTCGATACGGGTCGGCATATTCTTCGTATCGGACATGTTGAATGAGATGGACGCATCGAAAGTCAGACGTTCGTGCACCTTGAAGTTACCCGAGAAGCTGAAATTGTGTTTGTTCTGCTTGTAGTTTTCCAAATAACCGCCATAATTCATGTTGGTGTAAGCCAGGCGGATGCTGTTCTTTTCCGTCCCGTTGGTAATGGCGATGCTGTTGTTGTTGGTAAAACCGTCTTTAAATACATCGCGGTAGTTGTCCGGCTGGGGAGAGTAGGGGCGTTTTACACCGTCCCACCAGAGGACTTCCGTTCCGTCCATGCGCGGACCGAAACTGCGGTATGTATCGCCGTTATATATGTACTGTCCATCGGCATTCGTTGTAAAATAAGGATTTGAACCGCCGCCGAATACATTCTGGAATTCGGGCATATAAGCACGCTGGTCATACATATAGGAAGTGCTGACCTGGATACCCAGTCCTTTTCCTGCACTGCCGCGTTTGGTTGTAATGACGATCACACCGTTGGTAGCACGCGAACCGTAAAGGGCTGCCGCATTTGCACCTTTCAGGATCGACATAGTTTCGATATCGTCCGGATTGATATCGTTGAGGGCAGAACCCTGCTGGATCTCGTTACGTTCGCGGCCGGACCATTGCGAATCGGTATCATTGATAGGTATACCGTCCACAACGATCAGCGGGCGGGTATTACCTTCTACCGAGTTGATACCGCGGATCTGGATTTTAGTTCCTCCCGTAGGCCCCATAGCTGTTTGCTGGATCTGTACGCCTGCTGCCTTTCCATATAAGGAAGTAGCTACGTTTTGCACGGGAACCGTCTGTATCTGTTCAGCTTTCAGTTCACTCATGGCATAGGGGAGAGCGCGTTTTTCTTTTTTGATACCCATGGCAGTAACCACCACTTCG
This sequence comes from Parabacteroides caecihominis, assembly GCF_023656785.1. Lineage (NCBI taxonomy): Bacteria > Pseudomonadati > Bacteroidota > Bacteroidia > Bacteroidales > Tannerellaceae > Parabacteroides > Parabacteroides caecihominis. The sequence continues at coordinate 275,256 of NZ_JAMOKS010000001.1, forward strand.
TCGATTTTCTGGGTGTCTTCCACCAGCGTTACATGCAGGGATGCTTGTCCGGTGTATTTGATCTCCTGTGTTACATAGCCGATAAAAGAGATAGACAGGGTGCTTCCGGGAGTTACATCTATGGAGAAGTTCCCGTCCATATCTGTAATTGTTCCTTCACTGGTTCCTTTTACGGAAACAGAAGCACCGGCTACAGGGCCGAATGCATCAATGACTGTACCTGTTACTTGTTTCTTTTGCTGGGCGATGTTGGCGACAGCTTCCGACTTTGCGTCTGTTGCAAATACCTGGCCGGTAGAACAGAGGGTGCCGGAGAGTAAAATTAATCCGATAGGTCTCAATACTTTTTTCATAAATAAATCTTTATTTAGATTCAAGAAAATTTTGTTTCTATGCTGCAAATCTATAATCTGCTGATAAAAAGGCATATTAGAATCGGTTGATAGAATAGTAAATACCGTTGGTGGCGGATATTACTATTTTTTCGACGGATATTACCATAATGTTGCTTCTGTATTTTAGTTAACGTGCACTCTTATTGTTGTTTACCGCTAAAAAAGGGTTAAATTTGCATTAAATATCTTTGTTTATGAGGCCTAAATTCTTGTATACATTATTCTGTTTATATTGTTTGTTTCCGTTATCGGCGAAAGAACTTTATTTCCGGCATATTGATTTGAACGATGGCTTTGCAGAACCTTCTGCTATATCCATTTTTCAGGATAAAAGAGGAGCTGTCTGGTTCGGGAATGATAACTTTAATGTGTATGACGGAAGAGTCGTCCGTTCGTTCCGTTTGTCTACTTATCTGGATGGGATGGAGGATAATAATATCCATGAAATCTGTGGCGACGGGGATTCCTGTATTTATATGTTGGCGAACAGGAACCTGGTAGTCTATGATATGCGGATGGAAGAATTCCGGCAAACATCCGTGCAGGCGCATGCGTTGAAATATAGGGATGACGCCTTGTTTTATGCTTATAGAAACGGGTTTTACCGGTATAATCCTGATGGCGGGTCCCAAAAGATCTGTGCTTTCTCGGACTCGACCGTTATTATAAAGGACCTGTGTTTTTCGGCTGAAGGCTGGTTGCTGGCTACCACGAAAGGATTGTTCCGGTTGGCGGACGGGAGTCTTCAAGTATTATTGGAAAATGAGTCGGTTACATCTCTCTTTATAGATGACCGGGAGCGGTTGTGGGTCGGTACGTTGGCCAACGGAGCTAAAGTATTTAGCCAAGGTGAATGGCTGTCTTTGCAGGAAAACACGCTCTCTTGTCCGCTTGTCAATAACCAGGTGAGGAGTATTAACCAGGATATTAAAGGGAATGTCTGGATAGGTACCTATGCCGGGATAACGGTAGTGAATCCCTCTTTGGACGATTGTTATCATTTGTCGCATAAAGAACAAGTTCCCTGGTCTTTGAAGCATTCATCCGTTTATGATATCTACCGGGATAACCAGGGAGGAATGTGGGTTGGGACCTATTACGGCGGCCTGAGTTATTTTAATCCGAATACAGAGAATTACCTGTTCTACGGTATTTCGCCGGATGATCCGGAAAGCCTGAGGGGGTTCCTGTTCGGAAAGATGGCAGAGGATACAAAGGGCAATTTGTATATAGCGACCGAACACGGGCGTCTGAATTGCCTGGATCGCCATACACAGAAAGTGAAACGTTTCAAACCGGATATTTTCCGCCTGCCGTGTGGTACGACCAAATCTGTTTGGTATGATGCCGGAAACGACCGGCTGTATATCGGTACTTTCCAGCACGGATTATATTGTTACTCTCCTTCTTCCGGACGTCCGGAACGCTTGGGTGAAGATGTATTGCTGGAAGATAACCAGCAGATCGTTACGGATCTGATACCGTGGCAAGGGCAGTTGATCGTGGTTTCGCAGGGAGGCCTGTTCCTGCTGGATCTCGATACCCGGAAACTCTCCCCGCTCTTCTCCGATCCCGACCTTCTCAGCCGCACTAGTGTTACTATCCGTTCCGCCTATTTGGATAATGAAAACCGGTTATGGCTGGCTCCGGCCAACCGGGAGGTTGTCTGTGTCAGGATGGACAACCGTATGCCCGAAGAGATCCCAGCCGTAAAAAAGATGATCGGGAAGAAGCCTGTCCATTGTATAACCGGAGATACGAGAGGTCATCTTTATTTTGTGGTGACGGGTGTCGGTGTATTGCGATATGATACGATGAATGATTTCTGGTCCTGCTACAACCAGGAACAAGGTCATTTACTGACCAACGAACCGTTCCGGGCAGCCGTTACCCCGTTGGGGAAATTGTTGGTCACATCTGTCCGGGGAATCACCTTGCTCGATATGAAAACCGGAAAGAGTACGCATACTTTACTGGGTACTTCTTCGCCTTTGCATCGTCTGAACTCGAATTGTGGCGTCTATATTTCTCCTAAAGACAGTATGATTTTTATCGGTGGTGTGGAAGGCATGATCGCCACTAAAGAGTCGGGCCTGTCTACGGCACAGGTCCCTTATACCATTTCGTTCAATAGTCTGTCTGTAAATAATAATCCGGTCTTTCCGTCGGCGTCGCCAGGTATTTTGAAAGAAGGTATATCGTATACTTCTGAACTTATGCTTACGCATGACCAGAATAATGTGACCATTGGTTTCACCTCTACGAATTACCGCTATGCCGATAAGAACCTGTTTGAATATAAACTGGACGGGTTGGATAAACAATGGACCCGTACGTTACACCAGCAGATCGTTTATACTTCTTTATCGCCGGGAGATTACAATCTGTTGGTGCGCGAGGTAGGCGGGGGCAAGCAGATCGCTCTCCATATCAGTGTCCGGCCTCCCTTCTATGCTTCTCCCTATGCTTTTGCGGTATATGGTTTGCTGGGTCTTCTTTTTCTGGTTTGGCTGATCCGTTTCAACCGTAGCCGGGCTTTCCTGAAGGCTTCGCTGGAAATGGAACACCGGGAGAAACTGCGTATAGAGAGGCTGAACCAGATGAAGCTGAAGTTCTATATAAATATATCTCATGAACTGAGAACTCCTCTGACGCTGATGATCAGCCAGGTGGACCTGCTGTTGCAGAACTATGATCTGGGGGGTACGTTCAGGACCAAACTTTTGAAAGTGCGCCAATATACGGCACAGATGCAGCAGTTGATTACCGAGGTACTCGATTTCCGCCGCCTGGAACAGGGTAAGATGCCTTTCCATGTGAGTTGCCAGAACCTGGTCCCTTTCGTGCGGCAACAATTCGATGCTTTCAAAGACTATGCGGTGATGAACAGGATACAATATAAGCTGGAAACGGTGGAGGAGGATATTCCTGTCTGGTTCGATCCGGTGCAGATTCGGAAAGTATTCAATAACCTGCTTTCGAACGCGTTCAAATTTACGCCGAATGAAGGATGTATCACTGTTAGCCTGTTGCGTAAAAAAGAAGTTGTGGAGATACGTATCTCCGACACAGGTTCCGGTATTCCCCGGAACCAACAAGACCATATATTCGAGCGTTTTTACCAGGCGGATAATGCAACCGGTCTTTCTCTTTCGGGGAGCGGCATCGGCTTGTCGTTGACACATGAGATCATCCAGCAACATAAAGGCTTGATCGAAGTCGAAAGTGAAGTAGGAGAGGGTACGACTTTTACCGTTACCCTTTGTCTGGGTGACAGACATTTCACGGACGAACAGAAAGTGACTGAACCGCTTCCTGTCGAACCGTTGCCTATGCAACCAATGAAACCGGAAGACGCCGTTCTTCTGCCGGACCGTCCTGATCTTCCGGAAATGATTGCACAGGAAACAGCAGATACTTCACTTTCCGTGTTGCTGGTGGAAGATAACGAAGACCTGTTACAGGTTCTTGAAGAGGCTTTCTCGATCAAATATAAGGTCTATAAGGCAACCGATGGCGAAGAGGGCATCCGTATCGCTGAAATGGAGCAGCCGGACCTTATTATCAGCGACGTGATGATGCCCGGCCTGTCCGGAATCGCCATGTGCCAGCGCCTGAAGCGTAAGCTTGAGACATCTCATATCCCGATCGTCCTGCTGACAGCCCGTACAGACTTGGAAAGTGCCCTGGAAGGTCTTAAATGCGGGGCGAGCGATTATATCGTGAAGCCATTCAATATGGAAATACTCTTATTGAAATGTAATAATATCATCCATACGCTGAAACGGCAGCAGAAGCGTTTCCATACCGAGGCAGACTCCGTCCCGACCGATCTGGCGACCAACCGCCTGGACCGGCAGCTCCTGGAAGATTCCGTCCGGATCATTGAAGAGAATATGGAGAATAAGGATTTTAACATTGATATGTGGTGTCGTGAAATAGCGGTGGGCCGTACCCGCCTGGGAACCAAAATTAAGGGGATCACCGGATTGACTCTGAATGATTTTATCCTCCAGATCAAACTCCGTAAATGTGCTTCTTTGCTGGAGAGCAGCGACCTGACAATCTCCGAGATCACCTGGAAAGCCGGCTTCTCGAGTCCGGGATATATGGGGAAATGTTTTAAGGAATATTTCGGGGTTACTCCTTTGCAATATCGTAATTCGAAGAAGTAAGAGAGGGAGCAGGGTGTGTGTTAAAGCTAGTTATAAGGCTGAACTATGACACACCCCCTGCCTCCTCTCGAGAGGGGAAAAGTTACTATACATTAAAGCGGAAATGCATAATGTCGCCGTCCTGTACGACATATTCTTTGCCTTCCACGCTCATCTTTCCAGCTTCCTTAACGGCTGCTTCGGAACCATATGCTATATAATCGTCATATTTGATCACCTCGGCACGGATGAAGCCTTTCTCGAAGTCGGTATGGATCACACCGGCGCACTGCGGTGCTTTCCAGCCTTTTTCAAACGTCCAGGCACGTACTTCCTGTACGCCGGCAGTCAGGTAAGTCTGTAGGTTCAGCAGGTTGTAAGCCGATTTGATCAGACGGCTTACGCCCGATTCTTCCAGACCGATTTCCTCCAGGAACATCTGGCGTTCGTCATACGTCTCAAATTCGGCTATCTCGCTTTCGATCTTGGCAGCTACGACCAGGATTTCCGCGTTTTCATCTTTCACGGCTTCACGTACGGCATCTACATATTTGTTGCCTTTCACTGCGCTTGCCTCGTCTACGTTGCAAACGTACATGACCGGCTTGCTGGTCAGCAGGAACAGGTCGTGGGCGATCTTCTGCTCGTCTTTTGTCTCGAAGGTCACCGTACGGGCGCTTTTGCCTTGTTCCAGAGCTTCCTTGAATTTTACCAGTACTTCGTATGCCTGTTTGGCCTGCTTGTCACCACCTGTCTGCGCCTGTTTCTGCACTTTCGCGATGCGGCTGTCGATGGTTTCAAGGTCTTTTATCTGAAGTTCTGCGTCGATGATTTCCTTGTCGCGGACAGGATTCACCTGGCCGTCCACATGCACGATATTATCGTCGTCGAAGCAACGGAGCACATGCAGGATCGCATCTGTTTCGCGGATATTGGCAAGGAATTTATTTCCTAACCCTTCCCCTTTGCTGGCCCCTTTTACCAGGCCGGCGATGTCGACGATCTCGACTGTCGTGGGAACGATGCGTTGCGGGTTGATGAGTTCCGCCAGTTTGTTCAGACGCTCGTCGGGAACGGTAATTACACCAACGTTCGGTTCGATCGTACAGAACGGGAAGTTTGCTGATTGTGCTTTTGCATTTGATAAGCAGTTAAAAAGGGTAGACTTCCCAACGTTCGGAAGACCTACGATGCCACATTGTAATGCCATAAATTAGTATGTTGTTTTTATTATCTATTCGTATTGTTTCATCTCGGAAGCTGCCGTCCGGCAGACTTTTTCAACGGGCAAAGATAACCATTCTTTCTTGTATATGTGCAATTTTCATTTATTGAAGAGGTTATTCATAGTTTCCCGTAGATTTCCAACTTGAGTTCGTCTATCAGATACAAATCGCTTCGGCAATGTAAATCGGCTTCTCCATCCTGCAATAATTGAAATGTAAGGGAATGGAAAAATAAATCCATAGCTTTTGCGTAAGGTATTTTCATTTGCTCTGCGAACCCTTTGATGATTCGTGCATATTTCAATAGCTTTAATGTTCCGACTGCATCCATAACTTTTTATATCAAATCGATTGCTTCTTTAAATACCAGATATTGCTCCAGGATAGCATCATTCAATATGCAAATCTGATGGTTAGGCTTTTCATATTTCAACCTGTCCAATGCAATGTCTTTACTCATATATCCTGAAAAATAAGCATCCAATGTGGCAAACACATTATCATTCGCCACACCTCCGATTATTACATCGTATTGTAGATAAATAGTTTCTCCCTTCCGGCAAGCGAATATAAAATCCAGCCATTCTTCATCATAGGCAGTAAATGTTTTTACCTTGAAGCCGGAGGACTTTAAAAGATTTTCATCCAGTTCGTATACATTAAGTATAGCTGCTTTTCGGGCTCTTAGAAAACGTTTGCTCCAACGTTCTGCCTGCTCGCGGATAGGGGTTATATAGAAGCCTTTACCAAAGTCTAACTTTTCCCGGGAGAAAGTGAGTTCCGGCCTCTCCACCCTGCAATATGAACCGTGATAAACAATCATAGGATCTGATTTTCTTTCATTAAGTTGATAATATCTTCCACTATATATTCCCGGCTTTGTGTGTGTAGTACATCATAAAACTCGACGATATAGTCTTGCAGAACCCGGTTTTGCATCATGAGGTCATATATTTCTGTTGCCGGTTTTTGCAGTTCTTCAGCAACGCACATCACACAAAAAACAGCAAATTCCATTTGCCGGGGTGTCATATTATTATATTCTGCATCGCTCATAGATTTTTGTTGTTAATTGGAGTTGACAAAGATAACCATTCTTTCTTGTATATTCTTCAAGAACAGGGATTATCCTGGTTTTTACAGTTAATTTATGCTGCTGCGGGAGAAGGCCAGATGCCTGTGACCTGCGGTGTAGAGGGTGCCTTCTTTTTCGTAAGGGATTTTACGCAGCATTATTTTCCAGATGTAATCGTAGAGTGATATAATCGGTGGGTTTATAGGGTTGTTTTTAATTTGCTTAGGTACAAATGTTGTTCTTCTATGTCGTAAGAGACGGCATATAAATTTTCCTCACGGCTGTCTGTTACCAAGTAGACGACGGGGTTTTTTATCCGGAGGCAGGAGAGTAGCTTTCCGCTTTTGTCGAAGACTAATATTCCGTTTTCTTTCATCTGTTTTTCCGACAGGTACTGGCTGAAGGCGTAAATATGTTCTTTGCCGGCTGTGATGCATCCGAATCCCTCGTGGTGAAGGCTATCGAATTCGATGCGGTTGTTTACCCTTTGATACAGGAAGTCGGACGTTTGCTTTTCCCATTGCTTGGTTAGGCGCTCGTTTTCGTAAGAATAGGAGGCGATATAACCGAAATAGGTGCTGGCGTATATGAACTGGTTGTCGCGTCGGGCCAGATATCCCTGGAAATAGTCGAGGTATTCCTGGTATTGATATTCCGTGCCGGCAACGGGATAATTTCCAAAGAAGTTGATTTCTTTGCTTTGCTTGTCTTTGTCGAAAACACTTAATAGCCCTTTGAGGTAAGGGCCGAGACCGACAAACAGTTTATCGCCTACCTTGAACGCTTCGCTGGGGGAGAATTTACCTAACCGCAGGCGGGTGAAATCGGCAATCGACATTTCTCCGCGGTCTACAGCGAGTTCGTAATAGACGTTGTTGGCCGGGTTCAGATATTCGAGTCGGGCCTGTAAATTCTTGTCGGGAGATATGACGATGGCGGTGTCTTTCTTCTTTAGCGTATACTGGTTCATTTCTTTGCCTGTAGTCTGAAAGATACGGATGGAGGAGGCATCCTGCGAGTTCAGCAGGCAGAGTAATGTATCGTTCAGCAGATGCAGAGGAGGAGCGAACAGGTCCGGGAGATCGGCCAATGCCTCTTCTTCGATTGAGATTTGTGGGACTGCGTATGGGTTGATATTTTCTAATCTCACTTCCGGCCCTGAGCAACTGCCGGCCAGTAAACCTGCGAATAGAACAGATAAAATGTTTCTTTTAGTCATCTTCCTTTGATTTTTAATCCGGGACTAAAGATACGAGAAGTAAATCAAAGGGCAGGCTAATTGCATTGGAATAATTTGTCAATAATGAATCAATGTGTCGGTATGACAATGGGGATGGTGGTTTATTCGAGATTTGTCAGAGGTGAACTAATTAGTATCATTGTCTTTAATGGGGCAAAGCCCCATGCCGCAGGCTCTCTTTTGCCGTCAGTTTCAACTGACGGATAGATAAACCTTCCGGTTTTACCGGATTCCTCTGTGGGTTTCAACCCCTTTATTGGGTATCATATAATGAAAGGGGATAAATCCCACAAAGGAAGAGGCTTTGCCTCCTATATTTAGAACCGTTGGTTGAAACCAACGGCAAAAGAGAGCCTGCGGCACGAGGCGAGCCTCGTTTAAAAGGCACTGTAGACAGCTCAAAACTTTCTATAGTTGCTACATTATTCTGATGCTGTTTCATGCAACTATCCGTCTGTCTTTTAGTTTTTGAATTTCAGGATCATCAGGACCGGGTTATCTTCTTCCTTTAGGTTGGAGGCTATTTCTTTCAGTTTCTCGTCCGTTATCTGGTTATTATTGGCGTAGGCTTCTGCCAGGTCCATGGCATTCAGTTCGATCAGGCCGTAGCCGTATGGGACAGCTGTAGTGTTGATGAACTTCGGGTCCATCTTGCGGTTGTTTATGGCACGGTTGCGATAAACCGGTTCGCACCATTCGTCAGCATTGCGGTCGTACATGTATAGCTTTTCCCTTTTCTCGCGGTTGGCGACCATATCGCTCATTTTAACTGTTACCTGTCGCGGAAGTCTGCTTATCCAGGCATACCGGTCATTCATTCCCCGGAAGAGCAGGAGAGGAGCTTCCAGATTTGTAGTGGGTGCATGGAGGGGAACCATGACCGGCTCGAGATGCAGGTCCGGGTGCATCACGAAGATGGTGTCTAATGCGACGTCTGTTAGCCAGATCTTGTCTGCGCAACTGTGTAATTGCGGTAAGATTCCGTAGGCGTTATTGGTATGTCCGTCATCCCATACTATTTTGCGGTCGCTGGCTATGCAATGGGGAATTTCTATTGATAACGTATCTATTTTTCCATCTTCTTTCGAGAGAAGAAAATAGGGGGCATACGGATCTTCGTTTCCTTCTTTAAACAGGCTGCATAACAGATAATCCCTATTCAGGTCGATGATATTCAAATCCATAATGCTTTGACGGCTCAGCGTACGGAGATATTTCCCGGAGAAGTCATATACTTTCAGGGTGGTGAAGTCGGCAATGAATACCTCTTTCCGTTGCCAGTCGACAATATTGAAAATGACTGCGGTGTATTCTTCCGGCCCTTGTCCTTGGCAGCATATACGGCCTTGCAGCGTTTGGCCTTGTTTGTCGAACAGCAGGATTTCACCGACTTTGCCGCCTCTTACCACTATGCCGTCGTTTGAGACAACGGAAAAGTCGGAGTTGACGAGCATGCTGTCGGCGGTTGCCAGTGGGATATATTCTATGTCGGCGATGTCTTGCAACCAGACTTCTTTGGGTGGATAGTCCTTTGCGACGTCGACTGTGACCAGTTGTATGTTTTTATCGTTCGTTTGCTTACAGGAGCAAACGAACGATAATGCCAGGGCAAGAATGAGGTATTTCATATACTAGTATGTTTTATAAGAACTCTGTTTAATGTGCCTCCAGCCAGTTCTTCCCTTCACCGCAGTCGGCGATCAGGGGGACTTGGAGCTGGATGGCGTTTTCCATTTCTTCGAGGACGATCTGGCGTACTTTTTCCTGTTCGTCTTGGCAGACGTTGAAGTTGAGTTCGTCGTGTACCTGGAGGATCATTTTACTTTTCAGACCTTCTTCTTCGAAACGGTTGTAGATGCGTACCATCGCTACCTTGATGATGTCGGCGGCGCTGCCCTGGATAGGGGCGTTGATCGCATTTCGTTCAGCATAACCGCGTACGATGGCGTTGTGCGAATTGATGTCCGGCAGGTAGCGTTTGCGTTTGAATATCGTTTCGACATAGCCTTTTTCTTTTGCGATGCGGATACTCTCGTCCATGTAATCGCGGATACCCGGGTAGCTTTTGAAATAACCTTCTATAAGCTCTTTGGATTCTGCCCGGGGGATGTTCAGCCGTTCGGCCAGTCCGAATACGGAGATGCCGTAGATGATCCCGAAATTGGCCGTTTTTGCCTTGCGGCGCATGTCACCAGTCACTTCCTCTACCGGGATGCCATATATCTTGGCGGCGGTTGCGGAGTGGATATCGGCACCGCTGCGGAAGGCTTCGATCATGTGCTCGTCCTGGCTCAGATGGGCCATGATGCGCAATTCGATCTGCGAGTAGTCCGCCGAGAAGAAGGTACAATCTTCGTTGTCGGGGATGAATGCTTTGCGGATCTCACGTCCCAGTTCGTCGCGGATAGGGATATTCTGAAGATTCGGATTCGTCGAACTCAGGCGGCCGGTAGCCGTGACAGTCTGGTTGAACGAGGTATGGATCTTGCCTGTTTCCGGATTAATCAGTTCGGGAAGGGCATCTATATAGGTACTCAACAATTTTTTCAGTCCGCGATATTCCAGCAGCTTGCCTACTACCGGGTGTTTGGAACGCATTTTTTCCAGAATATCTTCGCTCGTACTGTAACTGCCTGTTTTTGTCTTTTTGGCTTTCTCTTCGATCTTGAGATGTTCGAAAAGGACTTCGCCCACCTGTTTGCTGGAATTGATATTGAATTTGACGCCTGCCAGTTCGTAAATCTCTTTTTCCAGGTTGTTGAGTGCGGCGGTCAGTTCTTCCGATGACTGTTTCAACGCAACCGTGTCGAGCTTGACGCCTGTCGCCTCCATTTCTACCAATACATATATTAAAGGCATTTCGATGTCGAAGAAGAGAGACTCGATGCCGGCTTTCTTCAATTCGGGGGCAAAGAAGTTTTTGAGCTTCAGAGTGACGTCGGCATCTTCGGCGGCGTACTCGGCGATCTGGGCGAGAGGGACGTCGCGCATGCAAAGCTGGTTTTTCCCTTTCGGACCGATCAGCTGCGAGATGGGGACGGGTTTATATTTGAGATATGTTTCCGCCAGGTAGTCCATCCCGTGACGAAGTTCCGGGTTCAGCAGGTAGTGGGCGATCATCGTGTCGAATAACGGACCGGCCACGCGGACTCCGTACTTGCGGAGGACGATAATATCGAATTTAATGTTTTGTCCGATTTTCTGTAATTTGCGATTTTGGAGGGCAGGGGAGAAGTGGGCGACAATTTTCGCTGCTTCTTCCTTGTCGGCCGGAACCGGGACGTACCAGGCTTCGTTTTCCTTCACCGCGAACGACATTCCAACCAATCCGGCAGTAAGCGGGTCAATGCCATCTGTTTCCGTGTCAAAAGCGAAAAAATCCTGATCTTCTAAAAAACGGCCTAATTTAGCCATTTCTTCTTTAGAATCAACGGTTTTATATATATGAAGAGTCGTTTTTAAGCTCGCGAGAGTCGAATATTTTGGAACACTCGGCTCCTCGGGTGCAAATAAGTCAAAGAGATTGCCTTGAACCGGGCCTTTCGCTGCCACCTTCTGCGGGGCGGGGGCGGGCTTTTTCTCTTCGCCTGTCATCTTGTTAATAAATGTTCTGAATTCTAATTCCGTGTAAATCTCGGTCAGACGGGTTTCGTTCGGTTTTTCACGGACGCATTTCATGGCATCGAACTGGATGGGGACGTCCGTCTTGATCGTTGCCAGGAATTTGGAGAAACGGATTTGTTCGGCATTCTCCGTTACTCTCTTCTGGAGGGCACCTTTCAGCTTGTCGGTATTCTCCAACAGATTTTCGATCGAGCCGTATTCCTCGAGAAGTTTCTGCGCCGTTTTCTCTCCGACACCTGGGCAGCCGGGAATGTTATCGGAACTGTCACCCATCAGACCCAGCAGGTCGATCACCTGGTCGACCGAAGTCAGCGAGTATTTATTCAGGACTTCTTTGACGCCCATCACCTCGTAGTCGCCTCCGAACTTGGGACGGTACATAAATATATGTTCGGATACCAGCTGGCCATAATCTTTGTCGGGTGTCATCATATAAACTTCGAATCCCTCTTTCTCAGCCTGCTTCGATACGGTGCCGATCACATCGTCTGCCTCAAAGCGGGGAACTTCCAGTATAGGGATATTGTATGCTTCTATAATATCCTTTATAATAGGAACGGATTGCCGGATCACTTCCGGGGTTTCTTCCCGCTGTGCCTTGTATAACTCGTAGGCTTCGTGACGGAAGGTCGGGCCTTTCGGGTCGAAAGCCACGGCGATATGCGTCGGGTTCTCGCGTTTCAGAACGTCTTCCAGACTGTTGATAAAACCGAAAATGGCAGAAGTGTTCATGCCTTTCGAGTTGATACGCGGATTTTTAAGAAATGCGTAGTACGACCGATAGATCAGTGCATACGCGTCTATGAGGAATAGCTTCATCTCTTTTAACACGTTTTAGGGTGACAATAGACGGTAAATGTACGAAAAAACTCGCTTACTCAATACTTTTTGTTACTTTTGCGAATCTTTGGATAGATTATGAATGATAGAAAGAAAATAGAACAACCGGTTGCGGAAGAGTTTAAACGCTTTAACGATGAGTTTGCGGATTCACTTCGTAGTGAGACGCATAGGTTGCAATCAGCCATCGACCAACTCTTGCATGCCAGCGGCAAACATGTCCGCCCGTTACTGGTACTTCTCACAGCAAAAGCTTGTGGAAAAGTAACCGACCATACGATCAATTCGGCCGTTTTCCTTGAATTGTTGCATACGGCTACCCTGATACATGATGATGTTATTGACGAGACGAAGCAGCGTAGGGGGGTCCCTTCGTTGAATGCTATTTTTGATAACCGCATTTCGGTACTGGTAGGTGATTATGTCCTTTCCACCGCATTGATCCGTTCTATCCAAACAGGCAATTTGCAAATCATAAATATCGTATCCAACCTCGGACGTGACCTGTCGGAGGGAGAAATCAAACAGCTCGAAACGGCCGAAGAGAGTATCCTCGACGAGGCTTGCTATATGCAGGTGATAAAGAAGAAGACGGCTACGCTGCTTTCTTCCTGCACGGAGATCGGGGCTATTTCGGCGGATGCTCCGCAGGAACTGGTGCTTAAATGCCGTAAGTTCGGAGAGTATCTGGGGTATTGTTTCCAGATCAAGGATGATATCTTCGACTACTTCAAAGAAATGAATATCGGCAAACCGACCGGTAACGATATACGCGAGGGAAAGGTGACGCTGCCTTTGCTGCATGCACTTGAAAGTGGCAGGAGAGAAGAGGTGGAATCATATTTGAAAGTTATTAATGAAAAGGATTTCTCATCTCGGAATATTGATGCTTTGATCGAGTTTGCCAAGGCGAATGGCGGTATTGAATATGCGGAAATGCGTATGAAAGAGTATCACGACAAAGCAGTGGAGGTGCTTATGCAGCTTCCGGAATCGGATGCCCGCGAAGGTTTGCTGGCGTTGGCCGATTATATTATGGAGCGGCAGAAATGATCATAAGATATTACAAAAGTTTCATTATGGCACGCAGATGACACAGATTGGGCAGATGAACACAGATTTTTATTATTTAATATCTGCGTAAATCTGCCCAATCTGTGTCATCTGTGTGCCATTTGTATGTTTGGCAACATCCCTTGATTTATTTCCCCAGGCGGTGCTCAATATCTTCTACCAGGCTACTGGCTCCGATGCGGAACAGTTCCTTGTTCAGCCAGTCGTTACCCAGTACTTCTTTAACGATCGTGTAATATTTGACAGCATCTTCAGCGGTGCGTACACCTCCCGATACTTTTATACCGATCTGCTTTCCTGTGATGGAATGGTACTTTTTGATCACTTTACACATCGTATAGACGGCTTCCGGGGTTGCACCGGGGTAACCTTTGCCTGTGGATGTTTTGATGAAATCTGCGCCTGAATACAGGGCTAAGATAGCAGCTTTCCGGATATTCTCCGGAGTGACTAAGGCGCCGGTTTCGAGAATCACTTTCAGCTTGCTTTCGCGGCAGCTTTCCTTGATCTCCTGTATCTCTTCGGTCAGTTCTTCATAGTTATCTTCCATGAAATAACCGAGGTTCATCACTACGTCTATCTCGTCGGCTCCCGTCATGACTGCCATGGCTGTTTCTGCAATCTTCACTTCGATGAATGTCTGTGAGGAGGGGAATCCGGCAGCTACCGAGGCGATCTTTACTTCCTGTGCCGTCAATGCCTGCTTGACTGTTTCCACGAATAGGGGATAGGTGCAGATGGCAGCGACATTCGGAACGTCGGGGCGGGTTCCTTCGAAATCATTTACCCGGTCTACCAGTTTCCAGATACTTTCTTTTGTGTCGATGCTGGTCAGCGAAGTCAGGTCGATGCATCCGTGGATTTGTTTCAGGACTTCGGGGGTGAAGTTCTCTTTTTCGTGTTTTTCCAGGATGGATACGACGTGCTTTCCTACTATTTCTTCCGTTCCGGCCGGGTCGAATTTGGCGAACGCTTCATGGTATTTGTCCATGTGTTCGTGTTCATGATCGTGATGATGTTCATGATCATGGTCGTGACCGCAGCTGCAATTGTGTTCGTGTGCCATAAATTATAATTTATTGTTGTTTATATGTCGTTCTTTGTCCCGGCTGGTTTTCTTCTGCATATTCTTTTCGAATGCAGCGGTCAGGTCCACGCCGGTCTGGTTTGCCAGGCAGATCAATACCCATAGCACATCGGCCATTTCATCGCCCAGATCGCGGTTTTTGTCGCTTTCTTTGAACGATTGTTCGCCGTAGGTGCGTGCCATGATCCGCGCCAGTTCGCCTACTTCTTCGGTCAGGATCGTCATATTGGTAAGCTCGTTGAAGTAGCGTACACCATACGTCCTGATCCACTGGTCCACTTTCTCCTGGGCTTGTTGCAAGGTAATATCAGCCATCTTATTCTTTATTTTGCGAGTCGATCAGGATAGTGACCGGCCCGTCATTCAGTAACTCTATTTTCATATCTGCGCCAAACTCTCCGGTGGCGACATTCTTGCCGATTTGCAGTCCCATTTCGGCACAGAATGATTCATACATCGGGATGGCAAAGTCCGGTTTGGAGGCATGGATGTAGGAGGGGCGGTTTCCCTTCTTTGTAGAGGCATGTAAAGTGAATTGGCTAACCACCATTACCTCGCCGCCCGTATCGATTACAGAACGGTTCATAACCCCGTTTTCATCGTCGAAAATGCGCAGGTTGGCAATCTTCTTGCACAACCATTCGATGTCCTCCTGTGTGTCGCGGTCCTCGATACCGACCAATACCAGCATCCCGTTTCCTATATTGGATTTGAGTTGTCCGTCGATTGTAACGGAGCAATGCTGTACACGCTGTATAACTGTTCTCATTTGTATGTTTACTTTAAACCATTTATTAATGCTTTTGTTTTAGCTTCCCCGATCAATTCCTTCAATTCATCGAAGCTGGCTTCCCGTATTCTCTTTACGCTCTTATAATGGCGCAAAAGTAATACTTTAGTCTTTTCTCCGATCCCATTGATGCTGTCCAGTTCGGAGCGGGTCTGGCTTTTGCTGCGCTTGTCCTTGTGGAAGGTGATGGCAAAGCGGTGTACTTCGTCCTGTATTTGTGTAAAGAAGCGGAACATCTGGCTTTGTATCGGCATGCCGACCGTAACGGGAGGGAAGCCGAAAAGAAGTTCGGAGGTCCGGTGCTTTCCGTCTTTCGCCAGTCCGGCTATCGGTATGTCGAGATGAAGTTCGTCTTGTATGACTTCCCGGACAACTTCCATTTGCCCCTTTCCACCGTCGGTAAGGATCAGGTCGGGCAGGGGAGAACCTTCGTTTACGGCTCGCTGGTAACGGCGGCGTACCACCTCTTTCATGGATGCGTAATCATCGGGCCCGACCACTGTCTTGATAATGTATTTGCGGTAGTCTTTCTTCGATGGTTTCGCCATTTTGAAGACAACGCAGGCAGCCACGGCATCGCTTCCCTGTATGTTCGAGTTGTCGAAACATTCGATATGTATCGGCAATTTGGGTAGATGCAAAGCGTCCTGTACTTCTTTCAGAATACGTGTGCTTCGTTGTTCCGGGTTGAGTTTTTCCGCTTGTTTCAGTCGGTCTACCTTAAATTGCTTTACATTCATTTCGGATAGTTCCAGCAACTTCTTTTTATCGCCACGCTGTGGAACCGTAAAGGTCACATTACCTAATTCCATTTCCATTTCGAAAGGAACGATGATTTCGCGTGCCGTACTTTTAAAACGATCGCGCATTTCTACGATACCCAGGCTGAGCAGTTCTTCTTTGGTTTCGTCCAGCCGTTTTTTGTATTCAAAAGTATAAGCCTGTACGATCGCCCCGTTTCCAATATGCATGAAATTGATATAAGCCGACTTCTCGTTCTCTGCAAAAGAGAATACATCTATATTATGAAGCATAGGCGTAACTACTGTCGATTTTGCGCGGTAGTTTTCTATTACTTCGTATTTCTCCTTTATTTTTTGAGCTTCTTCAAACTTCAGTTCTCCGGCTAAAACCTGCATTTCTTCGTAGAGGTGTTTGCTGATTTGGGAGATATTTCCGCGAAGGATTTCCTTTATTTCGGAAATGTTTTGCTGGTATTCTTCCATAGATTGCAAACCTATGCAAGGTCCTTTGCAACGTTTGATATGGTATTCCAGGCAGACATCATATTTTCCTGCTGCGATAGATTCCGGTGTCAATGGATATTTGCAGGTACGTAACGGATAAAGTTCCTTCAGCATCTGAAGCATGACCTTGGCAGTGTATACGGACGGGTAGGGACCGTAATATTGTGAGCCATCCTTTACTATATTCCGAGTCTGAAATATGCGGGGAAAATATTCGTTCTTTACGGTAATCGAAGGATATGTTTTGTCATCCTTCAGCATGACGTTGTACCGGGGACGATACTGTTTGATCAGATTGTTCTCGAGCAGCAAGGCATCCTCTTCTGTATTGACAACAATGTATTTGATGTCGCGGATTTGCTTTACCAGTACACGTGTCTTATTGCTGTCGTGTTCCTTATTAAAATAGGAGGAAACACGGCGCTTCAGGTTCTTCGCTTTACCTACATAAATGATCGTTCCCTTGTCATCGAAGTACTGGTAGCAACCAGGCTTGTCCGGCAAGATAGAAAGTATCATTTTTATATGTTTCTCCGTTTCTGAACTCATCTTGTTTAACTGTTTCTGTCCTATACCCAGTGTTTTAGCTTCTTTTACCTAAAGTAAATGTTTCACGTGGAACAATTCGCGTTTTATCTCCCGAGGAGCACCAGTAGGATGTTTATATCGCTGGGGGAGATGCCTGGAATACGGCTTGCCTGTGCAATGGTGTCCGGGTCGATCTTCGTGAGCTTTTGTCTTGCTTCGGTCGATAAAGACTGGATCGAATTGTAGTCGAATTTACCTTTGATATGGATATTCTCCAAGCGGTTTATTTTCTCTGCGATGATCTGTTCGCGCCGGATGTAACCGCTATACTTGATCAGGATTTCTGTTGCTTCGATAATCTCTTCTTTACGTGAAGCAGGAACCTTGTCCAACTCTGTGCGGAGTGCGGGGACGAGGGTGGCAACGCTTTCCAAAGTGAGTTGCGGACGAAGGATCAGGTCGATCAGTTTGCAACCGTGAGCGAGTGGGGTAGTACCCAGCTTTTCCAATCCTTCGTTTATGTATTGCGACTTTACGGAATAGTTTTCTGTAAAGTTGATAATAGCATCCCTGTGTTCTTTTTTCTCTGTCAGCAGGTCGTAGCGGTCTTGTTTTGCCAAACCTATTTTGTAGGCTTTTTCTGTCAGGCGCATATCGGCATCATCCTGGCGGAGCAGGATGCGATATTCAGCACGGGAGGTAAACATACGGTAAGGTTCGTCTACACCTTTCGTTACGAGGTCGTCAATAAGTACGCCGATATAGGCTTCGTCGCGCCCTAAGATAAACGGTTCGCCTCCGTGGCAATTGATATGTGCGTTGATGCCGGCTATCAATCCTTGTCCGCCTGCCTCTTCGTAACCGGTCGTACCGTTAATTTGTCCGGCAAAGAACAGGTTACGGATTTGTTTTGTTTCCAGGTTATGATGTAATTGCGTCGGATCAAAGAAATCGTATTCGATTGCATATCCCGGGCGGTAAATCTGAATATCTCTGAATGCAGGGATTGCTTGCAGCGCACGCAACTGGATGTCTAATGGGAGAGAGGAGGAGAAGCCGTTCAGATAATACTCCTGTGTTGTTTCGCCTTCCGGTTCCAGGAACAGTTGATGCTGGGTTTTATCTGCAAATGTTACGATCTTTGTTTCGATGCTGGGACAATAGCGCGGGCCGATACTCTGAATTTGTCCGTTGTACAGGGGAGAGTCGGGGAGGCCCTCACGCAAAATAGCATGACATGCTTCGTTTGTGAAAGTCGTCCAGCAGCTAAGTTGTTTTAACGGGCGCGGCTGGAAATTGAGGTAAGAGAATTTATGAAAGTCGTTCTCTCCCGGTTGTTCGCCCATTTCATCGAAGTGTATGCTGCGACCGTCGATACGTACAGGTGTTCCGGTCTTCATCCGTTCCGATTTAATTCCCAGAGAAACCAGTTGTTCCGTGAGTCCCGTTGCTGCCGGTTCCGAGATGCGTCCGCCACGTAATTGTGTACGTCCGATATGCATTAAGCCATTCAGGAACGTTCCGTTTGTTAAGACTACGCTCTTTGCCCGGAATTCTACATTCATATTAGTTTTTACACCACAGACTGTATCTCCGTCCAGCATTATTTCGCGGACAGTATCCTGCCAGATATATAAGTTCGGAAGGTTCTCCAGTATTCCCCGCCAGCAATCAATAAAACGGGCACGGTCACTTTGGGCGCGCGGACTCCACATAGCCGGACCTTTACTCCGGTTCAACATGCGAAACTGAATCGCAGTGCGGTCTGTTACAATCCCCATATACCCTCCCAGCGCATCTATTTCACGGACGATCTGCCCCTTGGCGATACCGCCTACGGCCGGATTGCAACTCATCTGTGCAATCTTGTTCATGTCCATGGTGATAAGAAGCGTTTTTGAACCCAGGTTGGCGGCAGCTGCTGCGGCTTCACAGCCTGCATGGCCAGCACCTACCACGATCACATCGTAATTGAAAGTCATTGTCGTAATTCTCTTTGTTTCTTTTGCAAAGATAGTCATACTCCGCCTTTTAGCCACCATCCCAAAGGATATTTTGCTTATGCTTTGTTTCGTTAAAGGTTCTACAGATGCAGATTTGTTGGTGGCTTTATCCTAAATATATTTTTTATATGTTTCTATGCAGCTTTTAAATTCTATAGTCCATCATATATTAATATAAGTCTAAAAAGAATGTTATGAAAAAGTATTTGTTTTTATTGGGGCTGTTGATGTCAACCCTTTCGTTGTTTGCCCAGGAGGCGTCGGTCGGAAAATCGTTGTTTTCTGTCCATGCGGGTCCCTCCTGGTATTTGGGAAAGATGATCGGGATTACTAACAACTCCGATGCTTATCGCAGTGATTTGCGGAACGGGGTTTCCTGGGGTGTTAACTACTATTATCTGGGGGATAAATATATCTTCGATTCATTTAAACTGTCTCCCGGTCTCATTTATCAGGGTGGACAGTATAAAAATAGTCATGATGAAGGCTCCGATAAAATTCTGATGAACTACATTGCGCCACAAATCGCCCTGTTCTACGTCAAGCAGAAGTTTAATTTATCTTTGTCGACGGGTTTGGGATACCAGCTTTACAAAGATAAAAGTTTGGTGTACGATAAACCGCGGAATGTATCGATGAACAAGCTCGCTTATAACTTATCCGCAGGCGGTGAATATCTCTTTTCCCAACATATAGGAATCTCTGCAAAGGTGAATTGGATCGTTACCTCTTCGGACAGTTATTCCGTCAAATACCATGGTCAGAAATGGCAGGTCGAGTCACCTGAATTGAATGGCGGTGGCGGCTGCTTTTCTCAATTATCGTTGTTGTTCGGTATGAATTTTCATTTTTAATTAGACACCATTATGAAACATATATTATTTATCTGTTTGCTTTTTTTCTGTATAGCTTGTGAAGAGAATAAATCGGTTGACCCTACTCTTATGCCTGAGGCTACTGCGACCGGTACGAATACATTTGGTTGCCTGGTTGACGGTTGGGTATCTGTAAGCGGCCGCTGGGGGGTGCCGGTCGCAGAATTTACCCAGCTGGAAGATAGTACCGGCATGACGATTTCGGCACAAATAGGTTTCGATTCTTACCTTCGCTTTTCAATACCTAATCCCAAACAAGGAGAAACACTTCCGTACACGAATGTCTCTTTTGATAACCAAAAAATCGGAGATGGAAAAGTCCACATTACCCGGATGTCTGACGGGATATTCAGTGGGACTTTTGAGGGAGACCGTATTACAGAAGGACGCTTCGACCTGAAATATAAAGAGTGAACGGGAATTCAGACCGCTACGGCTTACAACTGCTTTAAAACTTCCATCACATAATTCCGTCGTTGGCGGGAAATGCTGATGGAAGAACCATCCTTCATGCGGATATATCCCCCATCGCTTTTAATGAAACTTTTTATTTCCTCCAGATTGATCAGATGTGATTGATGAATACGGAGGAAATTGTAAGGTGTCAGCAAGTCGTCAAATTCTTTTAATGTTTTTGATACGATCAGCTTCTCTCCCGATTTAAGATAAAAAGTGGTATAGTTGCTTTCCGATTCGCAACGGACGATAGAGCCGATTTCAACAAATTCAATTTTATCGGCGACTGACAGGGCTATTTTCTTTTGTTTATCCAGTGCCCGCTTGTTTTGCAGAAGGTTTTGCATCCGCTTGTTTTCCTGTTTTCGTAAGACGACCTGGACGGCTTTATCTACAGCATGTGTCAGTTCTTCCGGGTCGATAGGCTTCAGTAAATAGTCGAGTGCGCTGAAGCGGATAGCCTGGATTGCATAGCTGTCGTAAGCCGTTACAAAGATCACTTCAAAAGGAATATCCGGCAGACTTTCCAGGAGGGAAAAACCGGTATCGTCGCCCAGCCGGATATCCAGAAAAAGGATATCCGGTTTAGCTTCGGGCAGGACGGTACGGGCTTCCGTGACTGAACTGCAAATAGCCGAAATTTTGATTTGCGGACAATAGGTACCGAGCATGCGGAGCAGGTTTTCCCGGTTCCCCTGCTCGTCATCAACAATTGCTGCGGTTATTTTTGTCTCCATATTTTTGTTTTTATAGAGGAATGGATAATTGGACGTGGCAACCGGAAACAGACTCTTTCTCCTGTCTGTTTTCGATCGTAATACCGATTTCCGTATTGTACAAAGTCTTTAATATTTCGAACTCATTGGTGACGGCACGGATACCGAAGCCACCATTTGCTTCTGTTTTCAATCCGGGACCATCGTCAGTGATATCGATTATCAACAACTGATCTTGCAAAGATAATCGAATTATGATTTCTCCCGTACCGCGTGGAGCGATTCCGTGCTTAACAGCGTTTTCAACGAAAGGTTGTATCAGCATTCCCGGAATTTCGATTGCATCCGGCTCAATATTCCGATCGACTGTCAACGAGTAAGAGAAAGGATAACGAAGTTGTTCGAGTTTCAGATATAGTTCCAGTTGCTCGATCTCATCCGAGAGAGGAACCAGTTTCTTTTCGGATGTAGCCAGAACTTTGCGCAGTAAACGTGAGAAATCGATCAGGTATTTGTTCGCCTCCTGATTGGCCGAGCGATTGATCAGATTCTGTATCGAACTTAGCGCATTAAAGATGAAATGCGGGTTCATCTGGGAGCGGATGGCACGGAGTTCGAGTTCGCGGATATGACGGCAGTTACGCTCCTGCTTCTGTCTGTTTTTGTTTCGGAGATAGTAAATGATACCGATGATTGCTGCGATTAGGAGTGCACCTAGAATGCCCTCTTTGAATCCTTTCATAAAATCGTTGAAAGATTTGTCTTCTCTATTCAGGTCTTTTTGAATTAATTCAGGGATTGGCTCGGTGTCTAAAATATTGCTGAATTTCCGATAGAGAATAGTCCCGTCTTCGCGCATCAGGATAGTAACCCAGCTGAACCCCAGATTATAATTCATATCGTGTGCTTGCTTCTCGGGAATGGCTTTATATGGCTTTACCACTTCTGTGTTACGACGTTCAAAATCTGCGTAGAGTTCGAGATGTACGGTAGAATCCAATCCTTTCTCCTTAAGGAGTTGTTTCAGGTCGAGTGCATTTTGAAGGTTTATTCCGTAGAGACCTTTGCTTGCTGATAAAAATAACAGGATGTATTTTCGGTCGCTTCCTTTTACCAAATGCAGACTGTCGGTTATGATCAGACCGGCTTCTTTGATATTCTTTCCTGCTTCAAAAGGTAATAGTTTATTGTATATTTTTTTTACATTGTTTGTCAAGCTGGTATCTGGACAGGAAGTGATAAAATCGTTATAATCCTTTTCTAGTTCAGATAGCATCTTACCGTACATTAAAGTTGACAGGTTTACTCCGTTTACCAGATATTGGGGATAACCGGAGAGGATTTGTTTATTCAGAAGATAATCTTCCTGAGGAGTTAATTTTTTCTGCTTATTCAGACATAGGTTGTCTGAATAAATCTCTTGTTTTTTATAGGCACTGTAGGTATACAGAAAAGAACCGTAGTTTGCTGCATCCCATTTTTCCAGTTTATATGCATAATCGATAAGTGGGTTGACCGATGCGAAGTGGGGAGCTTGCCAGTCGAGTAAACCACTTTTATGCCAGGCATCTTTATCGGTGGCTCTCGTATAGTACGATAAGATAAACCTTCCTTTGAAGTACTGTTCCGAGAGTTCGAATGCTCTTCGCCAATAAGGGTCCATATTCTCGAAATCTTTCTCCATGGCGGTTTGAAAAAGAGAATCGCGGGATTGGAATGCTTTTTTCAGTTCATTGGGAAAAGTGATGTCATATTCAGAATTGTAGTGTGAAAACCGTCGATAGTTATAGTGGAGATTGTTTTGTTCATTTCCTTGTCCCTCGTAATGGTAGGTATGTGTATTTGCATATACCTCTTTGTCTTGAATAATGGAGTCTCCTGGAGTAAGCAGTAGCGTTACTCGTTTTCCTACTTTGTATTCTGTTGGGTAAGCGATAAATATTTTTTTGTGAATGGTCAAATCCTTAGATGCATCGATATCGAAATTGCTACAAGTAAATTCCGTATTCGGAGGAAGAACAAATGAGGCATCGATGACCCGTGTACCCAGTGTCGTTTGAATAGTCCCGTCTTCTTTCCATCCGGTGAGGAAATCGTTTGCAACCGGGGTAATCAGTTCATCCAGGTTTAACGAATCCCGGACATAAGTTTCCAGATGAGTGGATAATCCCTCCTGTCTTACTCCGAAAGGAACATACGTTTTCGAATAAGAGAAAGATGAGTCCTTTTTATCGAATGCAAGTGGTTTCCGGCTTTTCCGATCGTACGTAACGCGCAAGATTTGTTTGTTTGACGCATTATTATCGAAAGCGAAATCCTGCTGATAACGGCTGTCAAAATAATAAAAGCCGGGCTTTTCTTTGTCATTACGACAATCATACAAGTACCCCAGCGTATAGTCGATAGAAATGGACTTGTCTGTTTTTTCTGCCACAGTTGCTTGTATAGTGATCCGGCGTATATTCTCCGCCCTCCAAGGGATTTCTTCTTTAATCCCCGGAGCGATATAGGGATAGTAATGGACAGTTTCGAGGGTTATCCAATCTCCCTTTTTCAGTGAGTCGGGATTGTAAGGGACGAATGTGTCCGCCCAGCCGTTCCATGTCAGGCACAGGAATAAAAATAAGAGTCTTGCTTTCATAACTGTAAATTTAAATGAAAAATCTGATTACAGTTCAAAAGTATAGGCGAAAGACTTTCACCCGGTTGAAAAATGAGTGAATGGCGAGTTTGGATGAGAATTAGGATTACAGCTTGAAACACATTCTGCATCATCCTATATCGTAGATATTAAATTTATTCCTAACTTTGTAAAAACGAAATGCTTATGAAGTCTGTAACAGAATATAAAGAAATACTGTCGAAATTCAAAAAAGAGTTTGGTCCTCAGTTTGGTATTAAAGAGCTGGGTATTTATGGTTCTGTTGCCAGAGGAGAACAAACAGAGGAAAGCGATCTGGATGTGTTTGTTTCACTGGAGAAAGTGGAGCCATTCATTATTTTTGATCTTAAAGAATTGTTGGAATCATTGTGTAAATGTAAGGTTGATTTGATTAGGTTAAGAGATTCACTGCGCCCCGCACTAAAGAATAACATTCTGAAAGATGGCATTTATGTTTGATAAAGGTAGAGTTTTAGATCGTTGTGATCTGGTCGTGTAATACGTCTTCAAATCATTGGAGAGAATATTAAGAAGATAGATGAATGTACCAATGGAGAGCTATTACTGAGGTATCCTGAAATACCTTGGCGAAAAGTAATAGCTCTTAGAAATATCATATCGCATGAATATGCCAATGTCGATGAAGAAATTATTTTTGCTGTTATCAGGCAAAGTTTACGACCTCTGAGGATTACTATGTTGAAAATCTGTAATGAACTTCAATCATAACAGCTTTTAGCTGGCAAGCATATTAAGTACACCTTGGTACCACATTTTTAATGCCAGAATTAGGGATGTTCCCACAAGAGTTCCTCCGATGATAATCATTTTTATGGCATTTGGCTCTGCCCCTGTAGGAAATTCTCCATATTCGGAAAGCAATGCTCCAATCATATATAGGGAAGCCAAAGAAAGAAGAAAACCAAGCAATGAACTTATCCAACCTGTTTTTTGAAAAAGTTGTTTGATCAGCAGGCCTATGGCAATTGTAAAAAACAAAGTAAGAACAAATGTGAAGTTATCAAACTCTTTTACGATCAGATAACTAGTCATGCTCCATGCGGGAATGGATAAAATAATGATAAACCAAATCTCAGAAATTGAATGGATCATTTTCTTGATTTGTGGATTTGATGCTAATGTGCTCATAATAATATGTTTTTGAGTGACTACTATTTAATAAACGAAGTATTTACCAGTTTTATTGCTTCAATGACTTCATACATTAAAAATTAAGTTCTCATGCAACATATTAGTAATATCCGGCATCTATATATTTAACAATGTTATTAGATATGTTATGAAAAAGTTAGTACTCCTTTTGTTTGTTGCCTTTATCTCTATTCAGATATCCGCACAAGAGTTTCATTTTATTCCCCGAATCGGGTTTAATCTGGCTAATACCTACCCGGAAAGTTTTGCTGATATGCGGTCTGGTGTAAATGTCGGAGTTGCCGGAGAAATCCGTTTTTCCAAATTGTTTGCACTGGAACCGGGAGTTTATTATTCCATGCAGGGATACCGCTATAAATATAAAGGTGAAACATCCAAATTGGACATTGATTATTTAAATATTCCTATTTATGCAAAGTTCTATTTGTATAAAGGTTTCCATATGTTTGGTGGTCCGCAATTAGGTATTAATGTCCGGGCAAAAGGAACTAACTTCAAATATTCGTTGGGTTACCCCCCTTTTGAAACAAAAACCGTTTCGAGGAATATAAAGGATGATATGAGTCCGTGTGATCTTTCTTTTTCCATGGGGGCCGGTTACACGTTTGATATGGGATTAATCGTTTCAGTCAATTATAATTTAGGTTGTACTTATATCTTTAAGGAGTCGGAATATACTTTTGGTGGCAGTAATCTTTTCAGGGGAAAAGATCATAATGGCGTTATCCAGTTTAATTTGGGATGGTATTTCTAAAAGGCTTTAGCCAATGATATTTGCCGGTGATATAATATAAAATTTTATCTTTGTTGCGACTTAAAACAATTTTGCCGGCATTAAAAATAATAGGATATGAAAAAAAAGTATGTGCTATCTTTGCCATTATGTGCATTGCTGTTAACAGGGGCTTGTTCCCATCGTCCTTCTGTTCCAGCAAATGAATTTTTAATTCAGGGATATCTTGAAAATGTATCTGATAGCGCCATTATCGAACTTTGTGTATCGGAAGGCCAATTAATAAAGGAGATAATGAAAGATACGCTTATCAATGGTGAGTTTTCATTGCACGATACGATTACGTCCGGAAAACGTGAACTATATTTGATGTCCAGCAGTAAAGGCTTTCCCGGTCTTTGGATAAATGTTTGGACTGCCCCCGGTAAATATATAAAGGTAACAGGAAATGATAAATTATTAAAGACTTGGAAGGTGGAAAGCGACCTGCCAGAACAGGTTGAAGAAAATCGTTTTGTGGAGGCTTCCTTTCCCGAACAGTTGGAGGTGTTGAAATATACTGCAAACGAGTATGACTTGCTGCGTACAATGTTTCAGGAACATGCCGATAATGAAGAACTTCAGCGGGCTGATTGGAAACAGGTGGATTCTCTCCGTAAATTAAAGGAGCCTTTGGAAACAATAATTTTGAAGAAAGAACTTGATTATCTAAGTACAGCCCCAGTATCGTCCGTATGGCTGGATAAATATTTACTGCATGCTTCGCGTTTGCAATGGGATAAAGAAAATCCGTATATTCCTGAAATTAAAGCGTTGTATGCCCGATTGTCTGAGGCTGACAGAGAGACTCCGGCAGGGAAAAATATTACTGAATATATGAATTTGGGAGCGGAAGTGAATGTCGGTGATGAAATGGCCGATGGCGATTTGTATGATCCGGAAGGAAACCTTCATCATCTTTCTGAGTTCAAAGGACAATATATTTTACTTGATTTCTGGAGTATGGGATGTGGCCCTTGTGTACAATCCATTCCGGAGATGGAAGAAGTAACAGCGATATATAAAGACAAATTGGCGGTAGTCAGTATCAGTGGTGATAGTGAAGAAAACTGGAAGAAATTTATTTCCGAAAAGAGTATGACGGGAAACCAATGGAATGAATTGAAAAACGGTCGTACCGGACTGGCAGCCCGTTATAAGGTAGTAGGTATCCCCCACTATGTATTGATCTCACCGGAAGGGACAGTACAGGAGATGTGGAGTGGATATGGCCCCGGTTCATTAAAAGGGAAGCTGAAAGAGTTAGTAAAATAGATCATATCCCATACTAATTTGTTTGTTGCAAAAGAAAAAATGCCGGGATTAACTCTCCCGGCACTCTCCCGGCAAAATAGCCAGTGCTTTGTTTTCGTTTTCTTCCATGATCTCCCTCTCCCCTGGCCCTTTGTCGTTGATGCCGCATAGATGAAGGATTCCGTGGATGATGGTACGATGCAGTTCTTCGTTGTATGGAGTTTCGAACTTTTCCGCATTTGTTTTTACTGTATCCAGGCTGATGAAAAGGTCGCCTGATATCTTGTTTCCGCTGGTATAATCGAATGTGATGATATCCGTATAATAATCATGTTGCAGATACTGGCGGTTTACTTCCAGGATCTTTTCATCGGAACAGAAGATGTAACTGATATCCCCTGTCTTTTTACCGTATGTTTCGGCAACTTTCCTGATCCAGTTGCTGACAGCCTCTTTCTTGATGGCCGGAAGTTCGATGTCTTCCGCGTAAAATGATATTGTCATAATGCTATTATTATTCTTATTTATCTTTCTGAATGATATGTTAAAAAATATTACCCGGTATAGTATTTTCAAATACCTGCCATATTAATCCGATTTACCTGGTATAGTAGTGACATTTTGATAATCGGAAATAACCTGTCAGGTAAAAAATACATATGTCAAAGCTATTGCCGCAATCACCCCGGCCAAATCAGCCAGCAAAGAACATGGAATAGTATAACGGGTGTTGCGTATACCTATGCTTCCGTAGTAAAGTGCAACTACGTAAAACGTTGTATCCGTCGAACCTTGCACGATGGAAGCCAACCGGCCCACAAATGAGTCGGCACCATAGGTGTTCATCGCATCCAGCATCATCCCCCGTGCACCGCTTCCGCTTAACGGCTTCATCAAAATAGTCGGCAGGCCACCTACAAAGTCTGTATTTAAGCCTAAAGCACCTACGCCTGTCCGGATACCTTCGATGATAAAATCCATTGCTCCTGAAGCACGAAATACACCTATTCCGACCAGGATAGCTACCAGATATGGTATGATCGTTATTGCGGTCTTGAATCCTTCTTTAGCTCCTTCGATAAATGTATCGTATACATTGATCTTTTTGCGGATGCCACTGACAATGAATCCGCAGATGATCGTAAACAATAATGTGTTTGCAAACAAGGTCGAATAAAGGGAAACCTGCTCCTGCTCCAACGAATTGAACAGCCAGACCAGTCCTCCGATAAAAACAGCCAATCCACCGAAGAACAATACCAGATTTTTCTGAAGCAGATTGATCCGCTGTTTGATACAGACAGCTAAAACGGCCACTAATGTAGAGGTAAGGGTTGCCAGCATAAGAGGTAAAAAGACATCCGACGGATTAGCCGCCCCCATTTGTGCCCGATACATCATGATGCTGACCGGAATAAGCGTCAATCCCGATGCATTGATACAAAGGAACATGATCATCGAATTGCTGGCCGAATCTTTTTCTGTATTCAATTCCTGCAACTGCTGCATGGTTTTCAACCCTATCGGTGTGGCAGCGTTGTCCAGTCCCAGCAGGTTGGCGGAGATATTCATAAAGATAGAACCTGTCACCGGATGCTCTTTCGGTATGCCCGGGAAGAGCTTGCTGAAAACCGGTGCCCCCAACCGGGCAAACGACTGGATGACTCCCCCCTTTTCGCCAATCTTCATAATTCCTAGCCAGAGCGACAAGATACCGGTCAGTCCGAGCGATATCTCGAATCCGGTCTTGGCAGACGTAAAAGAGGAATTGATAATCTCTGTGAAGACAGCCGTATCGCCGGCAAAGATAAGTTTACCCAGCGCGACGACGAAAGCGATTAGAAAGAAAGCGATCCAGATGTAGTTCAGAACCATATGTTAGTTGTTATAATTTGTCTTAAACTAAAAAGCAGGGTTGGTAGGATTCATTTATTTTTTTACATGAATATAACTAATCACATCCACTGCTTTTTGATATTATACCTGCAAAAATAGGAATTAATTAACAATAGATTTGTATTTTTGCCTGAATAATAAAACGTAACGACTTATGGCAAAGATATTAGTAACCTACGACATGTTCCGCGAAGGGTTTACCGAGCTGGAAAGTAACTATGACGTGACTTTTCCCGAAGGAAGAGATTTCACTTATGAAGAGGTGTTGGAAATGATTCCGGAATACGATGTTCTATGTTCCATGTTCGACTTTCCGGTGAATAAGGAACTGGTCGACCATGCCCCGAATTTGAAGCTGGTAGCCAACTACGCGGTGGGTTATAATAATATAGATGTGGCGTATTGCCTGGAAAAAGGTATCACCGTAGCCAATACTCCCGACCCTGTCACCGCCCCTACCGCCAACCTGGCTTTGGGACTGATGATCGATACTGCCCGCCGTATCACCGAATGCGACCGCAAACTGCGTACGCTCGGCAAAGAGATGAAGGTGGGTGTACTCGAAAATCTTGGCGTGAATATTACCGGACAGACACTCGGTATCATCGGCATGGGACGTATCGGAAAGGCATTGGCCAAACGTGCGAATGCCTGCGGTATGGAGGTGATTTACCATAACCGCCGCCCACTTTACGTGGAGGAAGAGACGAAACTGAACGTGACGTACGTCTCTAAGGAAGAGCTGTTGGCGAAGTCCGATTTTGTCTCCCTGAATGCTCCTTATACTCCCGATACCTACCATATCATCGGCGAAGCGGAACTGAAACAGATGAAACCGTCGGCTATCCTGATTAATACCGCCCGTGGCCCGCTGGTGGACGAACATGCGCTGGTAAAGGCCTTGCAGGACGGAACGATTCATGGCGCCGGACTGGATGTATTTGAATTTGGCGACTATCCGCTGCCCGAATTGCTGGAAATGGAAAATGTGGTACTGACGCCTCATATCGGCACGCAGACAATGGATGTACGTATCGTTATGGCACGTACCGTTTGCAACAACGTAATCGGATTCCTGGAAGGCGACCGTCCTGTGTCACGCGTCATGCGTCCATGACGGCAGCTTTTGTGTTGAGCGAGCTTCTCTCGGTGGCGAATCCGGAGAAGGCCGCTTTCCTGCAACGTTTTTTCAAGACGGGGCCCGGTGAGTATGCCGAAGGTGATGTGTTTCTCGGGCTGGTCGTTCCCCTCACCCGCAGCATTGCAAAAGCGAATAAGCAGACGCCTTTATCCGAGTTGCAGCTATTGATTGAAAGTGAATACCATGAAGCCCGCCTTTGTGCCCTGCTGATTGTGGTCGAGCAGTTCAAGAAAGCCTCTGAGGCCGACCGTAAGAAATTGTATGATTTCTATCTGGATAATGCCCGGCGCATCAATAATTGGGACCTGGTAGACGTTACCTGCCCGCATCTGGTAGGTCTTTACCTGCTGGATAAAGACCGTACCCGATTATATGAACTGGCGGATAGCGACTGTTTGTGGGAACAGCGGATTGCTATGGTTTCTACCGTCACTTTCATCCGTAACCGTGAATATACCGATACATTGGCATTGGCAGAAAAGCTGATGACGCATACACATGACCTGATGCATAAAGCGGTGGGCTGGATGCTCCGCGAAGTCGGCAAAAAAGACCGGGAAACATTAACCGACTTTCTCGAAAAGCACGCTACACGCCTCCCCCGCACAGCTCTCCGTTATGCCATCGAACATTATCCGGAGGAACAACGGCAGTATTTCCTGAAGAAGAAGTAACATGGATGAGAAAAATAATAACAACGAGATATTAATATACCAGTCACAGGATGGAACTATTAAAGTGGATGTTCTGTTTGAGGGGGAAACTGTGTGGCTGTCACAATCGCAGTTGAGTACTTTATTCGGAAAGTCCAAATCGACCATAAGTGAACATATTAAACATATCTTTGAAGAAGGAGAATTGGATTCTTCGGCAGTTGTTCGGAATTTCCGAACAACTGCCGAAGACGGAAAAGAATATAATACCAATTACTATAATCTGGATGTCATCATATCCGTCGGCTATCGGGTAAAATCACAGCAAGGTACCCAATTCCGCATTTGGGCAACTCAACGGCTTCGTGATTATATCACTAAAGGTTTCGCATTGAATGACGAACGTTTCAAAACAGGCTCTTCCATGAATTATTTTAAGGAATTGCTGGAACGTATTAGGGAAATCCGGCTTTCGGAACGAGTCTTTTACCAGCAAATCAAAGATATTTATGCTACAAGTATCGATTACGACCCGTCTGATGAGATGACGCTTTCTTTTTATAAAGAAGTACAGAATAAGTTACTTTGGGCTGTCTGTGGTAAAACTGCCGCAGAATTGGTTTATTACCGGGCCAATGCGTCGTTACCTATGATGGGATTGACTTCTACGACCTATCCCGATAAAGTTCTTAAAGCGGATATAGCTATTGGTAAAAACTATCTGAATGAAGAAGAAGTAAAGATGTTGAAACTAATAGTCGAACAGTTTTTAGCTTTCGCGGAAGCACAGGCAATGGCTCATAAGCCCTTGTATATGAAAGATTGGATAGAAAAGTTGAAACTGGTTCTGACTATGAATGAAAAAAGTATTCTAGAAGATGCGGGACGTATTTCCCATCAGTTGGCTGTACAAAAAGCCGGACAGGAATATACGCAATATAAAGAGGTGCAGCGTGCATCCGAACGTCTGAATAGTATTAAGGAATTGGATGAAGATATAAAGCGATTGAAAAGGAAAGATACTGATACAGGTAAAAAGAATGAATGAAGAAATAAAAGAAAAACTCCGCCGGTGGGCGAATGAATATAATGTTAGCGGTTTTATCAAGGACGATCCTGTCCAGTTTCCCCATCGGTACACGGAGAAAAGGGATATTGAGGTGTCCGCTTTTATTACCTCCTGGATTTCTTACGGACGCAGGGAACTAATCCTCCGGAAAGCGAATGAACTGCATGATGCAATGGGCCCTAGTCCTTACCGTTGGATTAGGAATGAAGGGTATAAGAACTTGGCGGGAAATCCGGTTGAACACGGTAAGAGAGATACTTTTTACCGTTTCTACACCTACTCCCATCTACGTCAGTTGTGCGACCGGCTGAAAAGTATTTATGAAGAATATGACTCGCTGGAAGATGCTTTGTCTGCCAGTCCTTATCCGAATCCGGTGACAAAGATACAGGATATTTTCTCAGGAATTGAAGGGATTCCCGTACTGACGGGGACGTCTGCCTGTAAACGTCTCGCCATGTTCCTCCGGTGGATGGTCCGAAAAGACGGAATTGTAGATTTCGGCATCTGGGAAACAGCCATCAAACCGCATGAGTTAATCATCCCTTTAGATACTCACGTCCATCAGATTTCGCTGGAACTGGGATTGACCGAACAAAAGAATGCTACCCTCAAAACCGCCGTCGAGATTACCGAAGCCTTAAAGAAGGTATTCCCGGATGACCCGTGCCTGGGGGATTTCGCCTTGTTCGGGTATGATATAAACCGGAGGCAAACTATATCCAACCCTGGCATCTTTTAGCGTCAACTAAGGGAGAAACTAATCCTCGGGTCATAACTCCTTATTATTACCCTGTACACCCTGGCTTATTAAGGTGTACACCTTGCGTAACTATCCTGTACACCCTGGTCGATTATCCTGTACAGGGTAGTTTTAGTGGGTAAGGACTTTCAGACTAGTTCCTTATTACTTTGAAGTTAGTTGTATACTATATTCGGGTTAGTTCTTACCCGGAGCATCTGTGTTGGTGGCAGATGACAGATAAGGTTGCAGATGAAAAGAATGTATCTGCAACCTTATATTTGTTGGTTGATAGTAGTTTATTGGAAGATGTGACAGATGGCAGATTGTTTTCAGAAACTTTATGTAAAACTATTTAATCTCTGCATAATTCACCTGCGGTGTCCGGATACCCGGCTTCAGTTCACCGTTGACGATGATGAGGCTGTCACCTTTCAATACGGCTCCTGCCCCGGCACGGGCCAACTGTTCGTAATCTCCCTGCTCGGTCCATTCTTTGGTAAAGGTGTTGTATTGTAAGAGGAATGTATTGAATTTGTACCATTCCACCGGATAATGCATATACTCTTTTCCCTCTTTTATCAGTCTTTCGAGTCCTTCGAACTCTAATCTTTCTTCGGCCCGCTCCATATAGATGGAACGGTTGAGGGCTGTTAAGAAACGGCCGTAGTTGACGCCGCCCATAAGTAGGATTGAACTGTCGCCGTAAGCAACTGCGCAACCTCCGGTGAAGGTACGCCAGACTTGGCCTTTGACTGGAGGCAATTTAGTCTCCGTAGTCCAACTTTTTGTAGCCGGATGGTATGAGAGCATATCTGAAGAGACAATTGCATCCACATCCTTTCCATACGCATCCTTGGAAACGGGCTGAAAGCCGCTCGACAGGTAAATACGTACTCCGTCGGCCGACTGTTGGGCGGCTAAGACCGGTTGAAGGCGTGCCTGACCGGGGAAGTCCGGCAGTTTTTCCCAGTTTCCATCGAGGTTTTTGTTCAGTTTCATTGAATAGAAGCTATGGCCGGGTTTCCCGTTCTCATTTCCTCCGGCTACATATATCGTGTGGTCGATATAGGTCGCAGAAAGATTATCCATCGATACGGGAAGTGTATCCAATTTGCAAATATGTGCCTTTTCATCGGACCTGGACATGGACAGCAGATAGACATCGGCTAAAAAATCGGTGCTGTTGTTTCCCCCTATGCAGACGATACCTTCCGGTGTCGTGACGGAGGCTCCGTAGGCAACAGGAAGAGGCAGGTTACCGGCTTTTTGCCATTGGGCGTTTTTGTCTGAAAGGTCGAGGGCGAATATATCGCTGTAATATCGTTTGGCTCCTCCCTCGGTGACCGGTTTGTCGGGGAAGTTGCAACCGCCGGCAACCAGCAGCATTCCGTTACTGATGCCGACAAAAGGGGCTGAAACCCCTAATGAGGCGGTGTCTGCCATGCCCGGCAAATCGGGTAGTTTATTCCAGGTACAGGTAATCATATGATTCGGTTTAGATGTTGGTGGCTGACTGCATCCGGCTAACATGACTGCCAGCAGGAGAAGACATCCGGTTAATATGGATTTGTTGTACATGATACTATTGTTTCTTTGTTCTGAATGTTGAAGCCGGGAGTTCATCGCTGTTGACCAGGTTGGCACGGGTGAATGGTTGCCAGCCGTAGCGGACCAGCTTCGGATTCGTAACCTTCTCACTGCGGATTTTCACCTTTCCATCGATTATTTCGGCCTGGGCGGGGAAGAATAACCCGTCGTGTTCCGCTATTTCGAATGTGCGTATCGGCTGTCCGTCGGAGGTGTGCAGGCCATTGGCGTAATCGAAGGTGATGTAGGCGGCGTTGTCCCTGAATTCGACTGAACGGAATAAAGGACCTGACGGAGTGAGTGGATGTCCGTATGTCTTGTTGAGTGCCCAACGGGCCAGGCGTTCCCCTATTTCGCGTTTGTATACCGGATGCACATTCAACGAATCTCCCCGGTCGCTACTGACGGCCATGCCGCTGTTTGGAATCGTCTCCATCAGTTCACGTTGGCTGTTGCGGAACCAGGTCCAGCTCGGACGGTCGATGCTCGACAGCTGAACGTAATAGAACGGAAACTCTTCTCCCCAGTTTTTGCGCCAGCTTTCCACCAGCAACGGGAACAAACGTTCGTGCGTTTCGATATTTTGGGCATTCGATTCGCCCTGATACCAGATGACTCCTTTTATCGGATATTGCTGCAATGGTTGGATTCCCGTTTCGTATAGATAGCAAGGCTCATACGGATGGCGTTGCAGTTTGTCGGATGATTTCTTCGTGTTGAGAACCGCACGACCGCGTACCCAGTCCTGGATAAAGTCGTTCTGTGTCCAGTTATACAGTATATCGGTAAATTTGAATTCCAGTGTTTTCCGGTCTATCCAGGCTTCGGTACCCGACCCCCCGATGGCATTCAGGACGAGTCCGACCGGAACTTGCAGGCTGTCCGACAACATCCGTCCGAAGGCAAAGGCTACGGCCGAGAACTTATCGGCTGTCTGTTCGTTGCATGGTGTCCACCGGGTATCGTGGTAATATTGTAGGCGGTTGAGGGAATCCATGACAGAAATGTCCCATTCCACCGCATTTGTATACCAGCGGGGCTGCATATTGAAGAGACGTATTTGTGGCTGGCTGTCCGCATATTCGAGTAGTTCCTTACGCTGGCTGTCTGCCAGTTCGTCTACCCGGAAAGCCATGTTGGACTGCCCGGAACAGAGCCATACTTCGCCGACCAGTACCTCTTTATAGGTCAGTTTCTGTGAAGCCTGTGCTTTCTTTTTGCTTTTCTTCTCTGTGGCGGGCGAGGCTTCGATTGTCAGTTCATAAGGACCTCCTGCCTGTAACGGGTCGAGCGTGACAGACCATTTGCCGTTGGAGGCGGTTACAGACTCTTTCTTTTGTCCGGCAATTTGCACGGTTACTTTCTCGCCGGCATTGGCTGTCCCGGAGACGAGCAAGGGTTTTTCCCGCTGTAAGACCATATTGTCGGAGTAAGTGGCAGGCATACGGAGGCCTCCGTAGTTACCGGTCAGTTCCCCGTAAACCGTTTTGGCGAGGATACCGGCTCCTTCCGTGTTCGGATGAAGGGCATCGGGCAACAGGTCCGGGCGGTTGTACAGGCCTTCCTGCAAATCGATCAGTCCGGTGTTGGCCAGCCGGGCTATTTCTTCGATTGTCTCCTGCTCCATCCAGTACCAGTCGCGGGTACCCGATTTGAAACGCGGATGCCGGTGTGAGATGGGTGTCATCCGGCAAATCCATATCCGGCAATCCGGATTAGCTTCGCGGAACGACGCTATCAGGGAAAGGTAGTCTTTCACGAAATTATCCCGGTAGTTGGGCCAGTTGCGCGGGTCGGTATCGTTGAGTCCGAGGTGGATGACTACCCTGTCGCCGGCAAAGTCGAGTGCCGCTTTGTATTCTTCCTGCTCGCAGTAAGGGCGATGTCCTTTGTTGAGCAGCGTGGCACCGCTTTTACCGAAATTCACCACTTCATAGCCGTCTCCCAGCATGCGTTGCAGTTGAGCCGGATAAGAATTGATCTCCCGGTTCTCTATGCCTGCGCCGTATGTCACGCTATTACCTACACAAGCTACCTTAATCTTATTCTGACCGTAGGCAGTTGTGCAAAGTAACAGGCATAATAGTAAAAGAGTTTTTTTCATTGTATGATAGTCTGTTTATTTCTTTTTATCCGGTGAATAGACCAGGCCGTCTACCGCCTTTTCACCGTCCGGGGTGACAAAGACGAATGTGAACATCCATTTGTTCAGCCTGACTTCGGGAAGCGTGAACTTTCCGACGGGAAGTTTCAGGAAAACCTTGTTCCATCCCTTTTGCAGGTGTACCCTGAGTGGTTCCCTGGCAACACAGTTCTCATTCCCCAGCGCGGTTTCATTCGATTTTACGGTATGTGTCGCAGTCCATTCCGGCGGAAGCAGTTCCCGGTCGTTCAGCCATACGCGGCTGCCTTTGTAGTCCCACTTGCCCTGCGGTGGCGCCAGGTCCATTTCCGAACGGCCGTAGTTTTGGAATTCTATCCAGGCACCAGCTTCCTGGTCTTTGGGCGAATATACCCAGGTCCAGGCATAAGCGGTATGGTTTTCTTTCGGGTCTTTGTAAAAGCCGGGAACGAGTGTGCCCCATACGTGGCGCAGATAGATTCCGGCACCGATAGTTTCGTTTGTTTCGTAGGTTTTCCCGTCATAGGTATAGCTGTTTTGCAAGGCCGTTTCAGGCGGGAACACGCTATTCAGGTCGCCGTTGTTGGGGAATGCATCGGTGATGCGCCATTTCACGTTTGTCTGTTTTACGTATGAAAATGGGTATCCTTTGAAATGATGCTCTTTATGCCAGAGCATTCGTTGTTCGAATTCGGCAAAGGAAGTGTATGCGCGGCTGTCTTCGGAAGGCAGGTTTGTCCCTTCTTTATCGAAGTATTCGTAGCCTCCTCCCCGCCAGGCACGGTCGGCTATGGCGAGCATGTTGGGATACAGGTGGTTTTCCCGTATCATGTTTTCTTCCGGTTGTACCAGACGGTCGTTCCAGACAGCCAGGATGACGCCTGCCATATCATCGCTGCCTTCGGTATGCCCGTAGACGGTACTGTTGTATAAAGCACGGATGTCGGCAAAGGTATCGAAATGGTTCAGATAATGGAAACGGGAGTCGATGGCCGGTATTCCCGGTTGGGCTTTTCCCCGGTAACTCCACAGGTGTGTCATATCTATTTCACCCGGTTGGTAATGCCAGCCCGGGTTCCAGGAGATTGCTTTTTTGCCTTTCGACCGGACGAATGCGACCATCTCCGGCACAAACCGGGGGTTGGTGAACTCCACTTCGTCGGTCCCGATATGCAGATAAGGCGTATCGAATGTTTCGCAGACTTCTTCTATGAGCAGTTTCAGTATTTTCATTCCTTCCGGACTTTGCATGTCGTGGTGGAAGGTCCGTATGAAAGCGGCACTGTGCCCGGGCATGTCGAGTTCGGGTATCAGCATCACCTGGTGTTGTTTGCAGAATTCAACAAGTTCCTTTGCCTCTTCCTGGGTATAATATTTGCCCGGCATGCGGGTTGTATTGATGCTGTCGTTTATCATCGGAAAGACTTTGCTTTCCAGACGCCAGGACTGGTTCTCGGTGAGATGCCAGTGGAAAACATTGATTTTGTAACGGGATAAAATGGCTATTTCCCGTTTCAGTTCTTCCAGGGAGATATAACTGCGGCCTACGTCCTGCATGAATCCGCGGATACGGAAGGCAGGCCAGTCTGTAATCCGGCATCCGGTGATATAGGCTCTGTCCCCTTTCTTTTCCGTTAGCTGGCGGAGGGTCTGGATGGCCCAGTATACTCCCTGTTCCGTGGTGGCCTCGATGATGATGCCTTGGGAGGATACCTGTAGTTTATAGGCTTCGTTTGCGTTCAGTTTTGCTTCCGGCAATTCTTTTACAAGTTTTACCTGTAGTTTATATTTGCTGGCGGGGTTGATGCTGATGTTATTCTCCTGCAACCAGGCTGTAACTATCTGTTCCGTATTCCCTTCTGCCTGGAGGGCGATTTCTTTTTCGGAGAATGTTTGCCTGTTCCAGTCTACCTGTTGCGGCCAGGGAAGCAAGTGCGGGATACCGGCAGCATAGGCCATCGGTATCCATACACATAATATGAGTGTTATGAACAGTTTTTGTTTCATCGTATTTATTTAATCAGGTCTGTTAGCTTGATAGCCTGGAAGGTCATGTGCGCTACACTTGACTCGTAGAAGATACCGACTGTTTCCTTGTCGATCATAGACAGACAGGTGTATCCCCATCCTTCCGCTTCGTCCAGTAACACCTGATGTTCTGCCGGCCAGGTCAGGCCGCCGTCGAGACTGGCTTTAATCGTGATATGGTTGCGCCCTTTCGTGGTGTTCGGATTGGAGAACAATAACAGTTTCTTTCCGGTGATGTTGTCTTCCGCATCCACTTTGATGAGGCTTGCCATACAAACCGGTTCCTGCAAGGCACTGCGGCTTGAAGGATGCTCGGTCCAGGTCTTGCCCAGGTCTTTGGTAACGGCTACGGCACGGCTGCCGCCACGGTTATCGCGCATGTTGAGCATGAGCACGCCGGGTTCAACTTCTGCCACCTGTGCTTCGGTTGTATTGGTGCGTGCCAGGTTATGCAGATGCCAGGTTTTGCCACGGTCTTTGCTGTACATCACGCCTGCATTCGGTACACGCGTCGCATCGATGAATTGGATGGGGAAAACCAGCGTGCCGTCCTGCATGGTGATGCCGCGTCCCGGGCCCTGCAACAGGAAGTACCAGGAAGGGTCTTTCACCTGCGAAGTGATGTTGATAGGTTCGCTCCAGGTCTTTCCGTCGTCTTCGCTCTTGACAAGCATCAGTTGGGCCGTTTCATCGGGAGTCATGCCCGGCATGGAGTTCCACCAGGCGCGTCCGTTACCCATTCCGTGAGTCCAGGCAGCAACAATCCAGATGGTGTTTGTCTTTTCGTCTACCAGGATGGACGGGTCACCTACGCCGTTTTGTGCATGAGGCAGGCCACCGGTCTCACCGAAAGTCATGGCTACCTGCATCGGCTCCCAGGTTTGTCCCTTGTCCGTACTGCGGCTCACGCCTATGTCGACCATTTCCTGCAAGTCGACACTGCTGTTGTAACGAATATCGTAAACGCCGAGAAGCGTGCCGTTGTTGGTCGTAACCAGTCCCGGGATACGGAAGGCTGCCGAGCCGTCGTCGCCTGCCTGGCGTACACCGATACCTACGCGGCGGGGTGCTTCTGCTTTCCCTTTCCATTCGATGGCTGCGGGTTTGTTATTGATGGTGGCCTCCGGCATCGTGAAGGATACTCTCGACAATAAAGAGGTCTCCGGTTTCATTTCGATGCTTACCCAAAAGTAGTTGGGGCCTTTTACCATCGGCTGTTTGGAAGACAGACTGATTGTCTTTGCCGGGGTGGTAACTTCATCTTGTTTGACAGAATAAGAAGGGTTCGCGGCCCGTGTCTTACCCGGTGTGTAACTGGTAACGTATGTCACCGGGTTGAAGTGCGTGCCTTCCCTGGACGGTGCTTCCGTGCCGCTATAGAATAACCGTACGGATTTTATGTCAGACAGGTTCGTCTCTTCTCCGAATTGGAGTGTGAAGTTATTTAATACATCTCCCTTCTGAGCGGGAATACGCATTTCCAACAGTACATTGTCCGTACGGTCTATCAGAATAGGAATCTGCTGTTCCCTTACGTACAAGCTGTCTGCTGCAAAGGCGGTTTGTGCGATGAATAGAAGACAGAGATAAAAGATGCTTTTTTTCATGGTGATTGTTCTATATGTGTTGTTTGTTAAATACTGAGTCAAATATAATCATATTATTTTCAACTAATCCGTCATGTTTGCCACTTTCGGTCGAAGGAAACAAATCTGAATGAGTAAAGCGATTGCGACGAGCCCTGCCAGCATGGCAAAGTCGTGCCCCAGGTTGCCGGCATCTGTCGACCTGCCCAACAGGTCTGTAATAGCTGCCCCGGCAAATACACCGGTCATGTTCATGATACCGTAAGCCGTTGCCCGGTAACGTGGTGAGATGAACTGGCAGAGAATCGGCATATTATTGGCATCAAAGATACCGAAACCGATACCGAAACACAAGCCTCCGCCGACAATCATCAGGAAGTTATGTCCGAAACCGAGCAATAAGAGCGATGGAATGGTCAATGCCAGTCCGATAGCTCCGGTATAAACACGGCCTCGCACGTTGGTCTGTATCCATTTATCGGATAAGATACCGCCTGCAATGACTCCGATAAACGAAGATAAAGCGATTGTAATCGTTGATAACGGACCTGCTTCCGACATGTCGATTGACAGATTCTCGGAGAATAATGTCGGTAACCAGTTCTTGGTAGCCCAGCCCGGTAGACTCGGTGTTGCAAAATAAAGCAGGATAATCCAGAAAGAGATGTTCGTAAACAACATGCCCATCCCTTTGAGAGCCCCTTTCACCGGATTCTCGACGGCAGCGCCCACCTCTTTGATTTTATGAACGATATGGTCTTTTTTATCTTTCAGGAACAGAATAAGAATCACACTGTATGCAATACCGACAATCCCGAACCAGTGGAAAGTCGTTTCCCAGGTAAAGGCGCTTGCCACTGTCGCACCGAAACCGCCTAAAGCCTGTCCGGTGTAAAGGCCGGTCATGTGGATGCCTACTGCCAGCGAACGTGTTTTCCCCTGGTGGTAATCGGTTATCAGCGACAATCCTGCCGGGATATACAAGGCTTCGCTTACCCCCATGAGGGCGCGCAGGAAATAAATCTGGTTGAAAGTGGTGCAATAACCCATCATCAGCGTGACGAACGACCAGACGAACAGGCTGCCGACGATTAACCATTTGCGGTTTACCCTGTCGGCTATCATTCCCGCTACAGGGCTCATGAATCCGTATATCCACAGGAACACGGCCATCAGGCGGCCGAAGTTGGCTGCCGATTCCAGTTCGGTGATGTCTATCATCATCGCGTCTTTCATGGTGGAGAGCATTTGCCGGTCCATATAGTTCAGTAAGGCTACGCCCCACAACAGGCCGACAACTACCCAGGGATAGATTTTCTTATTGCTCATATCGTTTATTTTGAAAGCATTTCTTTACAAAGCAGGTTACATTTCAGAAGCATCCGGGGGATGTGGAACGGGCCTTTATACATATTGCCTTTGGCCGGCTGTGACAATGTCCCGTCATAATGGAAATAGCCGTACCATTCTCCATATTCCCTGTCCGGGAAACGGGCGTATGTGTATTCATTAATCATCCGGTGCATTTCAAGGTATTTCCTGTCACCGGTAGCTTCATAGGCATAAAGTGTGGCGATGATGGCTTCGCATTGCGGCCACCAGAATTTCATATCGTGCCAGTATTCCTGCTGGGGAAGGTTCTTGCAGTCTTTGAAATAAGTGATTCCACCGTATGTTTTGTCCCAGCCCCATTCCCAGGCCCAGTTGAGGATAGTCAGTCCCATTTCTTTCAATTCCGGGGCCCAGTTGCGGTGCTTGGCTTCTTCCAGGATGAACCAGGCTGTCTCGATGGAATGGCCCGGATTGATGGTTCGCCCGGGGATGGAGTCGATGAATTCGCCATTCGGTCCGACTGTTTCGAGGATTGTTTTGAATTCCGGCTTCATGAAGTCGCGGCGGAGTTCGTTGATGGACTCGTCTATCTGTTTTGTCAGTATTTCATCGTCGATAGCTTCGCGGATGCGGGCGGCCGTATCAATCAGTATCATGCATAAGGAATGTCCTTTGGCGACAAAGCCTTCGCGGAATTTAGGTTCAAGCAATCCCGGTGTGTTTTTATAATGAAGGACTTGTTTGAAGAGGCTGACTGCTTTCTCTGCATAGCTTTTGTCTCCCGATGCGATGGAATATTGCGCCATGGCAATAGCGGCAAATGTTTCGGAAAAGACATATCTTCTTTTGCGGACCGGAACGCCGGTTGCCGTCACCTCATAAAACATGCGGCCATCCGTATCGAAGCAATATTTCTCGATGAAATCAATGCCATTCTTACAAGCCTGCAACCATTCTTCACGTTTCTCTATATGATTGTAAGCATAGGCCAGGATGAAAGCGAAACGTCCCTGAAACCAGACCGATTTGTTCGAATCCATCAGGGAACCGTCCCGGTTGAGGCAGGTGAAATAACCGCCGTTCTCTTTGTCGATGCCGTATTTCAGCCAGAAAGGCATGACATCGTTCACGAGGTCGTTTTTGTATGTTTCTTCCCAGTAACCCAGATATTCTGACGGCTGGGATATGTTTGTCTTTGCTTCCATAGTCGTTAGAATTTGTTACATCTTTCAAAGAAGTTGATGGCTTCCAGTTCTGCTTTCATGGCAGCTTCTTCGGCATCGGTCATATTCTGGAACGGCGTACGGTTTTTACCCAGGTCCAGACCAATCAGTTTCATGATACGCTTGCCTCCTACGATGTTTCCGCGGTAATGGCAGATTACGTTAATCACATCCTGTGAGAAGTTTTGTTTTTCGCGGGCTGTTTCCAGGTCTCCGGCTTCCCAGGCCGTGATGATGCCGACCAGCTCCTTGCCGTTATAGTTGGTTGTTCCGCCGATGCCGCCCTGTGCACCGCCCATAGCCAGGCAGGGCAGAATTGTCTCATCCTGTCCGTGAAGCATGTCGAATTTGCCGTCTTTATATAACCTGCACTGGTTATATTCGTAAAGGCTTTCATAGGTATATTTGATTCCTGCGAAATTAGGGATGCGTCCGTCTACGGTCTTTAAGAAATCTACCATTGAAAGGAATGCGCCGTTGAATGCCGGGATATGATAATAATAGAAAGGCAGTTCCGGTGCCCCGCAAGCTATTTCTTCGCAATATTTCACCAGTTCTTCCACGCGGTTTACTTTAGGGAACGGAGAAGCCATGGCACCTATCCCCCATGCTCCGATCTTTTGTGCGTGGGCAGCCAGGTTACGGCTGGTCTTTACACAAGTACTACCTACATGTACGATTACTTTGAATCCTTCCGGCACAACTTCCATCCATCTTTCGGCCAGTTTAATACGCTCTTCTTCCGTCAGCATATAGCCTTCGCCCGATGAGCCGTTGATGAAAACACCTTTCAAACCGTTGTTGGCTAAAAGTTTGGCATAGGCTTCAATGGGTTCGTAATTCACTTCTCCATTTTCATAAAACGGAGTAAAAGGGGCATCAATCAGACCTTTAATCTTTTCCATGGTACGCAGTATTTAATAGTTGTTATGTGTGTTATTTTAAATATGAGGCAAATATAAATAAAATAATTTAATAATTGCTGTAGCGATATGAAATAATTTGTGCTAGATGGTGTATAAAGTTACCTGTAAGCCGGCTGTCGATAAAAACAGGTCGGTTTACAGGTAACAGTTAGATGAAATAGATTATTCGTAACCTGGTGTTTGAACCAGCTCGGGGTCTTTGTTCAACATTTCTGTTTCAATGGGCCAAAGCACTTTATATGACTCTGCTTCGCTTAGGATAGGCTCGGTTGTTCCGATGCTCCCTTCTTTACAGAATACTAAATGTTTACCCCCTTTGGTAAGGGTCATACGTCGTACATCCCACCAACGTTGTCCTTCTCCAACGAATTCTTTATCTTTTTCGTTGAGGATTGCCAGTTCGTTCGTTGTGAAATCTGCATTTACATAACCGTGCTTGCTAATATTCCAATTATTACCATACGCGCGTTCGCGAATCATGTTGATATATTTAGCCACATCGCCATTCTGCATATTCTCAATTTCGGCAAGCATCAGGTAGACGAGAGGTAAACGGTAAATAACAGCATCCGCATCCCATACGTACTGGTTAGTGCTTACATTGAAATGTCCCATTATTTTCCTTAAGAAAGTACCGGCCAGTTCTCCGTTCGGATGTTCGTTGGAAACCTGATAATAAGCTGCCAGAAATGTAGCATCGCGACGACTGTCTGCTTTATCATATTTCAGGAACATTTCTTTTTTAAACTCATGGCGTTGTTGGGCGGTGGTCCCAACCTGAAGTGTATCGCCCATCAGAACACCATCTTCGCTATTATAACCTATTGTTTTGAATTGTCCGGTTTGATAGTTGTAC
Organism: Parabacteroides caecihominis; assembly: GCF_023656785.1. Lineage (NCBI taxonomy): Bacteria > Pseudomonadati > Bacteroidota > Bacteroidia > Bacteroidales > Tannerellaceae > Parabacteroides > Parabacteroides caecihominis. The sequence continues at coordinate 319,611 of NZ_JAMOKS010000001.1, forward strand.
ATGAAACTGGTATAACTGTTAGTCGCTTCACCTTCAGTATATCGTACAGCCATAATGATTTCGGAATTACCTTTATTTGTAGAGGAAAATACATTGGTAAAATCCTCTTGCAACGACAAACCGTAGTTGTTGACAACATTCAATAAATGATTTTTGGCTATTGCCAGATCTGCTTCGTTGGCCTGATTGTCATCGGTCGACACTTTTGCATTCCAGAGATATACTTCTCCCATCAGACATTCGGTAGCCGCCTTTGACCAATAGGCTTTCTTGTTGCTTCTGTTGGATGGGTCGAAGGAATTGTTGTCTCCGAAATATTTCAATGATTCTTCGAGGTCTGATTTGATTTGTGCCATCATGGCGGAACCACTTGCACGGCCTTCGTATAATTCTTCCGGATTGAAATTTCCGTTTACAACTTTGTTCGGGTCCAGCTGCAACGGGGCTGTTCCGTAAGTCCTGTATAAGTCGAAGTAGTGGAAAGCCCGTAAGCCGTAGGCCTGGCCCAGGTAATAAGCCTTGTCGGCATCCGACATATAAGTGGCTTCTTTCGTATTTTGAAGGAAAATATTGATATTAGCTATGAGACCATATAATTCTCCCCATTTGCTCACGCCTGAAGTCACGGCTGAAAGTTTCTGTAGTTTCAGTCCCTGGTCGGATACACTGGTGCCATCTATGGCTAATGTTTCCACATTGGAACCACCGCGGACTTCACCGAAAATAAACTGGTGCTGGTATGTTTTGTCACGCAGGTTTTTATGGAGTCCGTCCATATATCCTATGATATGCTCCGGCTTTGTCCAGTAATTCGAACTACCGTAATAGTCGATAGGCGACAAGTCAAGCGCATCACAAGCGCTACACAGATAAACTGTTGTTGCCAGAACACCGAATCGTATTGTTGATTTTAAGATATTCATATTGTGTATACTTTAAATTATTTATTGCTATTGAATTAGAAAGTAACGTTTATCCCAAATAAAACTGAGCGGGGCAGGGCATAACCGGATCCAGCCTGGCCGTTGGCCGCCACTTCAGGTGTTGCCACATTCTTGGCTCCGGTCAGATATCCGAGATTTTGTCCTGTGATAGAGACAGACGCTTGTTGCATTTTAGCCATATCCGTCCATGTTTTAGGCAGCGAATAACTTAACGACAATTCACGTATGGCAAGATAATTCCCTTTATAGGCGAAAAGGGTGGACGCTGTGTTATAATTGCCTTTTCCTAACTGGTCTGCCCAAAGGAAACGCGGATATTTTGCATTGGGATTGTCTTCCGACCATGTGTCGTAGTATAATTCGGCCGGTACATTGTAGGAACCTTGCATACAGCCCATATACCAAGGTGTTTTACTTTGGGCAGAGTTCTCATAAATCCAGAAGTCGAGGGCAAAGTCAAAGCGGGCATACAGTTGTAATCCTTTCCAGCGCAAGGTCGTATTGAAGCCGCCTGTCCAATGCGGATCCGTATTTCCGACTTTTACTCTATCGTACTGGTCGATTACACCATCGCCGTTTACATCTTTCCATTTAACATCACCCGGTTGGATCGGTAGGTTGCTGGTACCGTTTTGTTCGTTTGCGCTCAGGTTATCCCATACTCCTGTTCCATAGAGAGTCTTGTCTCCCAGGTGTTTGTCAACCAGGTTGGTTGGAATTTCGTCTTTCGATTTGTAAATACCTTCGGCTTTATACATATACAGAACATTAGGTTCATATCCTTCCTGATAGCCTCCGACCCAGATTTTTTCATATGAACCGTCTGGCAGTTTATTACCGGAATAGATTTCGAATGCATCTTGTCTGTTTCTTTCCAGATTATTATAAGGCAACGATACGATTTTATTTTTGTTGAATGAAATATTACCGCTGGCAGTCCATGACCAGTCTTTGTTCTCGAATATTTTTCCGGATAATTCAATTTCAAGACCTTGATTACGTAATTCCCCGTTGTTGTTGGTTACAGAGGAGAAACCGGTTGAAGTCGGGAAGCTCAGATTGGCATATTTATCGGAAGTCAGGCGGTTGTAATAAGTAAAATTGGTTGTCAGCCTGTTTTCAAAAAAGCTCATATCGAGACCTGCTTCAAATGTCGCTGTCTTTTCCCAGCGTAATCCGGCATTAGGCAAACTTCCTATCAGGTAACCGATGTTGCCATTGTATGTCTGCGTGTTGTAAGAGCCTTGTAGCGTATACTCTCCGATACCGGAGGCATTTCCGTTGATACCATAACTCATGCGTAATTTACCAAAGGAAAGGACTGGTAAATTGTCTTTTACAAAATCTTCGCGTCCAAATATCCAACCGGCCGAAACGCCTGGGAAGAATCCCCAGCGGTTGTCTCCCAGTAAAGAAGAATAACCGTCACGGCGGAAAACAGCTGAAAGTAGATATTTATTCTTAAAATCATAATTTAAACGTCCGAAGAAAGAAAGTATTCTCAGCTGTTTATGTTCTGAATCTATTGTACGTTTGTTTTCGCCTTTATCTGTAAGTCCTAAATCTCCAAAGTCATCTGTCGGTGCACCCTGTCCTTCCGCTTTGTAATACCGGTAGTATTTATCATAATATTCGGTACCCAACATTAAATCAACGTTATGATCACGCGCAAAAGTTCGTGTGAAATTTAGGACGGCATTGTAAGTTTGTCTGAAATCACGGCTGTAATCAGCTTTGCTGCTGCGTGTACGGTCGAATACCCCAGGAGTTTTCTCGTAATCTTTTGTAAAAGATTCTGTTAATTGCTCGGCGTAATACCAATTGGCGGATGCGTTGAGTGTTAATCCTTTCATTAGGTCAACCTGGAATGCCTGTACCATCGTGAACTTGTCGGACTGGTTAAAATTCTCCCATTTTTCTGGCTGATAGGACTGGTTTCCGTCAGCAGTTCCCGGTCCTAATTGCATGTTGCCTTCTTCATCCTCAAAAATAACCGTAGGAGGTAAAGACATGATACGACCGAAATAGTTTGCTTCCGACCCGTTTGATCCCGGCATGTTTTTCCAGTTTGCACGGTTGTAATTCAGAGAAGATTTGGATGTTAGCCAATCTGCAATTTTGTAACTTGCATTAGTTACAAATGAATACCGTTCGTAGTAAGTATTAATAGGGACGGCTTCCTGATGATTGTATCCCAGACCTGCATAATAAGTAGCGCGATCATTTCCTCCGGACATATTTATGTTATAATCCTGAGTGAGAGACGGGTTGTTCAGGTTATAACTGGCAAGGTCCGTGTCTTTGTAAATAATTTCTTTTCCGGTGATCGGGTCTGTCATTTTTTGCCATCCTTTTTCCAGAAGGTTAGCGTTCTCGTTACTTAAAAACATAGGACTGTACACTGATTTTCCATATACGTTACCGGTACCATAAGGTTGTGCCCCTTCCAATGAACCGCCTGAATAAGGGCCGTAGCCTTTTACAGTTCCATTTTTGTCGGTAAAGAGATTACCCGCATTATAGACGGCTTGGCGTAAAGCCGAGATATATTCGCCTCCATTTAAAAACTCATAAGGCATATAAGCATAGTTTAAACCGACTTTAGCCTTAAAGTTTATTTCCCGGTGTCCGGCCTTCCCTTTTTTAGTTGTGACGAGAATTACACCGTTACTGGCACGTGCTCCGTAAATGGCAGTTGCTCCCGCATCTTTCATAACCTCCATTGATTCTATATCTTCCGGGTTTATGTCATTTAAGCCGTCACGCAATTGTCCGTCGACAATAACTAGAGGTGATCCTGTTCCATCGAGGTTGGTACCACCACGGAGGACGATTGTCGGAGCGGCTCCCGGACTTCCCGATGATTGGATTACTTTTAATCCGGAAACGGCTCCGGAAAGTGCTTGCGCCGGATTGGAGAACAAACCGACATTTAATGTTTCTTGTTTGACTTTTGCTATGGAATTAGTCGTTTTGGAACGTAGCTGAGTTCCGGAGTAACCGGTAACAACGACTTCATCCAATGTCTGACTATCCTCATTAAGGATGATATTTAATACTTGTTTATCTGTCGCCGTAATTTCAACCGTTTTGTATCCGATGAAGGAAACTACGAGTTTAGATCCTTTTTTCGCTTGTAGAGTGAAATTACCATCCATATCCGTTACGGTTCCGTTTTGTGTTCCTTTTTCAACTACGGAAGCACCTGGCACGGTCATATTTAGGTTATCAAAGACAACCCCTTTAACACTTATACTCTCTTGAGCCCATGTAATAACCGGTAAAAGAGAGAATAGTATTAGAATAAAAAGATTCTTCTTCATAATGATGTTATTTTTGTTTGTATCGTATAAAGGAGTAATACAATAATCCTTTTGTTTTAAAATAAATCGATTAATACGGCAGTTTTTTAGCCGTGGGAGCATTTGCATTCAATGTACGTTTAGTAGCATTCGGGTAGATTCATCTGATTTTCATAAGCATTGATTTTTAGGTGATACATATTTTTATTTTAATTCGATAGAGAATCTGAAATGTTTTCCGACTTTAGGATATAATTGAATGGGAAAGAGTAGGATAAGGGTACGCCAGAGTTCATACAAGACTCAGGTGTTGAATAAAGCTTATAAATATGATATATGTGTCTATGTTTTGTATATCATTGTTTATATGCGATATTATGTGTTTTGCGGAATTAGGAAAGTTTTGTATTACAGATTGTTTTATTTGAAGAATGCCCTCTAAATGGATCTTTTCTGTGATAGATATAAAATAATTTTCTATTTGCGGAGCGTATTATTAAAAATATTTATTTATATTTGCACTGTATTTAAAAAAAGAGCGAAAATGGTATTGTGAGCTGATAATGAAAAAGAGTTTTTTTGGTACCTAATTCCTACTTTGATAATATGCTAATTTTATATCTTTATTAAAGTGATATGTATGAATGAGAAAGATAAATATGACCTGTTTATGCTCAAAGGGTTGGATATTAGCGATCTAAATGATATTCTTGATCACGAGATATCATCAGTCTGGTTACAGGTGAAGGAAGTTATTCATTGTAATGAACCTGAGTCTTGTATGAACTATGGCTTACTTTTTCATTATAATAAGATGAATTAAAATAAACTTATGATTTTCGACTTTTTAATGAATCTGCTATGAGGATGTCGGAGATCTCTGTTAATATGCCAAAACACTCTCTTTTTGTATCTTAGTTCTTAAAAGACTATGATATTCTCTATTTTTTTATTTAAAAGGAAACCTTGTTTTTGAAAGTAAGTGTCATCTTTGGCTTATGGATGGGTCTTATATGGACGTTTATTGTCGATTTTTTTTATTTACTCAGAGGACTATTTGAAGAATATTTATCTACTTTTGTTTATTCAAATTTACAGTAGACAAAAAAGAACACCATGAATACAAAATTCCTTATCACGGCCGATAGCAATCGTAGTGCATTATTAAAAAAGAAGATTATACATTATTATATAGCCAATGGCGATGCCACAATTGCAGAGTTATGCAAGGAAATGGATTTGAGTATTCCTACCGTAACGAAATTGGTAGGAGAATTACTGGATGACGGTTATATCCTGGATTTTGGAAAACAGGAGACAAACGGAGGACGCAAGCCGAATATCTATGGTTTGAATCCGGTTTCCGGTTATTTTGTCGGAGTGGATGTTTTCCGGAGTAAAATTAATATCGCAGCGGTCGATTTCAAAGGAGACAAGCTGCGTATAGAAGAAAATATCCCGTATTCATTGGAGAATACACCGGAGGCACTGGAGATGCTATGCAATTTGATTAATGACTTCATCGACCGACTAAGCGTTCCGCGTGAAAAAGTGCTGGCGGTAGGCGTTAATATTTCCGGGCGTGTCAACCCTGTGTCCGGTTATAGCTACAGTATTTTCTATTTCGAAGAAAAACCGTTGTCCCAGATTCTGGAAGAACGTATTAAGATAAAAATTTATATCGAAAATGATACTCGTGCGATGATGTATGGTGAATATATGCAGGGTGTCGTAAAGGGTGAAAAAAATATATTGTTCATTAATATGGGATGGGGATTAGGACTTTCCATCTTTATAAACGGTGAACTGTATTATGGTAAGTCCGGTTTTTCCGGTGAATTCGGGCATTTCTGTTTCTTTGATAACGAAATTCTGTGCCATTGCGGTAAAAAGGGGTGTATTGAAACCGAAGCATCCGGTTCTGCCTTGCATCGTAAGTTGCTGGAACGTTACCGCGAAGGCAGCAGTACTATTCTCGCTGAGAAAATAGAGAAAAAAGAGAAGATAAAAATGGCCGATATGATAGAGGCAATCCAGAAGGAAGATGTGCTTTGCATCGAAATCCTGGAAGAAATGGGTGAGAAGCTGGGCCGTGGAATTGCCGGACTTATGAATATTTTCAATCCGGAGTTGGTGGTACTTGGCGGAACTTTGTCTTTGACCAGCGAATATATCAGTCTGCCGATTAAAAGTGCGATACGGAAATATTCACTGAATCTGGTTTCTCAGGATACTGAGATCAAAGTTTCCAAGTTAGGAGAGCGTGCAGGTGCATTAGGAGCATGTCTGCTTTCCAGAAGTAAAATGCTTGGGATGATTCATTATTAATTTGTCGATTTGTTCTCTCAATATTCCCCACTATTTTTATTGAAGTGGGGATTTTTCCCCATTGCAATGGGGAATAAAGCCCATTACAAGTTACAATGTGGGTAGTTCCGTTCTATGAAATACCTTAAATGCCCTTTAAGATCAACTTAGACGAAACAAATTGTCAGTGTTCGTTTTGATTTAAATATTAGCTTCGTATATTTGCTGCTATGCTAACGAAATCTATCAACGAGGAACTATTAGTGAAGGAACTGGTCCAGGGAAGCCAAGATGCTTTTCAGGCAATATTCATGCACTATTATCCTAAAGTCCACAATTTTGTATACGGCTTGGTTAAATCGCAACAAGATGCGGAAGATATTACCCAGGAGGTTTTTTCAAAAGTGTGGGGAAGTCGCAGTATGTTTGCCGATGTCAGGAATTTGGGAGCTTATCTGTTCATTTTATCTAAAAATACTACATTTAATTTTTTGGAAGCCCGGCAAATACGTATAGAAAGGTTGAATGAAAAGCCTTTTGAGGAAGAGGCTCATGACTCACCGGACGAAGATCTGATAGCAAAAGATTTACAACTTTTGATAGACATGGTGGTGGCAAATATGCCGCCTCAGCGTAAACTGATTTATCAGCTGAGCCGTGAAGCGGGATTATCGAATGCAGAGATCGCAGAGAAATTGGATCTGAGCAAGAAGACGGTAGAGAATCACTTGAATCTGGCGTTAAAAGAGTTAAGAAAAATCTTATTATACCTATTGATACTTTATTTGTGTTAAAAAATTAGGGGTGAATAGCATGAGAGTAGTCTTTATAATATAATCGTAAAGGAGAAATGAGTTATATAAAAAAAATAGTTGATTATTTCTTTCACCATGATCTCCCGGAGGAGATGAACTGGAAGATACATCGACGGCTATTGAAAAAAGAAGACAGACCGGAAGTTGATGAGGCATTGCAATCGGTTTGGGATACTATGGGATTTCCGGAAATGAATGAAGCTCGTCCCCGGCAGGCTTATTCCATATTGAGTAAGAATTTAGGTTTTACGGAACAGAAAAAATCCGCATCAAAAAATGTGCGGATCATGCCGTTTTGGGTAAAACTGACAGCTATATGGCTTTTACCATTGATTATGTTTTCCACATCCGTCTATTTTTATTGGCAGGCAACCAGTGTGAAAGATGTGTTGGCGACTGTTTCGCTGATAGAACATTTTGTTCCTGCCGGAAAACGTGAGCAGATTGTTTTGCCTGACAGTAGCCGGGTCTGGCTGAATTCCGGTAGTGTACTGATATACCCTTCTATATTTGTGGGAGACAGACGTGAGGTTTATTTGTCAGGTGAAGGTTATTTTGAGGTGGAAAAGAATGCGGAACAACCGTTTATCGTTAAAGCTCGGACACTGAATGTCGAAGTGTTGGGTACCCGGTTCAATCTTTTCGCTTATCCTGAAATAGGGCAGATCGCGACTACGCTTGAAGAAGGGGCTGTACAGGTCCGTTTGCAGGATGAAGAGGGGAAAACTTTTCACCTGGTGCCTGATGAACAATTGGTCTATTATATAGAATCCGGGAACGTTGATGTGAGAAAAGTTGTTTCTGCCGATTATTCTGATTGGCGTGAGGGAGGTTTGCTGTTTGATAATTATTCATTCACTGATATTATCCGTATCCTGCAACGTACATATGGGTTGGATATACATTTGCAGACATCTGCCTATAATAAGAATCTGCTGACAGTTCATTTCAATAAAAATGAATCGGTAGAAAATATATTCATGCTTCTGAAAGAGTTGATACCCGGTCTGGAATATAAAATTGACGGGAAAAGTATTTATCTGAAATAGGAAACAATAAAAAAATCACATGTAATTTGAAAAAGTTTTACGATTGATTGGGTGCAACGTTTTTTCCATCTGTCATTATAGATGAGTACGTACTCAAATCGGTGCAATTGTTTAACTATTTTAATTACATATGAAGAACAAACACAAATCCAGACGAATTGGAACCTATTGTCTGAGCTTTTTGATCGCAGGTTGCCTGCAGATCAATGCGCAAAAGGTATCCTTTAGTGAAGGAACTGTTTCTTTAAAGGAAGCATTCCAGAAGATTGAAGCTTCATCCAAGTACAAAATCGCCTATAATGGCACACAGTTGGATGTAAACAAGAAAGTTGTGCTTAATCAGAAAAATGCGGAAGTATTGGATGTATTAAGCCAGGTGCTGGCTGGTACAGGCTATACTTATTCGGTAAAAGGTGACTATCTGGTCATTACCTCTCCCTCCCAAAATGCGGTCAATCAGAAAGTAAAGAACGTAAAAGGTGTTATTGTCGATGAAACAGGCGAGCCTGTTATCGGTGCAAACGTCGTTGTTTCAGGAACAACGAACGGAACGGTTACTGATTTTAATGGTAATTTCTCGTTAGAAGTTCCGGAAAATGGCACACTGGATGTTTCTTTTATCGGTTATCTGACGCAATCGATATCTCTGAAAGGGAAAAATGATTTTCGTATTACATTGAAAGAAGACACACAGAAACTGGACGAAGTAGTGGTTGTCGGTTATGGTACCCGTTCCCGTAAGAGTATTACCGGATCTGTGGACCAGGTGAACAGCGAGATTTTTGAAAATCGTCCGGTAACCAATGCGACTCAGGCGTTGCAGGGAGCTTCTGCCAACCTTATTATCCAGAGCAAAAATGCGAATCCGAACGATAACAGTATGAACATCAACATCCGTGGTGTCAGTACGATGGGGAACAATGACCCGCTGATCGTTATCGACGGATTGGTATCGAGTTCATCGACTCTGAACAATCTGAACCCGAACGATATTGATAATGTATCTGTCCTGAAAGATGCAGGTAGTGCAGCCATCTATGGTTCTCGTTCTGCAAATGGTGTTATTCTGGTAACGACTAAAAAGGGTTCTAAAGGCAGTAAACCTGTTGTTGCGTTTAATGGACAGGTCGGCATCCAGGACCCGCATATTTTATTTTCACCGGTCGAAGGCTGGCAAAACGCCATGTTGAGAAACCAGGCAAATATGAATGTGGGTAGTGCTCCCCAGTTCACACCCACCCAGATTCGCGATTTGTATGATCACCGTAATGAAGAAGAATGGTTGTATGATCAAATCATCAAATCCGGTCTCCAACAGAACTATAACATAAACGTATCCGGAGGTAGTGAAAATACGACCTATATGGTATCCGCCAGTTACTATAACCAGGAGAGTAACTTCCAGGGTAGCTTCGGTATGGAACGTTATAACTTCCGTAGTAATCTGAGTACGGAATACGGACGCTTTAAGTTGACATCCTTGATGGCTTATAACCGTCGTAAAGACAGAACTGTGGCCGGTGGTACAGGAAACACGATCATCAACTCATCCCGTGTCCCGTCTTATTATTACTACAAATTTATGGAAGGCGACAAATATCTGGTCAATGATATAGTCGGCGATGACAATCCGTTGGCATTGTTGCAGGATGGCGGTTATGAGAAGAAAGACGAAGACAATTTCATCGGAAGTATGAACCTTGATGTTAAGATCATCGATGGTTTGAAAGCAACCGGTTTGGTAGGTCTGGATTTGACCCAGCATCATCGTTATCGTCGCGACAAGAAAGTGCCGTTGTATTCTTCTGCCGATTTGGAGAATCCGGTACTGTACATGCACTCCAATACAATGACTGAAGATTATAATGAAAAGCGTTATACTCTGAGTACACAATTCTTATTGGATTTTAACCGTACATTTAATAATGTCCATAACGTAAGCGCATTGGTCGGTGTTTCAAACGAATCTTACACAAAACAAGCAAGCCGTATTGCCTGGGAATACACGGATGAAGACCTGGGATTGCCGACGACAGACGAATCCATCCAGAATAAAGATAACAAAAACTCGAACAATGATACGGACCAGACAAGTATTACTTCCGTATTTGGTCGTGTAGGCTATAATTATATGGATAAGTATTATGGAGATGTCTCTTTCCGTTATGACGGTTCTTCAAAATTTGCCAAAGACGAGCGCTGGGGTTTCTTTCCTTCGTTCTCTGCCGGCTGGCGTTTGTCTGAAGAAGCCTTTATGGATACGTATAAGAGCAACATCGGCGATTTGAAACTGAGAGCATCGTATGGTGTACTGGGAAATCAGAATGTGGACAATTATTCTTACCAGACTGTCTACCAGATGAACAACAACGGCTATGTATTCAATGGCATATCCGTCCCGGGAACGAGCTATACAGACGGTAATGCCTTCCTGACATGGGAAAAATCAGCTAACTTTAATATCGGTGCCGATGCAACCTTCCTGAACGGGAATTTATTCTTATCTGTAGACTATTTTGATAAGAAGACATCTAATATATTGTTAACACCGGAAGTTTCGTCCATCTATGGCGGTTCCGCAGCCAAAGAGAATGCCGGTGAAATGAAAAACAGAGGTTGGGAATTAACTATCAACTACAAGTTAAATTCCGGCGACTTCCATCATAACTTCAATTTCAATATTTCCGACTCAAAGAATAAAGTGACCGATTTCGGAGGAAAAGAACGTATCGACCAGAACGACCAGTTGTATAAATTGATTCGTGAAGGGGAGCCGTTAGGTTCATATTTCGGTTATAAAACAGACGGATTGTTCCAGAGTTACGATGAGATTGCGAACAGTGCGCTGCCGGTAGGAGCTTCCGTTCAACCCGGTGATGTGAAGTATGTCGACCAGAACAACGATGGTGTCATCGACGAGAAAGACCGTGTGATACTGGGTAATGCATTTCCGCGTTATACATTCGGTTTCACTTATAATATGACATGGAAAGGTTTTGACCTGAACGTCATGCTGCAAGGTGTGGGCAAACGTTCCATGTATCTGCGTGGTGAGTTGATAGAACCATTCCACTCAAATTATTCCTATTGTATTTATCAACATCAGTTGGATTTCTGGACTCCGACAAATCCGGATGCCCAATGGCCTCGTTTAGTTGCCCCGGGCTCATCTTCTTCTACAAACAACTGGGGTATGGCCGGATCAGATATTTATTTGTTGAATGCAGCTTACTTACGTGTGAAGAATATCCAGATCGGATATACCTTACCGAAGGCACTGACTCAGAAGTTTGGTGTACAGAAATTACGTGTCAGCGTAAATACCGAAAATCCGTTGACATTTACCAAGAACTCATTTATCGATCCTGAATCTTCTGAATTCGGCAGCGATATGGGTGGCATCGGTGGCATCGGGGCAAACAGCGGACGTAACTACCCGACACTGACTTATTATGGATTTGGTTTGGATATAGAATTTTAAGACATAGACTTTGTTATGAAAATGAATATTTTAAAATATTTGCCAAGTATAGCATGCGCTATACTTGCATCATTCGTATCTTGTAATGATTTGGATCTGGCTCCTACCAATAAGTTTACGGATTTGAATTACTGGACTTCCGAGGCAAAGGCTTCTTCCGTATTGAGCATGGCTTACAGTCAGATGATGAGTTCCGGCTATTTCTTCGCAGACGAACGGTTATCGGACAACTTATACGAAGGGCGTGGTAGTACGGATGAGAAACTGATTACTTCGGGTCAGGCAAATGCCGCTCTGGGACGATTCTCTGAAGATTGGAAAAAATGTTTTGAAGGCATTAAAACATGCCACACATTCCTGGAAAATGTAGATCGTGTCCCCGACATGGATGAAACAGTAAAAAACAGGATGAAGGCAGAAGCACGTTTCATTCGCGCCATGCTGTTCTTCCGCCTGGCTAATAATTATGGCGATGTTCCTTTGTTTGACTATACACTGACAATCGAAGAGGCTAATACGATCGCCCGCTCGCCGAAAGCGGATGTTATCAAGTTTGTCCGTGACGAACTGAATGATATCGTCGGTACATTGCCGACAAGACAGGAATATGCCGCGGCTGATAACGGCCGGATCACAAAAGGGGCTGCTATGACTCTGCTTGCCCGTACTTATCTGTATGAGAACGACTGGCAGAATGTTTCGTCTGTCTGCGAGAAAATAATCAATGGCGAATATGGTGAATATGCATTATTTTCAAGCTATGCAGGTCTGTTCTTGCCGGAAAACGAATACAACAGCGAAGTGATCCTGGATATGGGATATCTGCTGAATCTGAGAACCTGGAGTGAAATGTACGATGGGATTCCCTTGTCTGTGGGTGGACGTGTAAACGGTTTTGCTCCGACACAGGAACTGGTGGACGATTATATCATGAAAAATGGCCGGTCGATTCATGAAAGCGGTTCCGGCTATAAAGAAGACGATCCCTACATAAACAGAGATCCCAGATTACAGGCTACTATCGTTTATCATGGCTACCAGTGGACAGACGGCAACGGTAAAACGTCTACAATTTATATCAAACCGGGTTCTTCTGCCGATGCAGGTGCTGCCAATCTGGATGAATATATCGGTCCGGGACAGAACTCCACCGCTACAGGTTATTATCTCCGTAAATGGTTTGATCCGACCGCTCCGGCAGGTCTTGCTTCCGGCTTGAATCTGATTCTGATGCGTTATGCCGATGTCTTATTGATGTATGCTGAAGCAAAAACAGAACTGGGTGAGATGAACGAAACAGTTTGGAACAAGACGATCCGTCCGATCCGCGAGCGTGCCGGTTTCACAGACGCTTCTGCTTTGAATTACCCGGCTTCAGGTGATATGCAGACTATTGTACGCCGCGAACGCCGTTGTGAATTGGCTATCGAGGGGACAAGACTCTATGATATCCGCCGTTGGAAAACGATCGAGACAGCACTAAATGGCAATCCTCGCGGAGCGAAATTTGCAGCGGATAATACACAGTATATCCAATTGGATAAGAGATCTTTCAATAAAGATAGAGATTACTTGTTCGCTATTCCGCAGTCACAACGGGATATCAATAAGAATCTGACTCAGAATCCGGGATATTGATTAAAATTTTAAATCCAAAAAATCTAAGAGATATGAAAATAATATCTATAAAATATATGATGCTGTTCGCTTTTGCTATGGTCTTTGCGGCATGTAGCAGTGACGGGGAAGTGAGGCATTTGGGCGTGACTGCCGTTAAAGCGTTATATGAACCGGATAATGGGAAAGCCGTTGTCCTGCAAGCATCGGCTTCGGCTTCTTTGTATTTTGAATGGGAGCCGTCGTTAGCCGAAGATGGTGGTGCTGTGTTGTACGAAGTTGTTTTCGATAAGGCGGATGGTGATTTTTCCGATCCTGTTTCTATAGTTACTGCCGACAACAATGGCGGAACTAATCATGCAACGATCACACATAAACAGTTGAACCAGATCGCCGCTTCAGCAGGGATCGGATCAGCGGAAGAAGGGACTCTGAAATGGACGGTATATGCCTCCAAAGGTATTAATCCGGTCAAGGCAGAAGAAGAACGCACGCTGACGCTTACCCGTTTGGCCGGATTCGCAGAGGTTCCGAGCCAGTTGTATATCACTGGTGAAGCCACGGAAGTAGGAGCTGACCTGGAGAATGCCATGATCATGAAGAAAGTGGCTGACGGCGAATTTGAGGTTTTCATGAAACTGACGGAGGGCAAGTCCTTCAAGTTTGTCAGTGCCAATACCGGTACTCCGACTGAATACTCGTTGAACGGTGAAAAACTGGTAGAAGGCGGTACTACGACAGCAACCAAAACCGGCATCTATAAATATTATATTGATTTTAATGCCGGATCGTTTACTTCCAAAGAGGTGACTAAAGTGAAATGGTTCCTGAACTGGTCACAGAAAGAGATAGAACTGGATTACCAGGGTCTCGGTGTCTGGGCTATCAGCAACTATACGGTAACGGGATTGACGGATAGCGATAATTCGGATGATCGTTATAAGTTCAGAATGGAAAGTTCTGACGGAGAGACCGAATGGAGAGCTGCCATCAATAATGATAGCAAGCCGACCGGCAATGATGAGTATTACTATATGGCTGAAAAGACGAATGTAGAACAGTGGACAAACAACGAAGTCTGGAAGAGCCCGGCTACCGATGGCTGGAGCGATAAGGCGTATGATGTTACATTCTCTTTGAATACGCAGGGTGAATATACTCATAATTTAGTAATCAAATAAAAAGGAGGAATTATGAAAGCGATATTTATAAAACTGATGTTCATCACCTCTGCCGTGTTGGCCTTCATGGGATGTAATGATAATATGGGTGACACGGATAACCGTTTGGCAAGTGTCAGTACGTTACTTGAACCGGCGGATGGAAAATCCGTTGTTCTGGAACCGTCCGCATCATCCAGTGTTTATTTTGAATGGCAGACACCGAGTGTAGAGGAAACAGGTACTGCTCTTTACCAGATTGCTTTTGATAAGGTAGACGGTGATTTCTCAAAACCGGTGTATGTGATGTGTGCCAATAATAACGGATTTGGCAATTATGTATCCGTTACGCATAAACAGTTGAATCAGATTGCAGGTAAGGTCGGCATAAAACCGTCTGATACGGGTACATTCAAGTGGACTATACTCTCTTCAAAAGGTTTGCAGAGCGTAAAAGCCGGCGTTGAAAATAAGATTACGGTAACCCGCCTGGCAGGTTTCGAAGATGTTCCGATCGATGTCTATGTGACCGGAGAGGC
This sequence comes from Parabacteroides caecihominis, assembly GCF_023656785.1. Lineage (NCBI taxonomy): Bacteria > Pseudomonadati > Bacteroidota > Bacteroidia > Bacteroidales > Tannerellaceae > Parabacteroides > Parabacteroides caecihominis. Next base: position 334,825 of record NZ_JAMOKS010000001.1, read on the forward strand.
TTCTGAAGGTGGGACTGACCTGGCAAAAGCACATAAAATGAAAGCTGTTGCCGGTGGTGAATTTGAAGTGTATACAAAACTGGCGGCAGGCAAACCATTCTATTTTACGGATGGAAAGACCGGTACTCCGAGAGAGTTCTATACAGCGGACGGCATGGTGAAAGAGAACGGAACGACAACGGTCGCTAAAGACGGTGTTTACCGTATTACATTAGACTTTAATACCGGTGCCTGTACCTATACGTTGGTAAACAAAATAACTTTCTATTTCTGTCCGGACGGAGAATCTCTGTTTGAACTGCCTTATGTTGGTTATGGTGTATTCCAGGCGAAGGAAACGGTAACTTTCAAGCAAGAGAGCTGGGGTAGGGACGAACGCTATAAGTTCAGAATGACTATCCGGGAAAATGGAGGTGCCGATGCAGAGAAGGAAGTCGACTGGGGTACATTGAACCAGACAGACTCCCGTCCGACGGCAAGCAGTCCGGAATCTTATTATTACCTGCAACTGTTTACCGAGGTATCCCAGTGGGATAATAAGTGGAAGCTGATGGGCGATTTTGATGGTGTTCCGGCTACTTATACCGTTTATCTGACGGCAGACCAGCCTTACACACATACAATCGTTAAATAGTTTATTACAAATATTTGGTAAGAAGGACCCGGAATTGTATATTTCGAGAAAAATGGATCTTATTCCGAGTCCTTCTTTTTTAACAGCTAAAAATAATGTCATGAAGAATATACTCCTTTTCCTGTTTCTCCCCCTTTTCCTGGGAGCTTGTGGCGATGATGATAATACTCCGAACGGACCGGATGAAAATGATAATATTAATTGGTATGCCGCTGCCGACAGCAGTACGACAGCATTGGTAAATTCATTCTGGAATGCAGGAGGAAAATATTTTAATTATGATAGCAACGGAAATACGACGTTCCATTACTGGCCTCAGGCGCATGCGCTGGATGTTTTGACGGATGCTTATTTGCGTACGGAAGATGCAAAATATAAAACCTATTTCGACCAATGGTTTGAAGGCGTGAAGATCAAGAACGGCAATTCGTTCCGGAATGACTATTACGATGATATGGAATGGAATGCCCTCGCTATTCTTCGTGCTTACCAGGCAACCAAAGAACAGAAATATAAAGAGGCGGCATTGCAGATATGGGATTATATCAAAGTGGGTTGGAATGAGAATGCAGGTGGAGGTATCACCTGGGTAAAAGGGCAGGAGTATAGCAAAAATGCCTGTTCAAACGGTCCGGCTTGTATTCTGGCAGCCCGCCTGTATCGTGAGTTTGGAGATGAGACCTATAAAGAATGGGCACTCAAGATATATAACTGGGAGAAAAGTACATTATTCAATAGTAATAACGGAATGGTGTATGACAATATAAACAGTAATACAGGAGAAATACAGAAAGACTGGATATTTACTTACAATGAAGGAACATTTGTCGGATCGGCTGTTGAATTGTATAAGATATTGGGAGAAAAAGCCTATCTGAACGATGCCGTTTTGGCCGCTGATTATACCATCAGTACATTGGTCAACAATTCTATTCTGAAGGATGAAGGAACTGGAGACGGAGGATTATTCAAAGGTATTTTTATCCGTTATTTTACGGATCTGATCCAACAGGACCGCCTGGATGCAGGTGCTAAACGACGTTATGTGCAGTTCCTGAAAACCAATGCCGAGACATTATGGACGCAGGGGACCAATAAATCGAATGTCTTATTCGGTACTTACTGGCGGAACGCCCCGGGAGCATCTACAGGACTGACCGAACAACTGAGCGGTTGTATGTTGATCGAAGCGGCTGCGTTGCTGGACGATTTGAATCTATTATAAGTTATACGTGTTTTTAATTTCAGACAGATATAGTTTTTAATTCTTGATCATTATCATATTCTAATAATTAATTTAGCATGAAAAACTCTTTTTTTGCAGGTTTGCTGTCATTAACCGTAATGATAAGTTGCCAGCCGGATAAACAACTTACGAATTATGTGAATCCTCTTTTGGGGACAGCTACGCTATGGGAAACGAAAGATCTGGGTTATGAGCGTCATTTGAAGACAAGGACCTGGGGGGCAGAAGTCTTTCCCGGTTCTTCCGTCCCGAATGCGATGGTACAGCTGAGTCCGGTGACTCAGTTCCGGAGCGGGGCCGGTTATCAGTATGAAGATACGGTCATCTATGGTTTCTCGCATACCAACAAAGGACATTGGAATCTGCTGCATCTCCCTGTCCTTCCGGTGACAGGAAATGTTTCCTCCGGTGATTATGCTTCAACATACAGTCATTCGAACGAATCGGCCCGTCCGGGTTATTACCAGGTGTTTCTGGAAAGGTACGGGGTCAATGCCGAACTGACTTCCACGCTCCGCTGTGCTTATCATAAATATACTTTCCGGCCGGATGACGACAAGAAAGTATTAGTGGATATCACACGGACAAACAATGGAGTCAGAGACTGGAGTATTCAAAAAGTCGACGATTATACTTTTTCCGGTAATCAGGATGCGGAAGGAAATATCCGTTTCTATGCTGTTTCCAATTATAAGATTGAGGATGTCAGACAGTTGAAAGATGGTGAACATGAAGTTTCTATTATCAGTTTTGCCGATAGTAAAGGAAGCAAACCGCTGGAGTTAAAGATCGGTTTTTCTTTTGTAAGTATCGATAATGCAAAGATGAACCTGGAGCAGGAAATGAAGGATAAGAGTTTTGCACAGGTTCGTAAGGAGGCTGACAAGACCTGGGAGAATTTGTTATCCAAAATAGAAGTAACCGGCGGAACGGAACGTGAGAAAGGCATTTTCTATTCCTGCCTGTACCGTTCGTTCTTATGGCCGGCGTTGCGTAGCGACGTGAACGGGGAATATACGGATGCCAAAGGCAATGTGGTAAATAATGGTTTCCGTTATTATACCGATCCGTCATTCTGGGACGATTATCGCAATAAGTTGATTTTATTGGGAATGATCTCTCCGGACGTAACGACCGATGTGATCAAGTCCATCACAGATAAAGGCGAAAAACGAAATGGTTATATGCCGACCTTCTTCCATGGTGACCATGCCTCTGTATTTGTTGCCGGTAACTATTTACGCGGATTGAAGGATTTTGATCTGAACCGGGCTTATAAACTGTTGGTGAATAATGCCACTGTCCCGGGAAAAGGCGGCAGGCCATATCTGGATGAATACATCGAACAAGGATGGATTGCAGAAAAGGATACCACCAATGTCCCGACCTGGGATGAATACAAAGCCGCTGTAACAAAGACTGTGGAATATGCATACGATGATTATGCGACCGCCTTGTTGGCTAAGGAGTTGGGAGATGAAAGTATTTATAAAACATTGATGGAACGTTCCGGCAATTATAAGAATCTGTTTGACCCGGGTACGGGCTTTTGGCGCGGAAAGATTGCCGATGGCAGCTGGATCAAAGATTTCGATCCTTACTATCCTTATTATGCCTATATGTATCGTGAGGCTAATGCCTGGCAGTCACTGTTCTTTGCTCCCCATGATCCGGAAGGCATGATTGCCCTTTATCCCGGTGAAAAAGCGGTCGAACAGAAGCTGGATTCACTGTTCACTGAACCGTGGAGAAACTATGAAGCGCATAATATGACCGGTTTCATCGGAAATTATTGTCATGGCAATCAACCGGACCACAGTGTTCCCTATACTTATTATTTCATCGGTAAACAGGAGAAAGCGCAATGTGTGCTGGATAGCATCATGAACCATTATTACGATATGGGTAAAGAGAAGCTCGCCTATTCGGGAATGGATGATGCCGGTGAAATGTCTGCCTGGTATGTATTCAATGCCATTGGTTTATATACCTATTCTCCGGCTGATCCGGAATATATTGTAACTGTGCCTTTGTTCGACCAGGTGAAATTCACTTTAGGCGATAATAATCAGTTCACGATCGTAAAGAATGGCAATGGGCGGAAGATTACGGATATTTCTTATGACGGTCAGAAAATCAATGGTTGGTTTATTTCACATGACCTGTTGAAACAAGGAAAACAACTGACGATTACTACTGAATAAATATATAAAACGTTTTTCTATTGGAATTAGGGGGTGTTTCAAAGCCCCCTAATTTGTTTAGTACATGCCTATCAGATTGAAAGACTAAATAAGTCTCTTTATCTGATCGGAAGCCTGATCTTCTATGGTTGAATAGAGCCGTTTTTGAAGCATTTCGAACTGATCCTTGGAGTAGCTGTGGTCGATTGTCCCGTGATCGATATGATGGATATAATCGCAACAGGAAGTCAGTGTCTCGAAAACATGTGAGGTGACCAGCACTGTTTTGCCCCCTTCCCGGAGTTGTTGCAGGATGAGGGTGAGGATATGGGCACTTTCCAGATCCAGGCCGTTAAACGGTTCATCCAGGACAACGATCGGTTTATCCGGTTTAAGAACGGCCAGCAGAGCGAGTTTCTTTCTCATCCCGGTTGAATAGTTCTCCGTTATATCGTCTAACGGAATATGGAAAAGTTGTTGCCAACTGTCTGTTTTAAAGCCATTTTTGCCGGTAGGGAAAAGATCCAGATATTCGCGCCCTGTCATATAAGGATAAAAGTAGTTCTCTGCTTCCAGATAGGCAATATCCTGCCTTTTCAGAGGTCTGTCGTTATAGCTGACCGAGCCTGCTGAAGGACGGATGAAGGTATACAGCGTATTCAGCAAGGTCGTTTTTCCGGCACCGTTCAGACCGACCAGACCATGTATTTTCCCCGATTCCATCGATAAGTCGATCCCTTTCAGTACAGGAAATTCTTTTTTATATTCTACTTGTAGATTCCGGATTGTAAGCATATAAGTAAGTTGTTAGATTCCGGCGTGCAGCCAGATAGTTTTTGACCAGGAAAAACAAGACTACCGGTAAAAGAACCGGAAAGAAAATGCTTATTACGGCTATTGTTATGGGGACCTGTCCTCCTGTTATTTTTGTATTCGGCAGATAATGGGCATATTTATTTATAATAAACAGTGTTATGTTCAGGGAAACCGCAGTCAGGAAGGTGAGGATGAACCACCAATGCTCCGGATATAAAAGTGTATATATTGCGCAAACAGGAATTGTTGCACATAAGAATAACTTCAAATTTAAACGAAGCTTTCCGTGCAGGAACCTGTTGACCGGACGCTCCTGTGAGCAAAGTATCTGTACCGGTTCTGAAAATCTGAATATATCGGATACTATGACTGTGAAGAACCAGAGCGATGCCAAAGAAGCGAAAGGTAGCAACAGTCCTATCCATGCACTCACATAAAGGATCAGTAATAAACCGCCGTATTGCCGTATCCCTGACCGCAGTTCAAAGGCTTCCGCCGGTATCCATTTAGGGGAGTTCATTCCTTTTTTTGTCCGGTGGAAAGGCTGTTTTATGAAACCAAGACTTATGCATCCGACTATAATTGCTAGCGATACATACCAGAATGAATTTACCGATATGATGATAAGGACCGGCAAGGACAGCAAGAGATAATCCATACTGAATACTTTCCAGGCTTTTTCCTCTGCAAGATAGATAAAATGATAGTCTTTTCTCCGCCATTGAATCAATGAAAGGAAAACAAGCAGGATACCCGCTATAATCAGGCTCCCATGTAAATCCTTTGTAAACTGATACAGCGCAATCCCGGCTATCAGTAAAATACCTGTCAGTATAACCAGATAGATAACAGGTATTTCACGAATAAACTTTCCTGCCTGGCGGAGCCGGAAACGGAGGAATGCGCTGTTCATATTATACGTAATTTAGTGTTCCGGACAAATGTAGGTAATTTTATTTGTTCCGCTAAAAATAAAAGCGGATTCCAGCATCAAAGCTTAGGCGGAAAATACCGCTTCTTTCGTCATCCGATTTCTGGTACCCGGCATTTTTCTGGTTGGGTAATGAACCTCCGATATATCCAATATTCGCCCCGATCCCGACATGGTCACTCAGTAAATATTCCGCACCTAATGCAAAATTGTATCCGAGGCCGGAACAGGAGGCGCTTTCTCCTTTTAGAGATTCACGGTAGCCGAAATATCCCAGTCCGAGGACTTCGCGGAATTGCCATTTCTCACTGATTTTTTGTTTTAATACAAATTGAGGGGCTACGTAAGTAAGGCCGACATTGATGGAGTTGCTTGAGATATCGTACGAAGACCGGTATCCGGAATATAATAATCCGCATCCGAATCCGCTTTTTGAAACCCATTCGTATCCGATCTGCCAGTCCAGGCCGTTTTTAGGATTTCCAGAGGCTCCCGATGGCAAGTAGAATTTGCTTGTCATCCAGGCATATCCGATGTTGGCATAAATCGTATGAGGAGTAGGACGCATTCTTTTTTCTTTCTCTTTTCTTATCTCGCTTGCCTCGATAAATGAGTTGGGTTGATAATTGTCGATGATGGTATCGCTCAGATACAGCATCATTCCTGCAATCTGATGGCAGCTGCTTCCCCAGATGGAAGGTTCTTTATGTTCTGTCAGCGACAGGGCGTTTCCGCCATATTTGGATGTCTCCTTTTTAGCCAGCTCGAGTACCTGGTCATATTTGCAGTTTGTTGAGGCACCGTTATCAACGACAGCCACTTTTCCAATCACTTCCGCCGAATTGGGAACCGTATCGTTTAATCCGTATAAGCGGATGTTTTCAGGAGTAGTGCTGACCGGATATGTTTTAACAATGTCCGTCATTACTTTGGGGGCACAGCTTGTCAGAATAAAAAGGGTAAACACGAATAGTAGGTTTTTAATAGTTTTCATTTGCTATAAGATTATTGTTATCAGATATATAAGTATTTATTGTTTTTCTAAACGCCAAGTTTTGTTTTTTGTTGTATCCGATGTATATTATCCCTATCTTTCGGCTATCAAACCATACCTTTCATTATCAACGCTTATTCCATACTTCTCTTGCTGACATCCCATACATTTTAGCGGCCGATAATTGTGAGCCGCTTGGCTCATAATTATCAACCAAACGGCTCATAATTGTCGGCCAATCGGCTGATGGTTATCAACCACTGATTTCCTGCCGGGGAAATTGGAGTTAGTACGTATGGTAATTATAAAAGGATAGGGAAGAAATAGAAGTTTGATCGGGAGCTAATTGTTAGTTTTCTATAAACATAAGTTTGTAACTATCTTTAAATTCATATTGGATATATAATCCCAGTGGCTTTAAGGTTATATTTAAACGCGAGATAGCCTGTTGGATTGTGTTCTCTTCTACTGTACATCCTTTCCAGACCAGATTGCATAAGTCATTTATTGAACAGATATTTTCAGGCGCATTGCAAAACGCGACTAATAATTGTTGTTGCTGACGGGTTAGTTTTATAGTTTCTCCGTTGTACTTTAATGTCTTTGTGCTTTTTTCAAATAGCAGATGAGGAGAGAAGATATGGATATCAGGATCATTGCTCTGTTTTTCCAGTTGTTTGAGTATTTCTAGTTTCTCTTCCGTTTTAGTTAGTTCGTTTTGTAACGTATTTTCTTTGGTTTCAGCGGCTTTAATAATCTCAGGAACTTGCATTCTAAGATTATACCAAGCATATCCTATTGATGTGGCGAATATCAGCCAGCCCAATAAAGCCAGCCAGTATAAAACAGGTATATGTTGGATTAGTGTGTATGTGGGGATTTGTATATATGCCTTTAGAGTAATGCCTATAGAACTAATTACATAAGGTTCCATAAATAAAGGAATAAAAGAGTTAATATCCCAACGGGTACAACTATTGTTTTTTTCGTTAACTGTGTCAGTTAAGCAAATGGCTGTAATTATGTGTATATTTTCTTCTTTTAGTTTTCGTTGGAAGATTGTGTCCAATTGATAGACATTGATTGGTTTTTTGATGGCCAGAACAGATTGGAGAAAATCAGTCATTTTTTCATCTAGTGACAGATTAGGAAGAACCGGTGTTTTTATTTCCAGAGTAGAAGATTTGAAAGTACCACTATCTTTATTGGTTTCGTGTAAGTTCCCGGTTGATATTTCTCCGGTTAATATTTTTGACCTGTTGTGAAAGTCCTCGTTGACCGATTCTTGAAACAGAGTGGTAACCTTGTCTTGTATATGTTCTTTTTCCTGTTGGAGAAAAGAGACTATATGTGTAACAACTAAAATTGCTAAGGTTATTATACAGATAATAGATGCTATTGTAGTTCCGATGAAAAGGTATTTTTTGTTACTTTTTTGCATATTGTTATTGAATTAATTTGAAATGTCAGTGAATGTCAGCACGTTTTTCAAGATGATTAGTTTTATTTGCAAAGTAAAATAAACAAAGTGAGAGATGAAAAAGATTATGCGGAAAATATTACCAGTGACAGTTGGTGCTGCGGCTTTGGTCGTTGGCAGTTTGTATATGGGAAATCCGGATCCGGATGAAATGTCCGTTCTTTTGTTGGAAAATATTGAGGCTTTGGCGTCTGGTGAGGATAGTACACGTTATTTTTGTTATGGAGTAGGGAGCGTGGATTGTCCAAATGGCAAAAAAGTGGAAATTGTTAGAACGAATTTCAGTTTGGATGATTATGAATAATGAGTATTAAAAACAGGAGAAATGCAAAAGGAGTTTACCCACCAACGGCTAAGAAAGTGAAGGTAAACTCCCGGAGCTCCCTTCTAAAAAGGAAGAGAGGTGTGTATGGAAATTTAGCGTAATCAGGCTTTAAGCCGAATATTTACCGAAAATCTTTCGGTAAAGGTAAGAATTAAATAATTTGTAAACTTAATTTTAAGAAAAGATGAAAGCAAAATTGATTATAGGATTTATTGCTATAGCTGTAGCGGCTTTGGCTGGTTGGAATATTAACAAGAACCAGAATGAGGTGATTCTTTCGGAGTTGGCGTTGGCTAATGTCGAGGCTTTGGCACAAGAGTATGAATCAAACATTGGAAGCTGTTCAGTCTATGGATGTACGTGGAGTTTTACTACTACATGTAATGTGTATACAACTAATATGCACATATTTCTGATGAGTTGTCCTAATATGAGAGGCTAACTGTTTAGTAATAACCGGATCAGTTTAATTTTTATCGATTAGACTGATCTGGATTAAACAAGAATAAAGCATATGAAACTAATCAGTATTCTAATTATTTTTTTAGGAGGAACGTTTTCCTTAAAAGTTTGGTCGCAAAATAGTACTTTGAATTTTCCAGGTAATCAATCTCTATATAAATTGGAGACCCAGTCTAAAAATCAACAACCTGTGATGTATCCTGCTCGTGATAGTGAGAAGATCAAAATAAAGCATTACTTTACCCGTGATAGTTCTACTTATGTTATATATACGAAAGAATATCTGAACAACTCGCAAGTGAAAGACTCCTATGAATTTACTCAGTGCGCTTTTTTTATGAAAGACCATAATTTCTCATGGGAAATTGTTCCGGATACGAGTAGTTTACACTATTTTAAAGTATTTACTTTTTTCCCCGGAGCTATGTCGGTTCGACAAAAATTTACCAATGAGGATAACTATTTCAGTTATAAACAATTTAAATATGAACAAACAGCAGAATATGGAAAAGAAATACCTCTGCTTATTATTTATGAAGATGATTTAAAAAGTAGGAAAACGGAATCTTTAATTAGACAGTTTTTAAATAAAGAAGGTCTTATAGATCTAGAAAAAATAACATTTCCTTATGATAAAATTGATAGGTATGTTATAGTCTCCTATGTGTTGAATGCTAAAGAATAAAAAGTATGGTGAAGTTTGGATATGTTGTATTATTTGTATTACTGATTTCTTGTGGAGAACATCGGAAATATGATCATTGCTCCCGTATTACATTGGATGATTTTGCAAAACCGGTTCTTTTGGAAAGCGAGATAGTGGAGTTGGATGAGCCTGTGATGCGTCCGTTAAGGATATATGCCATAGATTCGTTTCTAATTACTAAAGAAGATGAATCGGAGTTTCTACTTCAGAAGTATAATATAAACAGTTGGAAGAAAGTGGGTGAGTGTTTTTCTTTCGGAAGTGGTCCCAATGAATTTTTATGGATACAAAGTTTGCAATCGGTTGATTCGGATATATGGTTAGCCGATGGTCAGAATGCATCTATATCGCAATTTAGAAAAGAGGATGTTTTGCTTTTGGATTCTACAAATGTGGAAGCTGTCAGGAAAATATCTTTTGAGGATCATTTTAGATATATTGTCGTTTTGCCAGATGGTCAATTTGCGGCTTTGGCATATAATATTAATCATAAAAGACTTTCATTTTATGATTTTGAAGGTAATTTAGTAAAGACGAAAGGTGAATATCCTGATTATGGTGACGAACTTACGGAGGTAGAAAAGTTAGAAGGGTTTTCGTGTAATATGATTTTGAGTCCGCATAAAGATCGTATCTTTCTGTTTTATATGCAAACAGATTTAATTGAAATTTATGATTTAGCCGGAAATCTGGTGCAGAGATTACATGGACCGGATTATTTTTATCCAGCAGTGAATCAAGTGTCTCAAGGGGATGCCTTACGTGTTTCATCTGTGGATGGAGAATCCAGGGATGGATATTTTTCACCGGTTGTAGTCAATGATAAAGTTTATGTTTTGTATTCAGGTGAATACTATGATAGAAAAAAAGGAAGTTCTTTACAAAAAAATCTTTTTGTTTTTGATAATGAAGGAACTCCTGTGAAAAGATATTTGCTGGATACTCCGATTTATAATTTTACAATTGATTCAAAAGAGAATTTTTTGTATGGATTGAGCAATGATCCTGAATTTCATGTGGTACGTTATAAATTAGATTGATCGTTAAATTCAAGTTTTTTAATCAAATAAAGAATAGCATATCATGGGAAAGCAGGCTTATTGCTGTAATATTGATTCTGTTGTTAATGCTATCCCTCATTATAAAATGACAGATTTTGATCCATACTTTACAAATATAGATCTTGTTTTGCCCTTATATAAAGGGAACTTATTATCTTTAGGTGATAAACATCTGAACTTAACGAAACAAAACGTTATGCTTTAGCTGATTCTACAAAAATAACATCTGATGAAGAATCGAATCGTTTGTATGCCGTGGGACAAGATACCTCACTAAACTCCGAATTGCAAGTGCTGTTTTTTGAGATTTAGTGTCAGTATATTCTTTGCTTTGGGGCTGATAATAAATATTTTTAAGAAAATGAAGAGAAGCTATTTTATAAAAAAAGAAAATGAGTATTCCCGTTTGGCTGAACGGATTATATTGGCATTGGCTGAATTGAAAGTGCCTTCGAATATTTCTTATTCAACCAGTAGTGTATCTGTTTATGTTGATTCGGCAGTATCTGATTCTGAAATACGGATATCGGATCATCCTTCTCATCATGGAAGTTATAAGTATAACTTCATTAAATCAATAGAATGTGTATCAACATTTTCGAAGGGTTGTTATTTTTATCAGTTGTCCGATGAGGGGATAGAGGCTTTTTTGGAAGATTATAAGTTGAATGAGCAACTGCCTGATGAGCAGTTGATATCAATTAGTAAACAATACGAGATGCGATCTTATGTTATCCATAAACAAACGGGGTTGTTTTTAATTAAAAAGAAACCTAAGCTATTCAAACCTGATGCCAATATACAGAAGCGCCTTTTGACATTTGAAAATTATCAGCTTTTGTCTTCGAGGATAATCAAACGATTGTCCGGTTGTTTATCGACTAAAAAAACGTTTTTCGGTATTGATTTGACAAAGGATATGATTATGAATCGTATCCGAATACTTGGTGATAACAGCGATAATTATGATATAATTTTTGAACAGGTAGAAATTGAAGATGATTAAATCTTGTGATTCTTAACTGTGTTAAGTGTCATCATGAAGTCAATAACTTTTTCTGATGAAAATGGAGGATAGACCGCTACGTAAGTTATGAACGGGAGCCAGACGGTATAAAGCAAATATATTTACTATCTTTGCAAGTCAATGAGCAAAAATATGGAAGACGATTTTGATATAAGGGATACCCGTATGCCGGAAAGTGAACGAGAGTATGAGAATGCGCTCCGACCGCTTTCTTTTCATGATTTCAGCGGACAGGCCAAGGTGGTCGAGAACCTGAAAATATTCGTGATGGCTGCCCGTATGCGTAAAGAAGCATTGGATCATGTGTTGCTGCATGGCCCTCCCGGATTAGGTAAAACAACGTTGTCGAATATTATAGCCAATGAGCTGGGAGTTGGTTTCAAAGTGACTTCCGGGCCGGTTCTGGATAAACCCGGTGATCTGGCGGGGGTACTTACTTCGCTGGAAAAGAATGATGTGCTTTTTATTGATGAAATCCATCGGTTGAGTCCGATCGTGGAAGAATATCTTTACTCGGCTATGGAAGATTACCGGATCGATATTATGATCGATAAAGGACCGAGCGCACGTTCCATTCAAATAGACCTGGCTCCTTTTACACTGGTTGGAGCGACAACTCGTAGCGGTTTGCTGACCAGTCCGTTGCGTGCCCGTTTCGGTATCAATATGCATCTGGAATATTACGAGATGGAGACATTGACGAAGATCGTGTTGCGTAGTGCCGATATTCTGAATGTAAAATGCGAACTGACAGCTGCCCGTGAGATCGCTTCCCGGAGTCGCGGTACGCCTCGTATTGCCAATGCGTTGTTGAGGCGTGTACGTGATTTTGCACAGGTAAAAGGTTCCGGTGAAATAGACAAGGCAATTTCCTGCTATGCGCTGGAGGCACTGAATATTGACCGGTATGGCCTGGATCAGGTTGATAATAAGTTGCTGACTACAATTATAGACAAATTCGGCGGTGGTCCGGTCGGACTGACTACGATTGCTACGGCTTTGGGAGAAGACCCCGGAACGCTGGAAGAAGTGTATGAACCTTTCCTTATCAAAGAAGGATTTATCAAACGCACACCGCGGGGACGTGAGGTAACGGATCTGGCTTATACCCATCTGGGACGTAAAAGGGGCGAAGAACAAGGGTTTTTATTTGACTGAAAATAGTTATGGCTGGAGGAATGAAGCGGCTCGCAGGAGAGACTGCGATTTATGGTGTTAGTAGTATCGTAGGGAAGTTCCTGAACTGGATGCTGGTGCCGATGTATACGCGTGTGCTGGCGACGGAAAGCGATTATGGAATCGTAACCAATTTGTATGCCTGGACGGCATTGCTGATGGTTATTCTGACTTATGGGATGGAAACGGGATTTTTCCGTTTTATGAATAAGAAAGAAATTGCGCTTCCGATGCGGGTTTATGCTACTACATTATTTAGCATTGCTCTTACTTCTGTTCTATTTGTAGTATTGATATTCAGTGCTCTGACTCCAATCAGTGATTCTTTAGGGTATGGTTCGAATCCTGAGTTTGTCGGGATGATGTCGGGAATTGTGGCAGTCGATGCCTTTTGTTGTATACCGTTTGCATTTCTCCGGTATCAGGGGAAAGCAGTTCGTTTTGCTTCTATTAAGCTGTTTAATATTTTTCTGAATATTGTTTTAGTTCTTTTCTTCCTGCTAGCTTGTCCATGGCTCTATGATCATACCCCTGTATTGGTCGATTGGTTTTATATCCCTGATTATCAGGTTGGATATATTTTTGTTGCGAATGTAATAACATCTCTTGTCACATTTGTGTTATTGTTTCCCGATATGATTCCGGGTTTACGGGAAAAAGCCAGTTTTGTTTTACTTAAACAGATGCTTGCTTATTCTTTTCCGATCTTGATTTTGGGGATTGCAGGTATTTTTAATCAGACAGCCGATAAAATATTATTTCCTTTCCTATTCGAAGATAAGGAAATGGCTAATACCCAATTGGGGATATATGGCGCTTGTTTTAAAATAGCAGTTGTGCTGGTAATGTTTACACAGGCATTTCGCTACGCTTACGAGCCATTTATTTTTGCAAAGAATAAGGATGATGACAGTAAAAAGTCATATTCGGAGGCGATGAAGTATTTCATTATATTCGCTTTGCTTATTTTTCTGGCAGTGATGTTTTATATCGATATATTTAAACATATTGTTCCGGCTTCCTATTATCCGGGTTTACGCGTTGTTCCTATTGTTATGTTAGGAGAATTGTTCTTCGGAATATATTTTAATCTCTCGTTCTGGTACAAACTGATTGATCAGACAAAGTGGGGCGCTTATTTCTCGACGATAGGATGTGTTGCGACGATCCTGATCATTGTTTTGTTTGCTCCGACATACGGATATATGGCTTGTGCCTGGGCTTCTTTTGTCAGCAACCTGGTTATGATGTTGTTATCCTATTTTATCGGACAAAAGAAATTCCCGATCCAATATGATCTTAAATCGGTGATCACTTATTCCGTATTGGCAACCGTATTTTATCTGGCCGGCATGTTGCCGACGATAGAGTCGGAAATCCTGCGTCTGGGTTACCGCACATTGCTGCTTTGCCTCTTTGTCGGTATCGTTGTAAAACGCGATCTGCCATTGGGAGAGTTGCCTTATGTAGGGCGTTATTTTGCTAAAAAGAAATAATTTTATTCCGGTTTGATCGGGATGATCAGCGTAATACGTAGTCCGGTTGTATAATCCGGGTCTACGTAGATGTGGCCTTTCATACGTTCTGCGATCTGGCGGCAAAGGTATAATCCTAATCCTGAACCGGGAACGAAATCATCCGCTTTGGTGAACCGTTCGAATATCCATTCACGTTTATCGGGTGAAATACCGCAACCGGTATCTGTGATACTGACAATCATCCGGTTTTGTTCTTCTTCCGCTTTATAGGCAAGGACAATGCTTCCCCGTTCGGTGAATTTGTTCGCATTGTTCAGCAGATGGGCCAGGATCAGGCTGAAATGGCTTGAATTGGTAAAAGCAATATCCTTATTCCGGTCGCCTTCTATTTGGTAATCGATGTCCGGTTTGCTGTTGAGCCTTTTGAGTTGTTCCATTTCACAGGAACAAAGCAGATGGATATTGACCGGTGATAGGGGTAAATCCTCCTTGTTGCTGTCCAGCTGGGCAATTTCGAGTACGCTGTTCATCATAGAAGTGATATGGTTGCAGTTCTCGAAAATGATCTTGCTGAATTCCTGCTTTTCTTCGGGGGTAATATCTTCCGTTGTGATCAGGTCGGCAAACCCGTTGATCGCGTTCAGAGGCGTGCGAACTTCGTGACACATGTTCTTGATGAAGGCATTCTTCATCTTTTCACTTTCCTGCGCTTTCTCGCTGGCAAGGATGACCAGGCGGTTCGACTCCTGTAGTTTCTTGTACAATGCATTGATTTTCCATAAACGGAACGCAACAAAGACTGCGAAACTGATAGCCAGGATAAACAAGGCCAGGAACATATATAGTTGGCTCCGGCTTTTTTGTAAATCCACTTCCAGTGCTTTCTTTTCAATAACCAGTTCGTCAACCCGTTTCTTGATTTCCAGGTCTTCCAGCTTGTCATTTATGCTTTTCAACCGTGCGGAATCTAATAGGGCGGCGTATTCTTTGTGGGCATAAAAGGCATCTTTATACAGGTGAAGGCTGTCCAGCATATCTATTTTATCTTTGAGCGTCGATACAACATGTTCTGATAGGTCGACTTTCAAACCAGAGTTACGGAAATAATGGATAACAGAGTCGCAATACCGGATGGATTTGGGATATTCGTTTATCAACCGGTAAAAATTCAGTGAAGTATAATAACGTTCATATTCGGGGGAAAAAGCTGCATCTTCAGGATATTTGCTGTTCAACTCCATAAAATGCCGGTAATAGGAAGTCGCAATATCTTTTCCCAGCGTTTGGGCAGAAAGGGCCAGAGAAGAATAAGCATTCAACAAATGCCGTTTTGTTACATAAGGACGTTTTTTCATCTCTTTTGTTTCTGCATATTCTTTTTGCATATCCAGGTAACGGATCGCGTTTTTTATCTGATCCGATGTATCGACTGAATAAAGAGTCAGGATGTAGAATGAGTTCAGACGGAACAAATATGAATATTGTAACGGTATAGTTTCCGAGAGAGCGATCACTTCCTTAAATCGTTCACTCACCATTTTTTGCAACTTTTCTTCATTACCCGGTTCAACACGGTTACTATAGGCCATTCCAAGAACATAGTTTATCGACATTTTCTCAAGAGGCGACAGTTTTTTGTCTGTTTCCAGTTTAAGCCGGTATTGCTCGATCAGTTTCTTCCTGTCTTCTCCTTCGGTATAGAAAACCACGCGTACGTCGATGATCGTCTGCATATAAGTTACCAGAAAATCGCGTGCTTTGCCTTTCAGTTCGCGTTTTGCTTCTTCCATGTAAACGTTTGTGCTGTCCTTGATGTCGTTGTTGACATAAAAGCGGAGAATTTCGGTCAGGGCAGCTTCTTTATAATAATCGTTATCGTTGGCCAGTGCTTCCTTATACAGTTGTTTGGCATAGTCAACCTGTTTTTCCTGCCGGGAGATATCCATCAGGTTTGTCAATGTCTCCAGCTTTTCTTCCGGGGAGGATACCGATTTTAAAGCAACGCTTAAAGCCTCTTTGGTAGCCGTGTTGTCGGCAGCAGCAAAGAGTATATTGCCAAGCATGTATATCAGAATTAAGCAGCGTTTCATTATTTATATAAACATTTAGATGGACTCCTTTTCAAAATAACATTCTTCTTTGTGCAAAGTTAATTGAAAATCAATAAGACTTCGAATTTTATGCCGGTTATTCTTGTTCACACTTCTTATTTTTTATTTAGGGATACTATTTCTATCTTTGCACGATTAAGGTGTGGCTATTAGTCGGAGTATTTATCAATACAAGAGAGTGGGATGGAAAAAGGAGTGTTACACAAGCAAATACGGGACTTCTTTGTTCGTAATTTTGACGTTCGCCAGGAGAAGGAAGATGAACTCGAAACGGTTGAGTCTATAAGAAAAGGTATTGAGTTTAAAGGTACTAATCTTTGGGTTTTGATCTTTGCAACATTTGTCGCTTCATTGGGTTTGAATACAAACTCTACGGCGGTGATTATCGGTGCGATGTTAATCTCTCCGCTGATGGGGCCTATTATGGGGTTCGGTCTCGGGTTGGGCATCTATGATTATGACTTGATCAAGCGGTCTTTCCGTAATTTTGCGACGGCAACGGTGTTCAGTGTCATCACTTCAACCCTGTTCTTTTTGATCTCTCCGATCAGTGAGGCGCAAAGTGAATTGTTGGCGCGTACGCAACCGACCGTCTATGATGTCCTGATCGCTTTCTTTGGCGGATTGGCCGGTATTGTTGCCAGTTCGACCAAAAGTAAAGGAAATGTGATCCCGGGTGTGGCTATCGCAACGGCGTTGATGCCGCCGCTCTGTACGGCCGGTTTCGGATTGGCAAGCGGGAATCTTTATTATTTCTTCGGTGCTTTTTATCTCTATTTTATCAATACGGTGTTTATCAGTCTGGCGACTTTTCTGGTTGT
Source organism: Parabacteroides caecihominis (assembly GCF_023656785.1). NCBI lineage: Bacteria > Pseudomonadati > Bacteroidota > Bacteroidia > Bacteroidales > Tannerellaceae > Parabacteroides > Parabacteroides caecihominis. The sequence continues at coordinate 352,276 of NZ_JAMOKS010000001.1, forward strand.
CCGTGTACTGAAATATCCGAAGAAGATATTCCTGGATAAACAGCGGGAAAAAGTAGTGACACGTTATGTCGGGGTGATTGTTTTTTTCACGATCGTACCGAGTCTTTTCCTGAGTTATAACCTGATCCGTTCCAGTTACTTCAATGACCGGGTTACTAATTTTGTGACGGAAGAATTGGCTTTTCCTAATACGCAGATATTGAGTAAAACAGTGACGGATACGAGCGAGAAGAAAGAAGTAAAAGTCGTAATGATCGGTGAAAATGTGCCGGAACCCATGATCGAAATAGCCCGGACCCGGCTTCGCAAATATGGTTTGAAAGATGTCTCTCTGGTTGTCCAGCAAGGTTTCGGACAGGAAGCTACTGATATAAACGAGTTGAAAAGCATGCTGATGCAGGATTTGTATAAAAACAGTGAAGAAGTTCTTCGGGTACAATCCATACAGATCGATTCCTTGAAAAAGACGGTAGACCGGTATAAGAGTGCTTCGCGTATGACTTCGGAGTTGATCCCGGAGATGAAAGTTTTATTCCCGTCTGTTCTTGAAGCCTCTTGTTCAAATACCTATATTGTAAGTACTGACAGCATGAAACAGGACACAGTCATGTTGGTTTACCTAAAAAGCAAAGAGCGTATCAATGAAAAAGAACAGTTAAAGATCCGTGAGTGGCTTGGTGCACGCGTAAATGCGAAAAATATTAAATTACTAATAGAATAAAAAAGAATGAATTTTATGAAGAAGGTGTGGGCAGTTTTACTGCTTCTTGTTGCTGCAGGCCAGATATATGCCGATGAGGGCATGTGGGTTCTGAAGGAACTTAACAAACAAAATCTGGCTCGAATCAAGGAATTGGGATTTGTCCCGTCCTATCAGCAACTTTACAGTGAAACCGACCCGTGTGTGGCCAATGCTGTTGTTATTTTCGGTGGCGGATGTACCGGTATTACCGTATCGGAAGAAGGATTGATCTTTACTAATCACCATTGTGGTTTCGGTTCTATCCAGCAGTTGAGTAGCGTTGAACATGATTATCTGAAAGACGGCTTCGTTTCTCAGAGTAAGGAAGAAGAGTTGCCCGTTCCGGGACTGAGCGTGCGCTACCTGCGTGAAACGGTTGACGTAAGCGACCGTATCAACGGTGAAATCGCCGGTATTGAAGAAGAATATCTGCGTTTGGCTGCTGCCGATTCTATCGGACAGGTCATCTGCGACTCGATCGGCAATACGGAATTTCAGGCTGCGGATGTAGTGCCTTTCTATAATAATAACAAGTATTTTCTGGTTGTTTACGATGTGTTCAACGATGTTCGTATGGTATTTGCTCCGCCCAGTTCAGTCGGAAAGTTCGGTGGTGACACGGATAACTGGATGTGGCCGCGTCATACAGGCGATTTCTCTGTATTCCGCGTATATGCCGATGCTGGCAATAAACCGGCTGAATACAGCAAAGACAACAAGCCTTACAGTCCTAAATATGTAGCTGAAGTTTCCCTTCAGGGATATCAGGATAAAGACTATGCGATGACAATCGGTTTCCCGGGTAGTACAGACCGTTATTTATCTTCCTGGGGCGTGAAACAGCGTATCGAAGACAGCAACAAGCCCCGTATCGAGGTGCGCGGCATCAAACAGGCTATCTGGAAAGATGCTATGTCGGCAAGCGATGAAGTCCGTATCAAATATGCCTCTAAATATGCCGGTAGCTCTAACTACTGGAAGAATTCCATCGGTATGAACCGCGGTCTGGCTAATCTGAACGTGATAGAACGTAAGAAGGAAGAGGAAGCTGCTTTTGCCGCTTGGGCCGGTCAGACACCTGAACGTAAAGCTAAATACGGCGAAGTGCTGAACCTGTTGGAAAAAGGATATACTTCGACGGATGAATACCGGAAAGTTTCCACTTATCTGTCAGAAGCATTCGTCAGCGGAACTGAAATTGTACGCCTGGCGCGTATGGTGCAGGGAGTAGACATTAAGGGTTCTACTCCGGAAGAAATAGACATGGTCCTGAAAGATAAGATCCAGCCGTTCTTTAAAGATTACGATGCCTCCCTTGACCAGAAGGTATTGGCTGCCATGATGAAAGTGGTGAAAGAGCGTGTTCCGGCTCAATATCTTCCGGATATCTATCAGAAAGTGGATAAGAAGTATAAAGGTGACTATGCAAAATATGCAGCAGACGTCTTTAAGAAGACTTCGCTTCTGTCATACGACAGGATCGAGAAGATGTTGAAAGATCCGAAACTGTATGCGAAACTGAAAAAAGACCCGGCTGCCGAACTGAGTTTGTCCACGCTGATCTCTTTGTTCGAGTTGCAGCAGTTTATGGGCGATGCTCATTACGATATTGCCAAAGGCGAACGTCTGTATTTTGCCGGACTGAAGGAAATGTATCCGGAAAAGCCCCTTTCTTCCGATGCGAACTTTACGATGCGTTTAAGTTATGGTTCTATCGGAGGGTATCACCCGTATGATGCAGCCTGGTATGACTATTACTCAACGGAGAAAGGTATCCTGGAAAAAGAAAATCCGGAAGATGACGAGTTCTGGGTTCAACCGGAAATCCTGGACCTGATCCGCAGCAAGGATTTTGGCCAGTATGCTAACGAAAACGGACAGTTGCAGCTTTGCTTCCTGACAAACAACGATATTACCGGTGGTAACTCAGGTAGCCCGGTGTTTGATAAGAATGCCCGTCTGATCGGTCTTGCTTTCGACGGAAACTGGGAAGCCATGAGCGGTGACATCGCTTTCGAACCGGACTTGCAGCGTTGCATTGCAGTGGATATCCGTTATGTACTTTATATGATCGACAAGTGGGGTAAATGCCCGCGACTGATCAAGGAATTACAGTTGGTACGGTAATATTGAATGATCAGCATATACGGAAAAGCCTGGCGGAATTAACTTCGTCAGGCTTTTTTGTGAAACAATTATTCTTCCCTATAATTTGGCTGGAATGGATTCTCTTATGTCAAAATGACAGAAGATAACGAAGACTTAAAACCTCGAATGCCAGAGGATATAAAACATATAGCCTCCTGATATCAAGCAACTTGCAGTTTCCTAAATTTTTTTAATAAGGAAACGCTGGTTTCCTTAGGAGGAAACTACAATTTCCTCGGCAGGAAACGCTGGTTTCCTCCTGAAGAAACTACAGTTTCCTGCATAGGAAACTGAGAGAAGACAGAATGTCATAGAACTTCAGTTAGGCACCCTCTTGCTGAAGCTTCATTAAAAACAAAACATAAACAGCTGAAAAATATCAAACAATAAACAATAGATGTGGCTTGATGAAGGTAAAATCGGAACCGGATTCGTGCTTCTATCCTACAGTTTATTAGGGAGATATTGAATTTAAATGAATGATGCCTCCGTCTCTGATAAAAAACTTTTTCTTTTTACTTGTTTTATCCGGTGCTTCTCCATACTTTTGCCTTTGTACTCCGGTATAGCGTTATCGGCCAGTACATTTTATTGATTACAAGAGCGTTTAAAGATATTATCCTAGTTGGAAAATTCGACACTTTCACAAGCACCGGATAATAGACAGTAAAACGCTCACGTACCTTTTTTTGTTATATCTGTTCATTACATTGCTATACGCATATGTTTTATGGATGTACAAATAAAAGGGCGTGAGGGTGTCTGTTGTATATTGGTGCTTAGGGCGTCGAATCCCTCCAATTAGATATATCAACAGTCCTCACGCCTCTTTTATTTTATAACCGTCCACCCGGGGATTGATGGATAAAATTGTATTTTTAGTTATGAGCAGTCCCCTTCTTTTACAGCAATTAAAGGACGGAAATGAGAAGACCTTTAAGCAAATCATGAAATCGTACTTGCCTCGTTTGTATTCATTTGTCAATATTTATATTGTAGACAAGGAAGTAACCGAAGAGATTATGCAAGATACGTTCATGGCTCTTTGGAATCAACGAAGAGACCTGGATGATGAAACCTGCCTGATTACTTATCTGATGGTTGTCAGCCGTAACAAATGCCTGAACTATTTGAAAAAGCTGCAACTGGAAACTATCCCTATCGACAGCCTGAGTGAATCCTCGCTTTATCAAAGAAGTAATATATATGTTCTGGAGGATGATTCTCTGGAAAAACTTGCCATGAAGGAACTTACCCATGCTATAAATGTTTCTTTGACCAAACTACCTCCCCGAACCAGAGAAATTTTTATACTTAGTCGTTTCAGTGGTCTTAAGAACAAAGAAATAGCCGATCAATTAGGCCTTACTACAAAAGGTATAGAATACCATATAGGGAATGCTTTGAAGCAATTGAGAAACGATTTGTCAAAAGATTATTTCGCCATCTTTTATTGTTTACTGCTTTCCCTTCTAATCAAGAAGTAAAAAAACAATTTTTTCTACTAGGGTGAAATCCGTGAATGTTGTTCCTCTTTTTATACACACTATGTAAAATAAGTATGGATGACGAAATGTTGATACGATTTATAAAAAGACAGTGCTCTTCTTCAGAGGCCAGGAAAATTCTTTTATGGATTGAAATGAATGAGGAAAACAAAGCGCATTTTACTCAATTACAATCCTTATGGGCTTCCGCCGATATATGCTTTGCCGTACAAAATGACAAAGTAGGTTCGGAAGGAACAATAAAGAGACTGGCTTCGATTGTGAAGAAATTCAAGCTGAAGATCAATAATCCTATAGAATGAGAATCAAATAATTTTTTAAGAATAGTGTTTTTAAATCTTTTATTGTTTAATAATTTAAATCTAGTATTATGGGAAAAAGTAGCCTTAAAGAAAGCTCCCCTTGTAAAAAAGAACGATGGAGGATAGTATTGGCTCTAGGTGCCTGCTGCCTGGTTTCATTATCCGTATCTGCCAATGTTTCAACGTTTCAATCAGTCCCTGAAAATGAATTTCCCCATGAGGAGGAAGTTAGCCAGGAAGGCTTTAAAGTAAAGGGCCAGGTGCTCGATAACCTGGGAGAACCGTTACCGGGTGTTAATGTCATGGTGAAAGGTACTATGACGGGGATTATCACCGATGTGGATGGTAATTATGAGATTGTAGCACCCTATTCAAAGGCAAGCCTTGTCTTTTCGTATGTAGGTTATCAACCCCAGGAAATAAGTTTGAGCGGTAAACATACACTGAATGTAACTTTAGTTGAGGATACGAAGGCATTGGAAGAAGTTGTGGTAGTCGGCTATGTCACTCAGAAAAAAGCGACTATCACAGGTTCTGTGGCAACTATTACGACTAAAGATCTTAAACAGAGTCCAACTGCCAATCTGAACAATGCATTGGCCGGACGTATGCCAGGGCTGATGGTGAACCAGTTCAATGGAGGTGAGCCGGGTGTTGATAAAGCGGATATCCGTATCCGTGGTATGGCGACCTATGGAGATCAGTCACCCATTGTAATTGTGGATGGGGTGGAACGGGATATGAGTTATCTGGCACCGGAAGAAATCGAAACGTTTACCATCCTGAAGGATGCTTCGGCTACAGCACCTTATGGTGTGCGTGGTGCGAACGGTGTGATCATTATCACGACTAAACGAGGTAAAGCATCTGAAAAACCGAATGTAAACTTTAAAGCATCTGTCGGAACAAACAGTCCTGTAAAATTTCCAACCTATCTGGGTTCGGCCGATTATGCGACTTTGTATAATGAAGCGATGATCAATACAAATCCGGGAACAGACCCCTCTAAATTAGGCTTGTTCAGTCAGCAGGCTATCGACAATTATCGGATTGCAAAAGGAGACAACTCGGATGGCCTTGGATTTAACTGGGATTATTTCGATTATGCATTCAAACCGGGTGTGCAGCAGGATTATAGTTTGTCTGTGCGGGGTGGTTCGGAACGTGCCCGTTATTATGTAATGGCAAATTACTATACTCAAAGCGGTAATTATAAGCATACCGATATGACGGATACGGACACGCAGGCTAACTTTACACGGTATAATTTCCGGGCCAATGTGGATGTCGATATCACAAAAGATTTTTATATCAAGCTGGATCTGGGAGCTCAGATTACGGATCGTAAGGCGCCGGGAACAACCGCTGACAGGATTGTCGCCTTATGTAATACGCAGCCCTCCTATCTGCCTATTACTGTACCGGATAACGGAAACCCTGAAAACGAAACGTTTGTCTTGGAGAATCCCTACGGACTTTTATATGGAGATTATAAGCATCGTCGTAATATCTTAGGAGAATTATCCAGGACGGGTAGCCTGACAGAAAAGAAGACCTATCTGAACGGTTCTTTCTCTATTGGTCATAAGTTGGATTTTATCACGAAAGGTTTACGTGTGGAAGGAGTATTTTCTTATGATGCCAAAGAAGGTAACTGGATTAACCGTGTGCTGGGCGACCGTGCCGATGGGTATGCGAGTTATGCAAGATATGCAACCTTCCAGCCGGGTGAGGGTAGTTACGGTTCCTATTATATGAATAACGGTGCTCCTTATGACGGCACTTATATCAAAGGTAATCCGTGGTATGCACAGGATGAAACGATCATCAACAGTTTCTCTCATAATGAAGCGGAAGCAAAAACCTATTATCAGCTGAAGTTAGATTATATGCGTACATTCGGTAAACATGACGTAACAGGAATGGTTTTGTTCAACCGTTCACATCGTACTATCGACAACCGTGTTGCTTATCGTTATCAGGGATTGACTGCCCGGGCTACTTACGCTTATGCAAATAAATATTTGGCAGAATTTAATGTCGGTTATAACGGATCAGAGAACTTTGCACCCGGCAAACGATACGGAATATTTCCCGCAGGTTCTGTCGGATGGGTGATTTCCCGTGAAAATTTTATGAAGAGGACGGAGAAATGGTTGGATATGCTGAAGATTAGAGCTTCTTACGGATTAGTCGGTAGCGATAAGATCTCCGATTATGACGGTGACCGTTTTGCTTATTTGCAATTCTATGGCGAAGGTAGTGGGTATGATTTTGGCGAAAATGAATTCAACCAGTGGACGAGCGGTGTTGGCGAAGGTAATTTTGCTAATCCGAACCTGACCTGGGAAAAAGCCAGAAAGCTGAATGTCGGTATTGATGCTTCATTCTTTGGAGAACGCCTGACAATTAGTGCCGACTATTTCCATGAACATCGCTATGACATTATTACTCATTTGAGTGGTAGCGATAAATTAGGTTTTCCGCAGATTGTGGGGAAAGATGCACCGTTTCTGAATTCAGGAGTAGTAGACAATAGAGGTATTGATTTTGAGATCGGATGGAACGGACGTATCGGAAAAGACTTTCGTTATTACATCAAGCCGAACTTTACTTTTGCGCGCAATAAGATCCGGTTCATGAATGAAGTGGTTTATGAGAACGAATGGCGCAGAAATACCGGTAAACGTATTGAAGAACACTTTGTGTATGAAGTAGATCATTTTGTTTACGACCAGGCGGAAGCCGACAGGCTGAACGCAATGAACGGTAATAACGGTTTCCAGCAGTGGGGCAAGCTATATCCGGGTGATGTGGTCTATAAAGACCTGAATGAAGATGGCGTTATTAATGATGATGACAGGCGGGCAATGGGTAATCCCCGTACTCCGGAGATACAGTTTGGTATTCCATTGGGAATCCAGTATAAAGGTATTGATGTTAGTTTCTTATTCCAGGGTGCTGCCAACACGAGTCTGTTGCTGAACGGTCCTGCCACCTGGGACTTCCCGGCCTATGAGCAAGACCAGATAGGTAAAGTAAAGCCTATGCACCTGAATCGCTGGACAGAAGAAACAAAGGATGTGGCGACCTATCCGCGACTGACAATCGGCGCTTACGAAAACAATAAGAATGAGAGCAGTAGCCTCTATCTGTATAATGCCTCTTATCTGCGTTTGAAGAATGTGGAAGTTGGCTATTCATTACCGAAAAACTGGATCCGTTTTGCCGGATTCCAAAATGTGCGTTTCTATGCACAAGGTATGAACCTACTTACATTTGACGGATTGAATGATGTGGATGTAGACCCTGAAACCAAGAAGGGGAACGGTGCCTGGTATCCTATCCAGCGTATCTTTAATTTTGGAGTTGATATCACTTACTAATTAATAAAACTAAGAAAAGATGAAGCATAAAATATTTTTGTTAGCAGGACTGGCTACTTGTTTTTCAGTCTTTACTTCCTGTGAGGATTATCTGGACAGGGCTCCGGATGATAAGACGACAGAACAACAAGTTTTCACACGTTATGAGAAAGTGGATGGTTTGGTTTCGGATTTATATGCCAACTGTAAATCTGCCAATAAGCCGTTGATTTATTTCAATCACTTCAGTTTATCCAGTATTTCGGATGAATGTTCGGCCAGTAGCCATGAAGGGGCTATTCCCCATCAGTTCAATGTCGGTAACTATGGGGCTTTGCAGAAAATGCCTAACGGGAGCGATGCCGGCCAGTATTGGAATGGTTTGTATTCTAAAATCCGTAAGGCAAATATAATCCTGGAAGGAGTCGCTAAATATAATACACCGGATAATCCCCAGAGCGGACGGGATGGAGATTTGAACAGGCGTATCGGTGAGGTTTATTTCTTACGCGGCTATTTGCATTATCTGGTGCTTCGGGCTTATGGTGAAGCGGTATATATAGACCATGTGATTAATCCGGACGATGATATGACTTTTACAAAGGAGTCTTTTCACACGATTGCAGATAAGATCTGTGCGGATGCCGATGAGGCACTGGCCCGCGTGGATGCCTCGAATGGTGGAAATTACTTTGGTCGTGTTGATAAAGGCGCTTGCCTGGGATTGAAAGCGATTGTGCGTTGGATGCAGGCTACTCCACTGTGGAACGGAGGCTCTTTACCGAACGATACCCGTGTCTTTAAAAGTGAATATGGCTATGACCTAAAACGTTGGGAAGCTGCAAGGGATGCAGCCAAAGCTGTTCTTGAAGCTAAAAAAGAGGATGGTTCGAACCGGTATCAGTTGTATACTAAATATGATGCGAGCGATTTTAAAGATATCGATGGTAAATCCAATACGAATAACGAAAAAGTTCAGCAACGTTTATGGCGTATGAATTTTGAAATGGATGCGATTATGAGTGAATGGGTATGGTTTGTAACTAAGGATAAAGATACCGGTTGGTCCGGTGATATCCTGCCTCCGAGTCAAGGTGGGCATGCCCGCCAGCGGCCATTGCAGGAACAGGTAGATGAATATGAATATATAGGACCGGACGGATATGGTTATCCTATTTATGCCGATCGGGCAAAAGCTGACGGTTATGATGATGAAAATCCATATGAAGGTATCCGTCGCGATCCGCGTTTGTATCGTGATATCCGTTATCATGGTTCTTGGTATGCCGGCCAGCAACTGAATACGGCATCCGGAGATGATGCCGTGAGTGGCAGTTACCTGGATCAGGCTTCCCATACGGGATATTATCTGCGTAAGTTTTATAAAGATGGTTGGACAAGAGGACACGGCGGACATACTATCAACGGTCCGGCAATCTGGAGGCTTCCGGCATTTATTTATATCTATTGTGAAGCTGTGAATGAGCTAAGTGGTCCGAATGAGGAGATTTATAAAATGATAAATGAGGTACGTGCCCGTTCATTTATGGCTCCGATGCCTCCGGCTACAAAGACGGATAAGAAGTTGATGAATAGTTATATCCAGCGCGAACGCCGTGTAGAATTCTTTTATGAAAATGATCGTTATTGGACAGCCCGTTTGTATATGGAACCGGATGATACGGAACAACTGGCTCAGGAAAATAGCTATAGGGATGCCGATAGCTGGCCTTATGCTAAAACCCAGCGTTTTTCTCATGGAATGAAACCTGTAGAAGATCCGGATGGAAAGATTATGATTGGTGATAAAAAATATAAGATGAAACGTATCGTTGTGAATGACGGACGTGTATTCAGTTCTCCGCGTTCTTACCTTTGGCCGATCTATCAGGAAGAGCTGAAACGTTGCCCGTCATTGGTTCAGAATCCGGGATGGGAATAATGTAAAAGGGATGTGTTTTTAATTCTTAGCTGATTATTATCAGTAACGGAGATACTGCCGGAGGGCTGGTATCTCCGTCTTTTTGTTTGCCCGGCATGTGTGGTCGGAATATAAAATGTCCTTTTTCATCGGTACCATTACCCCTCTTCTGACCATTCATACCAAATAAGTTTCATTTACCCCTTTTGCCGGTTTTAAGATATCCGGGCATGCATTTTCCCATATATTTGCCTCAAATCTTAAACAATAAATTATGAAGAGGCATTCTTGGAATCATGTTTGTATGATATTTTTATTGCTGTTGTTTTCTTTGCATGCAAAGGCGCAGCATCTCACTGTTTCGGGCCAGGTTGTCGATGAACAACAGGTCCCTGTTATCGGAGCCAGCGTTAGTATTAAAAATAGTTCGACCGGGACTATTACGGATATAGATGGCGGTTTTACCCTTCAGGCACCGGTAAATGCAGTTATCCAGTTCTCTTTTATCGGATATGAAACTGTCGAGGTTAAAGCAACTGCCGAGCCAATGCGTATTGTGTTAAAAGAAAACACGCAGATGGTTGAAGAAGTGGTAGTAACCGCTTTGGGTATCAAGCGGGAGAAGAAAGCACTGGCCTATTCGGTCACGGAATTAAAGGAAGATGCTTTCCGGGTGAAAGACTCGAACCTGGCTGCCGGACTAGCCGGAAAAGTAGCCGGCGTGAATGTGGTAAAACCAGCAACAGGAGCCATGGGATCGAGCAGGATCACCATACGCGGTAACGGCTCTTTCGGCTCGAACCAACCGCTTTATGTGGTCGACGGCATACCGTTGGACAATAGTGATTACGGCCAGCCCGGTCTGTGGGGCGGCACGGATAACGGAGATGGCATCTCTTCCATCAGCAGTGACGATATCGAGAGCATGACCGTGCTGAAAGGAGGAACGGCGGCCGCTTTGTATGGTTCAAGGGCCGCAAACGGAGCTATCGTCATTACGACCAAGAAAGGCCAGAAAGGTAAAATAAAAGTAGAACTGAACAGTTCGTTTACATTGGACAGGCCAGTCGTAAAGACAGATGATTTTCAGTATGAATATGGGCAAGGTATTTCGGGAGTAGCCCCGACCAGCCAGGAAATGGCTTTGCTGAGTGGTCCGGCAAGCTGGGGAGCCAGACTTGACGGTTCCGATGTTATCCAGTTCGATGGTGTGGCACGTCTTTATGTTGCCGCCGGTAAAAAGAATTTCTCTAACTTTTATGATAATGCCTGGTCATTGAATAATAATTTATCCCTGTCAGGAGGTACGGAAACGACACAATACCGTCTCTCTGTGGGGGACCAGCGTTATGATGATCTTTTCCCGAATTCCAAACTGAGCCGTAATAATATTTCTTTGAACCTGACAACAGAGCTAAGCAAACGTATTACACTGCAAGCGAGTGTGATGTACATGCGTGAACGGGTAAAAAACAGACAGAATGTAAATGATTATTCAGGTAACGGGAATGTGTTGCTTTGGACATTGCCTCCCAATATAGATATACGCAGTCTGTCGCCGGCAGTAAAAGAAAACGGGGATGAATTGTTGTTGTCTGAAATGTATGTATATTTTGCGAACCCTTATTTTATTGCCAACAAAAGAAAGCAGCAGGATGCCAAGGACAGGATGCTCGGTTCTTTGCAGCTTCAGTATAATATTACGGATAACTGGTATATACGGGGAAAAGCCGGAGGCGATATGATTTACCGGCGTGCGGAAGGTACTACTCCGATGGGTACCGGATATCTGAAAGAAGGCGATATCAGTGTCAGTTCCACCTATAACGGTGAATTTAATGCGGAAGCTATAGTGGGATATACGAATCGTTTTTCCGATGCATGGTCGGTCAGCGCCTTTGCCGGATGGAACAGCATGATTGCCTGGAACGAGACAGTCAGTGCCTATGGCTCGCGCTTTATCCAGCCTGACTTCAGCGTAATAGGGAATACCGAAACCACAAGCGGAGGCAAAAGCCGGTGGGAGAACTACATTAACTCAATTATGGGGCAGGCGGAAGTCTCTTATAAGAACCTGCTGTTCCTTACTTTGTCGGGAAGAAACGACTGGTTCTCCGCTTTGTCGTTGCGGGGGAAATCAACTCCTAACAATATCTTCTATCCTTCGGTAGGAGCAGGACTTATCGTGAGCGAAATGACAACCCTTCCGTCCTGGATTCCCTTCCTGAAAGTGAGAGGATCGTGGGCTCAGTCGGGTGGGGCGGTTTCACCTTACAATCTGGCTTTAACGTATGGTTACGGCGAAGCGATCAACGGGTATCCTACAGGCTCCGTCAATACATCGACAATACCTAACCTGGATCTGAAACCGCTGACGTCTACGGCTTACGAAGTGGGAGCCGATGTCCGCTTCCTCGACAATCGTCTGGGACTCGATTTTACTTATTACATCCGTAATACCAGCGACGATATTGTTACGGCGCAGATCTCTTCCGGCTCCGGCTATAATAATGTATTGATTAATGCCGGAAAGATCAGTAACCAGGGGATAGAATTTCTGCTTACGGGAACACCGGTCAGAACCAAAGATTTCGAATGGAACAGTTCCTTCAATTTCTCATACAACAAAAGTGAAATAAAGAAGATAACGGATCATGTAAACAGCTTTATCATGGCTACCGCCCGGGCCGGTGCTGCCGGAGACCAGGGAAGTCCGGCCTTCATCTACCAGGAAGTTGGCGAACCTTACGGTATTATAAAGGGATACTCGTATCGGCGGGATGAAAACAACAACATCATTTATGATGCGAACGGCCTTCCGATGAGAGGAGATATTAAGAAGCTGGGCGAAAGTATCCATCCGTATACCCTGGGATTCAGCAACCGTTTCAGCTATCGTGATTTCAACCTCAGCGTGTTGATCGACGGTAAATTCGGCGGAAGTGTCTTTTCCGGAACAAACAATATGACCTGTTATCTGGGAACCAGTAAAATGACCCTGGAAGGACGTGAAGGCGGAGTTGTCGGTCAAGGTGTGAAGAGGGATGGCTCGGTCAATGATAAAGCGGTACCGGCTATGGAATACTATATGCACCTGGCAAACAACATAACGGAAGAGTTTGTGTACGATGCCTCATTTGTGAAACTACGTGAGATATCCCTGGGATATTCGTTGCCTAAAAGACTTATTATGAAGGCCGGTTTCACCAATGTGATGGTCTCGCTGGTGGGAAGAAACTTGTGGACACTATACAGCAAAGTCCCTTTGGTTGATCCGGAGTCGAGTTATACGAGCGGAAACGGGCAGGGATTGGAGCAGTTCGGACTTCCTGCAACCCGTAGTTGGGGAGTTAATTTGAATATTCAGTTTTAAAAACAAGCAATCAAAGTTATGATACGATATATATTAAAAATAACAACGCTGTTGTTTACCCTGGCATTTATTACTTCATGTGATTTTGAAGACAAGAATATTAGTCCCAACAGCAGTGGTACGATCAAGCCGGGTCCTTTACTTACCTATACGCAATTGAATACAAGTAATGAAGGATTGGCCAAAAGGACACAGGTGGGTTATTGCATGATGATGGTGCAGCAAACGGCTTCGCTGGATCTGAATGAGATGGCCGGGGATAAATACCTGGAGACGGAAACGTTGGGTATCTTTTTCACCACTATGTATTCAACGGTAATCAAGAATCTGCAAGAACTGATCAACCTGGTTGAAGACGACGGAACGATGGTTAATACGTATGCGGTTGCGCTGATATGGAAATCCTATCTGTTTCACCGGATTACCGACCTGTATGGCGATGTGCCCTATTCGGAAGCCGGAAATGGATACCGGACACAGAATTTCTATCCGAAATATGACAGGCAGAGCGATATCTACGCAGGTCTGGTCAGCGATATCGAAAAAGGCCTTTCCCTGCTGGACGAGACAAAAGAACCTGTCGAAGGGGATGTTTTATATGGGGGCGATATAACCCGGTGGAAACGTTTCGGCAACTCGTTATTGCTCCGTTTCGGTATGCGTATGGAAAAAGCGGATCCGGCCCAGTCCAGATCGCTGGTTACAAAAGCCGTTCAGGGAGGAGTCATGCAGTCGGCCGGCGATATCTGTATGGTTCAGCATGTGGAAGGTAAGGCATCGACTGAAAACCCGTTGGGATATGTATTCAAAAGTCATGGATTGCTGGTGAGCGGAGCCATAAAAATAAGCAAAACATTTATGGACCGTCTGAAAAGTACAAACGATCCGCGTATGCAGGTCTATTGTGCATTGCCGGACGGTGACACGGCCCGGGATAAGCAGAAAGGCTTGCCGAACGGATATGATCTCCTGACCATCAGTTCGGGCGATCCGACATATACCTCTTTGCCGGACTATTCAACATTTAATCCGGCTACCCTTCTCTTGCTGAATGCGCCAACTATTTACATGGTACATGCCGAAGTCGAATTGTTACAGGCAGAAGCTATCCTGAAAGGCTATATTTCAGGCGATGCAAAAGCACATTACGAAAATGCTGTCCGTTCCTCCATGCAACAACAGGCCATTTATGGGGATGCCGGAGTGATTCCGGAACAACAGATCGAGGAGTATCTTTCACAAGGATTATTTGAAAAAGCAACCACAACCGAAGAAAAACTGAATCTGATCGGAACTGAATTCTGGGTGGCAACCTTCCTGAACGGTTACGAAAGTTATGCCAACTGGCGGCGTACCGGTTATCCCAGGCTGACCCCTGCCAGTTACCAGAGCAGTCCGAATAAGGGGACGATACCGCTCCGGTTCAGATATCCGACGGAAGAATACAGTATTAATGAGGATAATGTAGCAGAAGCTGTCAATAATCAGGGTGAAGATAAGATGTCGACGGCTGTCTGGTGGGATAAATAATTAAACAACGTATTTTTAATCACTTAATAAACAAATGATGCACATAAACTGTAAATTAAAGCGACTCTTTTTATTTGCTGTTCTTGCAATAACAGCGAGTTGTCAGATAAACAAACCGGAGAAAATCGGCTTTTTGTCAACCGATGGTACGAGTTTTATCGACAATCAGGGGAGGACAGTGATTTTAAACGGATTGAATCATGTTACGAAAGTACCTGAAAACAGTTTTCTGTATGATGGCGATAAGGAATTATTCCGTCAGTTTAAAGAATGGGGATTTAACTGTATACGGTACGGACTTTACTGGGATGTTCTGGAACCGGAGCCCGGTAAAATTAACGAGGGATACCTGAAAGAAGTGGATAAACGGGTGAAGTGGGCGGAAGAAAATAATCTGTGGCTCATACTCGATATGCACCAGGATCTCTATGGCAGGAAATTTGGAAACGGCGCACCGCTTTGGGCAACACTTGACGAAGGACTTCCGCATGTAAAGGGAGATGTCTGGAGCGATGCGTATATTATGAGCCCGGCCGTGCAGAAGTCGTTTGATAACTTCTGGAGCAACAAGCCGGCTGAGGATGGCGTAGGATTACAGGACCATTATATCAATGCCTGGAAAACAGTGGCTGCACGATATGCCAATGCACCTTCGGTTGTAGGGTTCGATATCATGAATGAACCGTTTATGGGTACTTCCGGATTGCCGGCCTTTCAGAAATTATTGGAAGGATTTGCAGAAGTCCATGCTTCGTTGACCGGTGAGATATTGACCGAAGAGGCCATTATCTCCATGTGGAATACCGAAGATTCGCGTCTGGAAGCCTATGCGCTGCTGAACGACGGCAAAGTCTTTTCGCATGTAGTCAGCAAGATTTCACCCCTTGTCGACGAATTTGAGCAAGGCGCATTGAGCGATTTCTATCAGAGGGTGCGCGATGCAATCAGGGAAGTAAATACCAAACATATTCTTTTTCTTGAACATAATTTCTTTTGTAACCTGGGAGTGCCCAGCCGTTTCTGCATTCCGAAAGATAAAGAAGGACGTAACGACCCGCTTTGTGCTTACGCTCCCCACGGCTATGACTTGGTGACCGACTCCAAGGCTTCGATGTCGCAAGGGTACGGACGTCTGGATTTTCTTTTCCGGAGCATGTTCAAAAGAGGTGACGAATTGCAAATTCCTACACTCGTCGGCGAATGGGGAGCTTTCTATATGGGAGGAGATTATAAGGAACCGGCCATCCATATTATCAACCAGATCGAAAAAAGTAAAGCCGGCCAGACCTACTGGGCATTCTGGGAGGGAATTGATACACAGGATTATTTTAAATATGCCTTAGGCCGTTATTATCCGATGGCTATCAATGGGAAACTACTGGATTATTATAATGATTATCAGAGTAACAAATTCAGTTTCCGGTGGAATGAAGGTGATAAAAATGCGCTTACACGCATTTATGTTCCTAATATTTCCATGCTGAAAGATACGGAAAGGATAAGTTTGAATCCTTCATCTTCTTTTTCAATCATTCCGATCGGTAAAACTAATGCAGGATATCTGGAAATTCAGCCGGCAGGGGGAGAAAGACTTTTGACTCTTCCGGTTATCGAGTAATTTAATAAAAGGAATACACAGAGGACTTTTTTTTGATTATCAATCCTCTGTGTATTTGTTTAACATTATTGGAGTTCTAAATTTAGTATATTTGCCAAACATTTGATCAGGATTTTCTTTATGAAGCAAGTATACAAGCAAATAAAACATTCTCTATCCGCGCCTTTTACCTACTTAAGTACATGTAAGGACAGGACTTTCTTTGCCATTGGGATGTTTGTTTTTCTCAATCTCTTTCTATATCTCTTCAACCCGTTTAATATCTATAACTGGTTAGGATATTTAATCAACTTATCGCCGCTAAAGAAACTGTCGCTCTTAGGGTTTGTGTTAGTCTGCGCCCTCGTGATAGGGGCATCCCAGTATATTCAATACCGGTACTTTAAAAACCGGCAAATGAAAGTCTATCATGTCCTGGTCGGTTTTGGTTTTGATGTTTTGCTGGGAACGTTGATCCTGAGTTCTTTATATGCGACTCCGTCCGATTTCTTCCTGTTGGAGTTTCTAGAGTCATTGAGGATCATATTCCTGTCTTTATCCTTGTGGTATTTTTTCGGTCTGACAATACTGACATTGTATAATGTGTCGAAAGAAAAAAACGTTATCCCTGTCGTGCAGGAGAATATTCCCGTTATTCAATATGAGTGCATCAATGTATGCGATGAAAACGACCAGCTCCGTCTTTCCATTAAACCTAAGAACCTGCTCTATTTCGAGTCGTGCGACAATTATATCGTTGTTTATTATTATAAGGACAATATTATAAAGAAAGAGCTGGTCAGAAATTCATTGAAGAATATTGAGCAAGAGATGCAAAAATACAATTGCATCCGATGTCATCGTTCCTATATAATAAACTTGCAGAATGTTTTTTCCATAAAAAAGAACGGTCGGTCGTACGAAATTAACATGGGAGGGAGTAATACGCCGATACCCATTTCGCGTGGATACATAGATACCGTCAAAGAGTTGCTCATCCAAAAATAAGCCTGTTACCCGTTTATACCAAAATAGGTGTATCTACCCCTGAAACGGCCTCCAATACTTTATTGTTCATATCTTCGACCCAGATTAAATGATCTGAGTATTTCACATTTTAAATTTAAGAAGCATATGAAAAAAGTATTATTTTTAGGCGTATTGTTAGCCTTGTTAACTGCATGTGGAAGTGATGATGATGATCCGGTTCCAGCATTAAGTGTATCGACCGGTGAAGTAACACTGGAAGCAGGTGACGTAGAAACGACCATCGACGTAAAAGCGAATTCAACGTGGAATGTATCTTCCGCTGCAACCGACTGGTGTACGGTAAGTCCCGCTTCGGGAACCAACGACGGTCAGTTTACAATTAAGGTTACGGCAAATCCGGACATGCAGGACAGATCTACCACTGTAACGGTTAAATCTCCTACATTGGAAAAAGTGATCACGGTTAAACAGGATCCGGCCTCTCTTGAATCACTGCTGGAAGGCAAATGGATACTGGATAAGCAGACCAGCCCCGAACCGGCTTTCGACGTGATGGTTGGCATTACACTTGAACTGAATTCAGATAAGAGTGCCGTTGCCGTTATAGACAGATATGTTACGCCGGAACTCCATATCGGGACACTGGAAGGAACATGGAGCATTTCCGGACAGACGCTGACTCTTTCATCCACTATAATGGATATACCGACAAATATTACATTTGAAATAGGCCAGGTGTCTGCTGATACATTCCAGTCTTCTATGAAGATAAGTATACCGGGACTGTTACCGGCCGACGGACTTCCTGTCATTATCAACAGAGAGAAATAAAGCGACCGCTCCCTTATATCAATGTCATAAAGTTAAGGATAGTGACGGATGAATGTCCCGAAGGGTTCAATTGTGAATAGCCCCCGGTGAAGCCGGGGGCTATTCACAATTGAACCCTTCGGGTCCTGCGTCGCTACTATTTTGTAGCCCGCTTTGTCCGGACTGTTACATTTCCTTTTAGACCGACGGCTTCGCCTGTCGTACCGTTCAGCAGAACGCGCAGGTCACATCTCTCTTTTACGGCAGGGAATTCAACGGTGAAGTCTTCTTCCTTATCTGTCGTTTTGGAGCCGATCAATTGGCCGTTCAGCCAGATTTCGGCTTTTCCTGTCAGTTGTTTGAACAGGATGCTTCCGCCTTCTTCCCGATGGGCCTGGTAAGGATTGAATGTCGCACGTAAAATAACGAAATTGGCATTCTCCAGTTTGATCAGATCGCCGCCTGAAATAGGTTGCCAGCTGTTCATATCGTTATCGGCTATCTGGCGGGTGGCGTCGGGTTTATCGGTGGAAAGGGGAGAGGCTACCCATCTGTTCAGCAACATCGGTGGAAATTCTGGTGCGACGGATGAGACAGGGGCTACCTGATCGGCATTGATCGTGATGGTTGCCGGCTTCAGTCCCGGAGTTGAGGCTGTCAGGGTGATTGGACCCGAACCTTCCTTGCTCTGGATGATAACTTGTGCGAGGCCGTAGAACAGGCTGCGTTTGTTGCCCTTTTCAGGCTCGTGGCAGTTAGGATTTCCATTGCCCAGACCAATGATTTCGGCAGGTCCTGTCAGGGTGAATTCCATCATATTGTTGGCTGTCGGTACGTGACGACCTTTGGAATCTACTACCTCTACAGTGATTGGCATAGCATCCCGGCCATCACCTGCCAGGCTGTTACGGTCGGGCGTCAGGCGAACCTGGACAGGTTCTTTGGTCGTTTCCACTTTCGTGCGTGAAACGATCTTTCCGTTTTTATAGCCGATCGCTTCCAGTTTGCCCGGTTTATAGGGGACAGACCAGGTATTCATTTCGTACGGGTCTACCGTCTGTTCGGAGATTTCTTTGCCGTTCAGCAATAGTTTTACCTTATCGGCATTGCTTAAAGCCATTACTTTGATAGGTTTTCCGATAGAATCGGCCGGCCAGTTCCAATGGGGAACCAGTTCCAGGACGGGTTTATCTTTTACCCATTGTGCCTGGTGCAGGTAATAAGCCATTTTGGGGAATCCGCATAAGTCCATGATACCGAAGAAAGAGCTGACGGAAGGCCATCTGAACGGAGTCGGTTCGCCATGATAATCGAACCCGGTCCAGTAGAAACAACCGGCCATCCAGGGACGCTCTGCCACAGCTTTCCAGGCTCTGCGGTGGGTTGCACCCCAGTCGGCGCATTGTGTATCGTATGAATCCATCAGGTTTTTCGATCTGTCCGTGACGTATTCACCCCGGATCATAAAGGCGGAGCCGTCTTCTGAGCTGGTCAGGGGCAGGTTCGGATTTTCTTCGTGGAAACGGTCGTAGCTTTCGATCTGATAATTGAACCCACCTACATCTACGGCTTGCGATACATTGTATTCGGAGAAGAATCCTCCGTTCATAGCGGCTGTTATGGGGCGTGTCGGGTCCATCTTCTTAACGACGTCGTACATGCGGCGAACCATTTCGTACCCGTTTTCAGTTCCCTGCATCGGCTCTTCATTGAATACCGACCAAAGGATTACGCTCGGGCAGTTACGGTCGCGACGGACCAGCCATTCCAGTTGGCGTACATATTCAGGTGAAGTATTGAACAGTCTGTTTTCATCCAGTACCATAATCCCCATACTGTCGCAGGCTGCCATAAACTCTTTGGCGGCCGGATTGTGGGCAACCCGATAGGCATTGACACCCATTTCTTTTAGTTTGCGGA
This sequence comes from Parabacteroides caecihominis, assembly GCF_023656785.1. NCBI lineage: Bacteria > Pseudomonadati > Bacteroidota > Bacteroidia > Bacteroidales > Tannerellaceae > Parabacteroides > Parabacteroides caecihominis. The sequence continues at coordinate 372,482 of NZ_JAMOKS010000001.1, forward strand.
GGCGGAACTCCCATAAAGCGTCGGGCACGGCTACGCCCACTCCGGCATGGTCCTGATGGTTACAGACGCCTTTTATCTTGATGTTCTCCCCATTCAGCCAGAAACCGGTATTGTTATCGAAACGGATGGTCCGGAAACCGCATCTGGTTTCAGCTTCGTCCGTTACAGCACCGTTCTGTTTGACCACTGTTTTGACTTTATAAAGGGCGGGACTGTCCGGTGACCAGAGTTGAGGGGCTGAAACTGTCATTGACAGGCTGGCGATTCCTTCTCCCAATGCTCCGACAGAGAGTTTTTGGGTTTGTGTCGTGATTGACTTGCCATCGGGAGCAAACAAGGAAACTTCTACTTCGCTATTGGCCGGGTGTTTGCCTGCGTTATATAAGGAAACTTCTACAGGTATTTCCCACTGGCTTTCGGTTTTTTTGACAGGATTAGCAAACACGCCGTCGGTGATGATATGCAGCGGCGAACGTTTTACCAACCAGGTATGGCGGTAAATACCGGCTCCTTCATACCACCAGCCTTCCTGGGCATCCGCATCTACACGTACGGCAATAGTATTTACATCGTCACCATAAGTGGCGTAGGGCGTGATGTCGATATACATGGACGTATAGCCGCACCAGTTGCGATGCAGTACGGTTCCGTTCACCCAAATCGTTGCATGCGTGGCGATACCGTCAAACTGTATTTCCAGATGTTTCCCTTTATCTTCGGGAGACAGTTTGAATTTACGGCGGTACCAGCCGAAACCACGGTTATAGTATCCTTGCGAGAGGTTGGCTTCCGGATCGACGTTCCCTTCAATTGCCCAATCGTGCGGAAGGTCTACGATGCGCCAGGAAGAATCGTCGTAGTTCGGCGAGGCAGCCCCGCTTACATATCCGGCTTTGGCGTTCCGGTAAGTGGCATTGTGCCCTTTGATAACGGGGTAGGGAATGTCTCCCTGATGGAAACTCCAGCCTTTATCCAGGGACAGGACTTCGCGCGGTGTTACTTTTTCCTGTGCGCTGATGTATTGGGACAGGAAAATACATAAAAGGATTAGGATTCTTTTAGATGTTGTCATGATATATTACTTGAATTTTAAGCTTAAAGAAGAATACAAATTTAGGTAAAAGTTCTTTTAAGATTAATAGCATGACAAAAATAGTGCATTTACTTTGAGTTTTGTTTGATATGAACGAAAAAAACTCCGCAAACGTTTGCGGAGTTCATATGTTTATTTTCCATCATTCCATTCTATTTTGAATACATATGATTTGGAAACAGGGCCACTTTCGAGATTTACATCTCCTACTGCATATAAATAAGTCGGTTTACCATCTATCTTTAATATGGCCGGTCTTTCCAATTTGCCGGAGGTACTTCTAACAAATAAACCGGGGGTCTTCATTAATTTCTCCTGATCGGATTCAGTTCCCCAATAATCAAAAAGTGTACCCATAGCTATTTTGGCATCTTTCAGTTTAAATTGCAAACCGTCCTTTGATTCCCAGAGGATTAAATTGCCGAACACTCCTGTATTTTTACCAAAATTATCCGTAGTCAGTAAATAATATTTTCCATCAGTAGCAAAGGCCTGGGCATCTTCTATATATGAGATATTGTCTGTAACAGGTGCATCGCATAATTGATAAGGTCCTTCCAGTTTATCTGCTACTGCATATCCATAGCTATGATTGGCTTTTGCATGAGGTTGGGTGATACAACTGAAGTAGATGTAATACTTATCCCTGATCTTCAGAAAGGCGGGATTGCAAACGCCGATTTTAGCATTGTGTGTCCAGTGAGATGGATCTGGTGAAGCATCCAGCATGATACCTTTATTGTTTCCTGCAAATAGCCATGGACCATCCAGCTCATCGGCTGTCATCATTCCGATTCTCATTTGTCCGGGTTTGGAAGGATTCTGACAAATATATAAAAGAACATATTTGTCATCGACATATTCCAGTCGAGGGTTGTGAGGGGCCACCATTGTTGAAGGATCAGCAAACATCTCTGATTTCAATATGGATTGTACATATCTGAATGGACCTTCAGGGCGGTCAGCGATAAAATGGGCGATTTCAGCATTTTTTTCGCTCCAACCTTCCATGCCTTCCGCTTTGGGCCATCTACTGCTGAATATGTGTACTTTCTTATCTTTTCCGATAATAGGGGAAACGCACCAGTTGAACCAACCTTTTTCTTCTACAGCAGGTCCGATAAACTTGGCTGTCAGTGCCATTTGTGAATAGGGTAAATTCAGTGTTTTTCCCTCTGCAGACTTCAATGTTCTTTCTTTTGTTTTTTTCTTACCGGAAAGAGGAGAAAGTAGTAAAAAACAGGATAGGAATATCCATATTATTTTAGTTAATGAACGATTCATTTTTTATTATTTGTTTATTGTAATTGAAAGAGATGTGTTAAAAGTCAGTATTGTGTCATTCCGAATTACTTTGTCACGACCAAATACATTTTTAACACATCCTTATTTTATCGGAATGTTTTTGTTAGTCTGTCCATCCCGGATTCTGTATTAATTTAGAATTTTTCGAAATCTCACTTTGAGGTATCGGCATAAAATACATTTTCTCAGAGAAAACAAGTGGGACTGCTTCTACTGGTTCGTATTTATAGCTAAATGTACCGTCTTTTTCTTTGGTTATCACTACTCCGGTGTAATTTCTGTTGTTCAGTTTTGTTTCTGCTAATTTCCACCTGCGTAAATCCCAATAACGGTGATGTTCAAAACATAGTTCTACATAGCGTTCGTTTCTAATCAATTCTCTCATCTGTTCTTTTGACAGTCCTTCCTGTAAATCTGTTGTAATACCTGCACGTTTTCTTATCTTGTTTAATGCAGCATAGATTTCCGGGGTAGGACCTGTCGCTTCATTCTGAGCTTCTGCGAAATCCAATAGAATTTCTGCATAGCGGAATATAATCCATGGTTGTACGCTTCCGTACCAATAACCATAAACCTCGTTATTCGGGTCAACGGCCTTTACTGTCATATATCCGGTATAGGTGGTGTAAATCTGATAAGCCGGAGTTCCTTGCGGGTTATCGTAGTCATTTCCACCTTGGTAAATATTCAGGACATAATTACGATTTAATTTTCCCCCTTGCATACCAGATACAACAGCTTGATTATATGCAATGTCTGCATAAAATCGGTCGTCTCTTCCTTCATACGGGTTAATAGGATCATATCCGGAACCTTCTTCGTTGATCAGTTTTCCATTTTTCATAGGGAAAGCATCGATCAATTCCTGTAGGGGTGAACAATGACCGGCGTCGCCGTTTGCTAAATCTAGTGTTTTTACGGCACAATCCCAGCCATGAGATACATCAGGCATTCCGTATTGTCTTTCAAGAATTATTTCACGATGAGTTTCGGACATGTCTAGCCATAACTGTTTCAAATCCGGATATAAGTCGTATTTACCTAAGTCTATTATGGCTTTTGCAGCATCGGCTGCTTGTTGCCATTTAGATGCATCGTTATTTTCATTGTATAATGGACTTGCCAGATATAGCAGAGTTCTTGCTTTGAGAGATAGCGCAGCTCCTTTTGTGATTTTGCCTCGTTCTGCATTCAAAGGGAGGTCATCTGCTATTCCATTCATTTCATCAATAATGAACTGAAAACAATCATTCAACGAATTGCGGGGAACTTCCAGATCGGAGTTGAGGTCCTGGGGCTCTGTCAACAAAGGAACTCCTCCATATCTTTTTATCAGGTCAAAATAGAGCATAGCCCTGATAAAACGTACTTCTGCTGATGTGGTTGCTTTTAACTCTTCTTCGACGGGAGCACTGGTAATGTTCATGAGAAAATCATTGGCAACACGGATGTATTGGTAAGAGAAACTCCAGTTATCCATCGGGTTACTTGCTTCATTCCATTCTCCCTTTAAAATCAGATCAGGAGAAGAACTGGGGAAATTATCACGGGCCTCATCTGATATATTATTATATATGTTATGATCCCAACCCGGTAACTTGATATATAAATGGTTTACATACATTTGTATCAATGCCGGATCGTTCCAGACATCTGTTGAACTTATATTGGACGGATTCTCTACGTCCAGATCAACACAAGAACTTAAAGAAAAAAGTGCGGTTGACGCTATAATAAAATATTTACGTAACATATATTCTTTCTGTTTTAAAAATTCACATTCAAACCAATACTGAACGATTTCTGTTGTGGATAATATGCTCCGGTTCCTGAACCAGCTTCCGGATCAAATCCTTCCAATGGACTCCACGTCAGAATATTCTGTCCTGATATATATACTCTCAAATGATTGATATCCCAGTTTCTGATAGAGAATTTAGGAAGTGTATAGCCTAATGTAATTGTTTTCAGACGTAGATAGGCCGCATTTCTTAACCAGAAGTCTGAGTTTCTATCATTAATAGCTCTGGTTCCGACCCACATTTGAGGATATTCTGCACTTGTATTATTAGGAGACCATGCGTCTTTCAAATATAAATAAGAGTTACCGCCACCAGAGAAGGTTACACGGGCTCTGCTTGATAGCATGATGTTTCTTGCAGCAGCACCTTGTAACAGGAAACCGAAATCAAAGTTGTTCCAAGTTGCATCTCCTGATAAACCGAACATTAACCGTGGCATATTACCATTGTCGGATAGTACGGTTTGGTCCCGACTGTCAATTATTCCGTTTTGGTCAATATCTTCATATTTAATATCACCGGCCATTGAATTTATACCGAATTGTTGTCCGCCCATCCAGCTTTCTGCTTCTTCTTTGCTTTGGAACAAGCCTAAAGATTTATAGCCATAAACGAATCCCAATGGTCGGTCTATTTGTTTTTCATAATCCATTGCATTGGCAGGGTCATCAATTTTAGTAACCCGGTCTTTAGCGTAACTGGCCGTAAAACGCAGATTGTAGTTTACTTTTTCTACTTTGTTGTTATGTGTTAATGAAATTTCAAAGCCTTTGTTAATCATTGAGGCGTAATTTTCGTTCGGCAAGCTTCTTCCGAATGTTCCCGGAACAGAGCGGACACGGCTCCATAAAATGTTTCGTGTATCTTTAATAAAATAATCCACTTCAACTCCCAGTTTTCCATTCCAGAAATCGGCATCAATACCTACATTATAATTATTTGCTGTCTCCCAGGTAATATTTGAGTTTGGAAAAACGCCATAATAAATTAGTGATTGTGCTGTGTTATTATAATATGGTCCACTGTTGGAAGTGAGAACATATGAATCCTGCCACTGGTAAGGATCGACTTTGTCGTTACCTACCTGGGCAAAAGAAGCACGGAGTTTTACATTAGAGATAAAGTCCAGCGAACTGTTTCCTCTGAAGAAATTTTCTTCGGAAATGCGCCAACCAGCAGATACAGCAGGGAAGAACCCCCAGCGTTTGTTTTTAGGGAAAATATAGGAAGCATCCGCACGAAAAGAAGCTTCAAACAGGTATTTTGTATCTAAAATATATCCTAATCGGCCGATGAAACCTTTACGTGCATCATTAATTTTACTATTACCTGTTAAACTTTGATTCAAAGAGCCGCTTACAAATAGTTCATCTTTGGAGTTTATAGGAAAATCTCTTTTCGTTCCGCTAAAAGAATCTCCGGATGATTGGTTCTGTTCGTATACTAATAAGCCTGAAAAATCATGTTTTCCTATTGTGCGTTGATAGTTTAATCCAAGATTCAGGAATGTAGAATAAGTCTGGTTGAAACTTTCTGTCAATGTGGTTTTTCCTCCTTCTCCACCGGAAGTTTTTGTTCCGATTACATTTCCGTTTTCATCTTCAGAATAGAGTGTATAAGGAGTAGAGAATGCCTTTCCGAAATCATAATATTTGCCGAAAGAAACATTCCCATTAGCAGACAGACCTTTCGTGATTGCATCCAGTTTGAGATTTACGGTTATTGTTCCTTGGAATGTATTATATTTTGTCTGATTGTATCCGGAATGATATATTTCTTCGACAACATGTTCTCCGGCTGTATTGACCGGTCTTCCACTCGGATAATATGGACTTAATGTTGGTGGCACTCCTACGTGTTGGAATAGGGCGGTAGAGCCTACAGCAGGGGTATCTTTTATTTCATAACGTCCATCCAAACTAACGCCGACACGTAATATTTTGGTAATGTCTGCATCGATATTCGAACGAAATTTATAAGCTTTGTAATTAATGTTATCATACATACCATCCTGATCCAGCATTCCCATGGAAAGAAAGTATTTGACAATATCGGTTCCACCATTTATGGTGATATTGTGATTATGCATTAATGACAGTTTTTTGAAGGAGGCGTCATACCAGTCACCGCCTGCTTGTCCAGTTTTGTATTTTTCGATAGCTTCATTTGTGTAATAACGACTGGCATGTGCAGGGTTATTACGATCGTATCCCATATTATCCAGAGCTATATTGGTATATGTAGCATATTCGTATGCATCCATTAATTCCGGATACATGGTCGGACTTTGGGAGGAGACTGTGCCATTGTAGGTAATACTGAATTTTTCTTTTTTGCCACGTTTTGTGGTAACCAGAAATACTCCGTTATTTGCACGTGCACCGTATACAGCAGCTGCTGCGCCATCTTTCAAGACAGTAATGCTCTCAATCTCATTCGGGTCAAATGCGTTGAAACTGTCACGGGGAATTCCGTCTACTACAATTAAAGGAGTGTTATTTTTCAATGTACTATTACCTCGAATACTCAGGGTTGATCCGGAAGCGGGTTCTCCGCTTGAGTTTAGGGCCATAACTCCCGGCATACGTCCGGCAACAGCATTGGAAAGGTTGGCAACCGGTGTTTGTACCAACGCTTTTCCGTCTATTGCAGCAACTGCGCCAGTCAGGTTTATCTTCTTCTTGGTCCCATATCCAACGACCACGACTTCTTCCAGATTCTGAGTATCTTCAACGAGCTGGATAGCTAATGATGTTTTATTTCCAACTGCTATATCCTGTGTTAAATAGCCGATATAGGAAATCTGGATCTGAGCATTCGCCGGTATTTCTAAGGTGAAATTTCCATCAATATCTGTAATGGTACCTCTGGAAGTGCCTTTCACGGTGATATTGGCTCCAATGATTGGTTCGCCGTTTTTATCGGTGACATTACCCTTGATTTGTTTATCTGGTGTCGATACCTCTTTCTTTTCAGCGAGAGGGAGGATCAGAATATGCCCTGCTTTAATTTTAAAAGTCAGGCCGCTTCCGGCTAATACTTCTTCTAATGTTTTTGACAAGGTTTTATTCTGTTCTTTGATTACAACCTGTTTGTTGATGTTTAATTTACTCTGGTTGTAGTCGACAGACAGGTCTGTTTGCTTCTCTATCTCCTGAAAAACTTTTTGTAAAGTAGTAGTTCCTTTGGGAAGACTGATTTTTTGATTTTGACCGAAAACGCTCCCTGATGCAAGCAAACTGAGAGCAAGTATAAATATTTTACTATTTTTTATAGGTACGACCAGTACCCTTTTATAATTAAAAGTCATACTTTTGTGTATTAGATTTTTACTGTGAATGTTGATAAATTCTTAGATGTTTTATTTCAAAACAGAGTGAAGTCTATTTCGGATGCCGGAAAGCTGCTGTGAGAGGTACTTTCCGGTGTCTTTTTATTTGCGTGCCACCTCCTTTCCGGCCTTAAACAGAAGGATTTCTTTTCCTTCTATTTTGTAGTTGATATTTCCTGCCAGTTGAGCGAATATATACATGGCGTCTTCTATTGTTTCATGTTGTTTAAATTTCATCGTAAATAAGTCGGACGTGCTTATTTCCGGACTCAGTTTGATCTGGACGTTATATTTACGTTCCATTGTAGTCAGTATCTCATGCAGCGGTTGATTGGTAAACTTTAGTTCTCCCTGTGTCCAGGCTGAACAATCGCTGGCTTCAACCCAATCGATACTGAATGTTTCGTCTTGGCTATTATAAATCACCTGTTCATCCGGTTTCATGATTATGGATTTTTCGGGAGCCTCGTTTTTATAGATTTTGACGGAACCATGTTCCAGTGTTGTGGTGATGCGATCATTATCCGGATAAGATTCTATGTTAAATTTAGTACCCAGGACTTCTACTTTCAAGGGACCTGTACTAACGATAAAAGGTTTGTCCGGATTTTTGGCAACTGTAAAATTGGCTTCTCCGCTTAGGTAAACGGAACGTTTCTTTTTTGAAAACTCGCGGGGATAAATGAGTAAACTCCCTGAGTTAACCTGGATAACCGATCCGTCTGGCAACTGGATGCTTTCCTGCTTGCCATTGGGAACGTAGCATTCTATCATTTCGGGTTCTGCATATTCATTCTTTGTTAACCACCAGGCAGCCGTACCGGTTATTATGGGTATGATAAGAATAGCAGCGTAACGTAGTAAGCGGGTCCGTAAAGATATTCTGACGGCAGGGTGATCCGTGTGATGGATTTTTTGCAAGGTCGCATGGAAAGACTGACGTGTATTCTCATCTGCTTCCGCCTTTGTTTCCAGCCATATTTGACGCATGGCCGTTTCTTTTTCCGGAATATCTTTGCTGCTGATAATCCAGTTTCTTATAATGGGACGATATTTTGACGGAACCGTGTGGTCTGCCAGACGCCGTAATATATTATAAACTTTGTTTTTTTCCATCTCACTATCTGTTTATAATAGTAAGACTACAAAAAAGAAAAACACACGTAGTCTGTTTTCTAAAAAAATAGCATTAAAACAGAAATAACTTTACGCAGGTCGGTGAGGGCGGCAGATATATGTGTTTCTACGGTCCGTTTACTGATGTTCAGCTGAAAAGCTATTTCATCATTACTAAGCCCCTGTTTACGGCTCATGCAGAAAATTGCCTTACGTTTGGGAGGCATTTTTTCAATGGTGACCTCTATCAGTTCTTCCAGTTCTTTGGCAAAAACGATCTCTTCCAGTTCCTCTACAGACGCAATATGGAATGACTCTTCCATGGGAATTGTATTCGGAGAATAAGAACGGTCGAGGTATGTATAGAGTGTATTTTTGGCTATCCGGTAGAGATAAGCATTTAGATTTTCAACTTCTGCAAGCGACAGTCGGTTTTGCCACAATTTAACAAAGACATCCTGTGCCAGGTCTTCTGCTTCTGCTTCAGAATCCAGAAAACCGGACAGGAATAGCTTCAGCTTAGGAAAATAAAGCATGAATAAACTTTCAAATGCTTTTGCATCTCCGTGGCTTAAATTTGTTAATAGTATGCGCTCCGTATCTGTATTTTGCATGAGGTGAAATCTATCTTCTTTTTTTAATTCTGTCAATAAGGATAGATTATTATTTGAATATGGATTTTATCACTTCTCCGGTCCATGATAAAGGCTGTTTTATCTTGAATAGATGCAGGATGACGGCTGCGGTGTTTACTGTGTTATTGGGTTCTGTGATTTTGAATTCTTTTTTGATACCCGGACCAGTGATTCCCCAGGGAACGATCATTTCATCGGTGCTTACCCCGCCGTGTCCGTAGTTTATGCCGCCGTGGTCTGTAAGGAACATGAAATGGGTATCTTTGTATAATCCTTCCTGTTTCATTTTTTCGATAAATCGTCCGATTTCTACGTCGGCTTCTTCAATGGAGCGAATATATTCGGGTGACATCCATTTGTATTTATGGCCGGCATGGTCGGTATGGACGGAATAGAGGAAAACCAGTGTTGGATCTGTCCGGTTGGCTTTCAGGAAAGAAAATGCTTTTTCGTAATTCGGAACATAGGCATCCTCTTCCAGATAACTTACTTCATCCAGATATTGTTTGTTATACGGATAAAAAAGGTTGATCCAGTTGTAATAAAAGGCTGTTTTCATTTGTGGGATGGCTTCTTTCAGTACCTTAAAGACAGAAGGGTAGTAACCTGCGCTGTCTTTTTCGATTGCAGGCAATGTGAATTTAGAGATTTCCCAGCTATTATCCACTACGCCGTGCTGTTCAGGGCCGCTTCCGGTCAGATGACTGGTCCAGTTTGGCAGCGTTACCGAAGGCATGACCACGCGTGTATCGAGAGAAAGGGAGCCTTCTGCCATTAATTTATCCAGGTTTGGAGTTTTTGCTTTCAGGTATCCTTCAACACAGATGCCGTCAAGCGAGATCAGGACGATACGTTTCGCAGCGCGTGCATTTGTTTCTGTAGGGATTGCTGCCACGGGGCGGGAGATAGAGGCGGTACCCAATGCAACTGCGCCAACTAATCCCTGTTTAAAGAAACTTCTTCTTGAGTTTTTCATGTTTTCTTATATTATTATTGTATAGCAAAAGTCTGTCATCGTATTTATTCCCAGATAGAAAGGAACAGCCTCCAAAAATAATGAAATATATTATTGGAGGCTGACTTTGTCTGAAAAAGCTACGCAAAGGTTTGCGTAGAAGTTATTTGAAGTTCATTTGTATCCATCCGGCCACATCGCCATCTTCAGCAATATAAGCATCCAGATATTTTGTTCTGTTCGCATCATAATTCAGATAAAATTCATTGCCGGAATCGGAATAATTGGCTATTAAGAAAGAGACATATTCAGGTAGTATCCATGCTCTTAAATGTTGCTTTCCATTTGATTCAATGTTTATAGTGTCACCTCTCTCATTTATGAAATTTCCGGTTATTATATGCTGTTTGGTTGATCTGAAATCATTGGAGCCATACTCATTACCGTCTTTACTGAAACTGTGTTTAGGAATGTCTCTTCGTTTCAGATATTTACTTGAAGTTTCCGGATAAAATGCTTTAGCAATGCCTTCTGTACGTCCGATATGGTCATCAGGGTAAGTACTCCAAAGAGATTTTCGTTTCCAGCCCAATGTGTTATATTCCTTAGGAAGATTGAACCCTATCCCGATCTGACGAATTCCATTGCCGATTTTGAAAATATTCAATACGTAGTCGATTCTGAGTCTTTTTCCATTATCAATGGAATAGACCAATTCTACCGGATTTACGCCATACTTACCGTGTATTGTAATTGAGATACCCTTCTCTGTGTGTGTCAAATATTCGGATTCAAGTGTCCAATTGGTTAGAGGACTGGAAGTAAAACCTATCTCTTTTTCCGAACGCTCCTGCGGTATGTAATCAATTACTTCATTCTCTTTTAAATGAGGAATGGCATACATGTTTACTGGTCCGGTTATAATTTTTTCTCCTTTTTTCTTTATAGAGACTAGTGTTCCGCTTGTCCGGGAAAAAGTGTACTGAATATCTTTTGAAGTAATCTGGTATGAAGAATCTGTGGAAATGACTTTTACATCTCCTTTCGCTAACTCAGGCATGGGATAATAAGGTGAATAGTTTCTTGGAACTTTCCAAATAGATAGATCAAAACCTCGTCGGTCTCTCATAGTGATTGTGAGAGTGTCCCCTTTTACACAATGAGGTATGCGGAGAGTACCCTGCATTCCGGGTGCCATATCGACTTCTACAGTTCCTTGCCGGTTCATATCTTTCCATAATATTTCTATTTGGTTGGCATTTTGTGTGTTGTATCGATTTTCCAAAGTGACCAGTGTTTCGTTATTGGAACTCTGGAAATGTTTGCTAGTCACAATAATAGGAGAGTAACTCATTTTCATATGCCAGAATTCCGGTTTTTCCCTTCTGAATCCATCGACTACTCCCCAAGGACCATATCCACAGGGCCTGTTTCCTTTGGGATAATACATTTCGTCGGTACATCCCCAGATACCTAATCCGGTAATGGAGGGGGATTCCTGAATAAAATCGACAAAATATTTAAGATAATCCCCCCACATATCCCTTAATCCCGGATCTGTTATGTTTTCGGAAGTGTTATAGCAATTCAAGTGGAGTGCCTCTCCGAATATGATCGGGCGGAAATAATTTTCAAATGCCATTAGCCCTTTCCAACCCGGATAATGTTTGGCTCCGATATCAGTAGCTTTTATGATTCCGTGAGTTTCCGAATGGGAAAATTTAACTGGAATATTAGGAGTTAACTCCTTTGCCAGAAGTAAACTATTGTAAAATTTAGGTTTCCATTCGCTTTCATTACCTAAAGACCAAAGTAAGATACAAGGATGCGACCGGTCTCTGATCACCATTGATTTGAAACTATAGAAAATTTGACTGATTCTTTCATATGAATCTTTTCCGGACTCCCAGCAAACAGGCGCTTCGTCTTCTACAAAGATACCATATCGGTCGCATAGATCTAACATGTAACTGTCCGGAGGATAATGTGATGTACGGATATAATTGCAATTGGCGTTCCGTAATTGTTCAATATCTCGGCGGAGGGAAGCCGTATCTTTTATGGCACGTCCATCGTAAGCAGAGATATCGTGGCGGGCAACACCTCTTAATTTAACAGGAAGATTGTTTACATACAAGATGTTTTCTTTGATTTCTATTTTTCTAAATCCGAAATTTCTTTTTATGACTTCTGTCTTTTTGTTGTTCTCAAAAAGAGATATTTCTATGGTATATAGGAAGGGAGTTTCTGCATGCCACAGTCTAGGTGCATTAATGATAATGGGACTCAACTGGTTCAATCTGTTTTCTTGCCGGTAAACCTCTTTTCCTGTTATTGGCAATCCTTCTATGCCTCTTTCCATTACGACAATTTCGATTTTGGGATTTTTCTGTTTACCGGATAATGAAATATGCGTATTTAATATACCTTGTCCTAAATCATCGGATAATTGCGCTTCACAATATAAGTCGTTAATATGAGTTTGAGGAACGGCGATTAATTCAACACCACGCAATATACCTCCGACTTGGTGTTTGGCGTAATGAGATATTTTTGATATTTCACTGGCCAGCGATTCACTACGTACGTAAATGAGTAGTTGATTTTTTGCAGGAAGAAGGAAATGTGTTAAGTCTTTTTCGAACTGTGTCATCGAACCTGTATGTTCTCCTACATATTTCCCATTGAGATATATTCGGCATTCGCTTTCAACGGCACCGAAACGGATCAGTGTTTTTTGATTTTCCCAGTCGATAGGAAGTTCGAACTCCTTGTAATATCCGGCCCACTTCCCGGATTCAACTTGAAATGATTCCATGTACCATTCCGAGGGAACGGAGATCGGTTCCCATTCGAAATCAGGTTTACTAATCCCGTTAGGTATGTCCTCCACATTTTTCGTGAATAACCAATCCCCGTTCAATGAGATTGTTGGTTGACTGGTTCCTTTTACGTATATGGGAGTTGGAGTATGTATGATCTTGCTTTCTTTGTTTAAAATAGGGTATAATGTCTCTACTGTTTTGAATGTGAATATAGAGTCATTTGGGTGGGCTTGTGTAAAAGAATATAATACACTTATGCCGATGATAAGTAATAATTTATTTTTCATTTGATTATAGTTATTGATATGTATTCAAAGAAACAATAATTATTTAAATAGCAACCATTTGGAGTATATTCAATGTTTCATCAAAATGGAACTTCTTTGAAATATTGTTGGAGATTTAGGAATAAAAGTAATTATAAATATATGTGATTTATTGATTATTTACTTCAAACCGATATTCCTGTTTTATCTGTATATCGGAAATTGTTGGAACGATGCAATCAGCCGGAACGACATTTTTCTCGAAATAAATCGGGACATCTGCCGATTTTAGTCCGTCGATACGTATCACCATAGGATTAGTATCGATTGATTCTTTCAGGCGGCTTAAGCTGAGAATCCATTCTGTTCCATCATAGAAAGAGTCACCTATCAGATTCCCGTTCAGGTAAGCATTGGCTACATCTCCTTTATAAGAAATATACAGACGTGTCTCCTCGTCGCTACAGGTTGCTGCCGGAGCTTTTACTTCATAAATACCTATGTGTTCTTCGGGAGCAAAGGTGGAAGGCTTATTATTTCCGGCAGTTGTTAGAACGGGTTTGTTATCTGCCGATAACCAGGTCGCATCAGTATTCCAAAGAATGCGTTTTCCATTCTTCAGAAGCACTTCTATTTCTGCAGTAATCTCTTTACCGTTGGAGGTCGTAAGTTCGATCGTATTGTTTCCGTTCTGAATGAAGTCCGTTACATTAGCATAGGAATAACCACCCATAGATGTCGCTTTTGTTTCTTTCCCATTGATCGTACAATTGGTTGAACCGGATGATACATAACGTAAATAGGCACGTTCCACTTTTGAAAATGTATTTAATGAGAACAGACGTTTTGCCATGTTACCTTCTGCCGGACGGATCCATTGACTTTTTTCCATAGGGGCAACGGGGCGGAATGTCGCTTGCAGATTATGTGTATCAGTTCTGACTGTTTGTTGTTTGAATGTTCCGTCTTTATACATCCAGATATCTGTCGATGGCTGGTCATTGATCAAAGTGATCTTATCGTTATCATAAATCAATGATGAATTGGTAATGCCGACAAATTCTTTTCCTTTTACAGTTCCTTTCCAGATATGATCCGATTCTTCCTCCGTCAGCGTAACAAAGCGTACTTTGGAACCATTCTCTTTCGTAATTTCAATGGCACATTCTTTACCCGGAGTTAACTGGTCGATGAAATACCCGTTTTTTTCTTCCCGGGATGTACCGTTCTTTACTTCAACGCTCCGGATTCCTTTGTTTTCAATTAAATATTCTCCAGGTATAAAATCATCCTCAAAGAAGAAGTAGGTATCAGTGCTTCCTTCTCTCAGGAAACAGACAGGTTGCGTCGTTGAATATTTCAACAGCACATTACTTAGCTCCTGATTAAATGGCCAAAGAAAGTAAGTTCCGTTTTTCACCGTTACTTTCTGACGTGGTATACGGATTGTCTCATCTTTCAACTTTATGGAGAACTGAACATTTTTATAGTCTTTCCGGCTATGTTTGTATAAATAATTGGAACAGAACAGATAACCGGTATTCCCGTTTAACCGGACGGCCCATTGCAAGTTGTCTCTATCCTGGTTAGTGGTAGGCAGATAAGCGACAGCCGGAGCCAGCGCTGTTCCGAAATCATTCATGAAATAGTTATATTTCTTCGTTTCCTGCATGACTGTTCCCAAAGTTCCGAATTCACGGATGGGGGCCTGGTAGTCGTAACTGATGCGAGGACCGGATGATTGGTATGTACTTATTTTCCCGACAGGATTAGTACCGCCGGTATACATATAATACCCCATCATATTGGCTCCGCACCCCAGGCGTAAATTGATATTTTCTCCCGCCATTTCTTCCGGCACGACGGCGCGGCGTTGGTAGAAGGCTGTGGTTCCCACGCCTATTTCACAAGTGAAGAAAGGGGAGTCATTATTTTCTCCGCTCAAAGATTCTACGTCTCCTTCAAGTTTGATAATATCGGTACCAATATTGTCAGAAAGACGGTTGTAAGTGAAAAACTCAAAATTGGATGTCGGTATTTCATCCTTTCCGGATGCAGTCCATGGAGCTTCGATATAGAACCCTGCGTAAGGAACGATTTCTCCTTTCGGATACTCGCTGTCCATCCAGTGGGTCATCGAATAAAGAGGAACATCGAATCCTATTTCTACTGCCATCTTTTTCAGGTTGAGAAGATGCGAGACGATCATTCCGGGACGTACGTATTCGTTTTCCAGTTGAAGAGCCATGATAGGACCTCCGTCTTTCCATAATAATCCTTTTACCTGATCGTATACAGCCTGATACCAACGTCGTGTATATTCGAGATATAAAAGGTCATTTGAACGAGTTATCAGATTTTTATTATTGACGATCCAGTCAGGTAATCCTCCGTTTTTGATTTCCGCATTGCAGTAAGGACCGAAACGCAAGTGCACTTTCATGTCCAGTTCTTTGCATAATTCGATAAAACGGCGGAGGTTGAGATGCCCTTCCCAGGATAGTTCACCTTCAAATTCTTCGTGCAGCGACCAGATACAGTAAGTCGCTACAATGTCAATGCCGGATGCCTTCATTTTTAATAAGGCATCGCGCCAGTATCTCGGATCCATCCGGTTGTAATGAATTTCTCCCATTACAGGGAGTTGAGGAATACCGCCTTCTTCCAGATATAGGTTATTAATGCGGATTTCTTTTCCAGCTGGGCCGGAATGGCCCAGTTGGAGGTATTTTACTGTGGGAGGAGTTACTTTACCCAAATCTATTTTGTACTGGGCAAAGATACTTCCCATGGCAAAGAGTAGCGCAGATAATAGAATTTCTTTTCTCATTTATAAGTCGTATTTTTATGTGCGTACTACTTATTTAAGTCAGTGATCCTGATCGTCCAGTTAGCATCGTCCCCGTTTCCTGCCGTTACTTTATATACAAATTCCTTGGCGGAAAAGTCTGACGGGAAAATCCCCATTGCGGGAGCATTACCTACCGGGCTAATGCGGGCGGAGGTCGATGCGTCAACGTTGATCGCTAATGTACTTAATGAAACCTGATTTCTGATTTCAGTTGTAAATGTCTGTGTGGCTTCAGGTACTTTGATCGTACAAACGATTTCTTTTGCTTTATTATCAATCGTTTTCTCCGTAGTCATTTCCATTACACGCAGTCTTTTACCACTTTCATCCCACCATCTGTATTCGAAACGGACATTTGTGATGTCATTCTGGTTGTACGTTTCCAGATCATCCAAACCTGCTTTCAGACAAGATGTGTTCAGCGCAATCAATAAAAGTAGAACTAAATAATTATACAGTGCTTTCATTTTCTTGTTATTTTTATAAGACATTTATAATCGGTTACCAACCTTCGTTTTGATCGAGAGACGGGTTGTTTACTCTTTCGCCTTCCGGAACAGGGAACAAATATCTTTTCTTTGTAAAGACACGTTCGTTGAAAGAAGTTTGGTAAGGCAAAGGTATGATTTCAAAACTTTTTCCGTCTTCGGAAATACTGATAGAATGATGTACCTTTGTCAACTCTTCCACTTTGTCTTTTCCATCGGCTTTTCCCCATCGTAATAAACTCCAGTACCTGTCGCCTTCATGCACAAGGTCAATGCGGCGTTCGCGTTTATAGGCTTTCCAGGCCGCATCAGAAGAAAGATTCAATGGCAACTCAGGCATTCCGCCGTGCACGGTACGGGTTTTATTGATATATTCGATTGCCGTGCTGATATTGCCTTGACGCAACATTATTTCCGCATAGTTCAGATAAGAACGTCCCAGACGCAGAACTACATAATGATAGTAGGTCGGATCTGAATTCAATAGCGGTTTTGCCGTATATACACCTTTGCGGTAAAGATAACCGCTCAGGGCCATTCCCCAATCACCACCTGCTTTACTGTCCCAATGCATATTCCCTTTGGTACGCATAGTTACGAGGCTGTTGAAATATCGGCTTGAATCCTGCACGACAGTTGCATAGAAGCGATTGTCCCGGTTTTGATAAATGGCAGTTGAGACATAGCCGCCGTTCTGTTGATAAGCCTTGTAGAAACTGCTTTGATCCCAGTCTTTGGCCGTTCCGTCTACATCTTTGATTTCGTAGTCGTTGACCAGATCGACAGAAGGGAACATTCCGATCCAACCTTCAAAGCTATCATTCAGTTTAGGGTTAGCGATGTCTTTCAGTTTGTCGTTGTTAACGTTTGGAACAAGATACTGCATCCATGTATCGCCGAATTTTGTGTTGTTCTCATGTCTGAATTGTGCCAGGATAATTTCTTTGGAACTTAACGCATAATCGAATTCGTTGAACATCTTTTCGTAATCGGTATCCAGACTATATTGCCCGAGAGCGAAAAGGTCTTCGCTGGCTTTCTTTGCAATGTTATAGTATTCATCCTGTCCTGATTCGATATAGGCAGCACCGTGAAGTGCCACTTCTGCCATCAGTGCATAGGCTGCCCCTTGAGTTAGTATACCAGTTTCAGAGCTTTTTATGGAAACAGGCAGGTTGACGGCTGCATCCTGCAAATCTTTTAGAATAAAATCGTAGGTATCCTTGATCGTCTCCGTTCTAGGTAATTCCATCTTTTCTTCCGGATCGAGTACACGGTCTACAATCATCAGTTTTCCAAATAAACGGGCACGGCTGAAATAAATCATGGCACGCTGCATTTTGGCCTGTGCGATCAGATAACTTTTTTCCTGTTCCAGAAAGGAAGTGTTTTCTTCCATTTTCTGAAGCAGAAGATTGCATTTACGGATGTTTGCATAAACTTCCCCAGCTTTTTTACTATCTCCACCTGGATAAGGATTCCATCCTGCATCGTAATAGCGGTCGATCTGTTCTTTATTCACATTGGAAGCGCCTCCATCATCCTGGATAACATCATTGTCTGTCCATTTATCATTCCAGACTAATTGTCCGGTGGCATAACTTAGCGAAGGATACAAGAAGGCCTGTGCCAGTTCTGCACTTTCCCATACATCATTTTCCGAAAATTTGTCTAACGGGCCTTTATCCAGAACGTCGCTGCAAGCTGTACATCCCATTACCAATGCCAATGATATTGTTTTGATAGTTATATTTTTCATATTATTAAAATTCAATTGTTACACCATTATTAAAATCCGACTGTTACGCCAACTGAATAAACACGTTGTACTGGGTATCCTCCGTTTGTAGAAGTTGTTTCCGGATCGAAATAGTCTGAAACCCCTGAAATTGTAAACAGGTTGGCCCCGGTTACGTTTACTTTACACGTGCTGAGCCAGTTGGCTTTTTTCAACAACTTATATTTGAAGTCGTAAGCAAGTGATAAGTTCTTTAAACGCAAGAAAGATGCGTTCTTCACCCAGAAGCTGGATTTTTCTTGATTATTCCCTCCATTTACATTTGCAGATAACGATTTTCTTGGGAAGGTTGCGTCTCTGTTATCTTCTTTCCAATAATCTAACTGATATTCGTTTTTCACATGGACGGATTGATCGTTTTTGGTATTAACTCCAAACTCCATATTGCGTTTGCCTGTCCCGTAAAACAGACCGGAAAGAGAAAATCCTTTATAAGAGAATGCAAAATCCACACCGTAAGTAAAATGAGGAGCCGTAGGCATTCCGTAACGGACTTGATCTTCGGCATCGATTTTACCGTCGCCATTAAGATCCTGATAAACAATGTCACCTAACTTTGTTTCAGAAGAAGACAACCTGCGGGGAACGCCCAAGACTTGTTCTGGGGATTGATACAAACCGTTGTCGATAAGTATGACATCGTAATAGTCTGTTTGGTGTGTGCTACGTTTATACGGATTCATTAGGGTAGACAGAGCTTCTTCCTGCTTTACTACATACAGATTATTATAATAGGTCATGTTTGTACCTACCTCATACTGGAAATCCGAACCGATATTGTCACCCCATCTCATAGACAACTCAAAACCTTCACGGCGATGTTCATTCTTCGATTTGATCTGTGGTAATTTTGTTCCCAGCGGAGTTGTATAGCGATCTTCCGGACTTACCAAACCACCTTTAGTCACATAAAAGAAATAGTCGGCAGAACCTTTTAAACGATAATTGAAGAATGCAACATCAATACCGTAGTTTAAAGAATTACGTGTATACCAGCTTAACAGCTCGGGGGATGTTAGTGCTCCTTCGTTGAATCCTGAAGCCAGCTCTCCTCCGATACAGATTGAGTTTTCAACCATGTTATAAGTTGATAAATAACCAAACTTGTTCACACCCGATTCCGTCCCCATCTGTCCGTAAGAACCGCGCAATTTCAGAAGATCAATGTTTCCCCGGTTCCAGCTTTTGAAGAAAGGTTCTTCTGTAATATCCCATCCCAGTGCAACAGACGGGAAGAACCCCCAGCGATGTCCCGGAGCAAAGTTATCTGAACCGTCGTAACGGAAACTTCCTTCGATATAATAGCGGTTTGCAAAGTCATATTTCAGACGTCCGACCAATCCCAATCGTCCGCCTTCTTCCGAATTTCCGGAGTTTTGCATGGTGGTACTGGAGCCGGCAAACAGTTGATCAACGGTGGTTGATAGATAATCCCTGCGGGAAGCCCAGAAATCATGGCCGGTGTTTTCAGCAGCAGTGAATACGAATTTGGCATCAATGGAATGCACATCGGCAAAAGTACGCAGGAAGGCTGCACTTAATTCGAACTGATAAGATTCACCGAAATAAGCTTCTTCCCGTAATGAGGGTTTTGTTACTTCTAACAGTGTTCCGTCCTTGCCGTATTGGGGTGCACGGGCCGAAAGTTTTTTTACATGACTTGAATTCAATCGGTAGTAAAACATGGAACCGAGTGATAATCCTTTTACCCAAGGAACTGCCCAGTCTGCGACAAACTGTGTGTTTAAGTACATTCCGTCGTTTTTATCATATCCGGAACGCTCGTCCATTTCCATCAACGGATTATCTGATACCGTACTTAAAGTTCCGTCTTCATTATAGGCTAGATCCAGCGGTGATTTTGCATTCAGGTGATCCCAGATAGAATTAGCGGCAAATGAAGGATATTTTTTCTTCTCCATAGCTGCATTAATGTTGAGAGATACTTTCAGGCCGATCTCCTCAAAGGTTGTGTTCACATTACTGCGGAGATTGTATCTTGAATAATTCAGGGCATCAGAGGTATATAAGCTACCCTGGTCGAATAAGCCTAATGACAGGTAATAGTTTACATCTTTTTGATTGCCCGTCATAGATAAAGAATGCCTATATTCCGGAGCGAAATTTTTCAAACCTAAAGAGTACCAATCTGTATTTGGGTATAGGTACGGATCGGATTGGTTTCTGATAATGTCCATTTCATCTTTACTGAATTGATGATATTCGCCATATCCGTCCGCTATTCCTGCCTGGTTCTGAAGATCTGCATATGTGTAAGAATCCAGTTTTTTCGGTATGACCGTCGGTTGGCTGTACTGGGCATTGAAAGAGTAGACAATGGATCTTTTACCCTTACGACCTTCTTTTGTTTTAACCAGAACGATACCGTCGGCAGCACGTGAACCGTAAACGGCTAGTGAAGCTGCATCTTTTAAAATAGATATACTTTCGATATCTTCCGGATTTAATGATTTAAATTCCCAACTGTCTGTGGAAATAATACCATCGATAACATATACAGGATCGCCGCCACCACGGATGGATATTTTAGGTTCGCTACCCGGTTCCCCTCCCTGGTTCTGAACGATAACCCCTGAGGCCCGTCCTTGTAGGGTGGATGCAACGTTTGGGAATGGCAGGTCTTGCAGTTTTTCGCCTTTTACAGCTGTAACGGCAGAAACCATTTTCTTAGCCGAAGTGGTTCCGTAACCAATTACGACTACTTCATCCAATGTCTCGCTATCCTCTTTTAACTGGATAGAAAGATCAGACCTGTTTCCAACAGCGATTTCCTGTGTCAGATAACCTATATAAGAAATTGTCAGGGTTGCGTTTTCCGGAATCTCTAGGCTGAAACGACCGTCTATGTCTGTGACATTACCGATAGTGGTTCCTTTTACTACGACATTGGCTCCGATAACAGGGGTGCCGGTTGCATCTTTAACGATTCCTGATATTTTTCTCTTATCCTGATTGATTGAACCTTTTTCCGCTTTCCTCAGAGAAATATATCCTTCGTTAAAATTATATTTGATTTGGCTGTTGTCGAAAGCCTCTTCCAATACCTGTGAGACGGGCTTATTCTTTGCATTGACCTGAATCTGTTCCTGTAGGTCGATCTCTTTTTCGCTGTACATGAAAAGATAATCGGTCTGCCTTTCTATCTCATTGATAAATTCCTTGAGTGGCAGATTATTCCTGCTGATGCTCACTTTTGCATTTTGCGAATGCAAAGAGGTTGCACTAAGCTGGAAAATTGCAATTAACGTGAGAACTGTTGTTATTTTCATAATACGAATTGTATGCTTTAATTCAATATAATTGACACAATTGAACAATAGCAATAAGTTTTTTTTCATAACTTTGCTCATAGCTTTAAAAGTTAATACTGTTTTTGAATGTTTGTGGAATACATGAAAGAAGGAAGGTATTGACTTGGGGTGAGTGCTGGTAACACTTGCCCCTTTTTTATACCCATTCCTGTGTAATGATCTGGCTTTACTTCATAGGCATTCTATTTTTAGGTGAATATGTTGTATTTAATATATTTCGATCTCTTCGTTATTGATTATCTTATACTGGAAATGATGCACCCCTTGTAACGCTTTCAGGATTCTTTCAATTTCATCACTCTGGCGGAACTTACCAGATACATACTGGTCAATCCGGGCAGATGATTTCACATCGAATTTTACATTATACCATAACGTGAGGTAGTCCAGTATTTCCGAGAACTTCTTGTTGCTGAAATAGAATATTCCGCTTTTCAGATATTCTTCGTTGTTGAATGAAGCGGCTGTTTTTATCAGATTCCCGTTCAATAAGGATACCATTTCGTTTGGTTTCAGTATGAAGTTTTCCTCCGGCTTGCTGTTGTTTGTGACTTGTACACTTCCCTTTACCAGGTTTGTTTCAAATCGTTCGCTTTCCGAATAGGCAAAGACATTGAAGCGGGTCCCGAGTACCTTTATATCGTAATGTTGTGTTTTCACGATAAAAGGTCGTTTGCTATCTTTTGTTACCGAGAAAAATCCTTCACCATCCAGTTCTACTGAACGTTCATCCTTGCTGAATTCATTCGGTATTTTGATAACGGAGCGAGGGCTTAACCAGGCCTCCGTACCGTCTTGCAGGGTCATAAAGATGCGTTGACCTTTAGGGACCTCTATCTTTGTATAGAGCGGTGCTTTTTCTTCCGGGATGAATTTGTCGGTAAGCAGCCAGATATTAACCAGTAAGATGGCTACGACAGCGGCATATTTTGCCAGATTGAGATAAAGACGACGAATCTGTTTCCGATTGATACGACTTCCCAGTTCTTCCATTTTGAGTGAAGCCCATTTATCGTCTCCATTCTGTTCTCCCAGCTTTGAAATAGTCACCGTATTTTGCATACGGATAAATTCAGCTTTCTTTTCCGGACTGGATTCTATCTGGTCGAAGAGTCCTTTCTTTTCTGTGTCTGAAAGTTCCCCAAGGAAATATTTATCTAGTTGTTCGTTCATGATACTTAATTACTCTTTCTACTAGTATGACGAAATACTTCCGACCATCTACTAGTCGGAAACAGAAAAAAAATAAATTTTTTTGAGAAAAGATTTCAGATGATGAAAATAAAGAGGGGCAGATAATCTTTCAACTCAACTTTTAATTTACGTATGGCGGTTGCAATATGATTTTGTACGGTATGGACAGAAATATTCAGTTGCGTGGCTATTTCCTCATGCTTTAATCCGTTCATTCTGCTCAGAATGAACACCTGCCGGCATTTCTCCGGCAGGTGTTCAATTGCATGGGCTAATAAATCTTCTATTTCTTTTTCGGTAAAAATGTTTTCATCGAATTGCATCAAGGCTTCCATCTTCAGTTTCAGTTCTCTGTCCTGTAAACTGTCCAGTGATTCTTTTTTACTGTCTATTAATGTTTTATGGCGATAAAAGTCGATGCATCTGTTTTTAGCCAGCGTGAACAGGAAAGCGTTGAGGTTGGTCAGGGAGTCCAACATATCCCGGTGTTCCCACAAATACATGAAAATATCCTGTACGATGTTTTCGGCATCTTCGATGGATACGACATATTCGCGTGCGAACCGTACCAATTTAGGAAAATATACCAGATATATTTTCGAAAAGGCATGTTTCTCTGTCCCTGAAAAGTTATTCATATTTTTTCCTGTTTATTAATGGGCACATATAATACAGCTTTCCCATATCCCAGCTTTTTTATTCTGCCGTCTTCGATCAGTTCTTTCAGGTCGCGCACGGCAGTGGACCGGTTGCACCCGTTTAACCGCATGTATTGTGCTGCTGTGAAAAACTCTTTCTCTTCCGATGCGATCAGCATACGGCCTTTCCGTTGTTCGGGAGAATAGCTTGTTGCACAGGCATCGGAGTCCCTTTCCAGGTCTATAGACTTCAAACGATTTTTTAATTTTTTACTTCCTTTGAAATGCACATTCCCAAAATTTACGGACCAGGAACGTATTTCTTTTTTATCCATCACCGGGCGACTTTTCAGGGAGATGGAAAATGATCCCAGGTCATCTAACTCGACAGTATATCCGTACCGCAGATTTTTCGAAATAACTTTAGCCAGTGCATCCAGCATTCCTTTGGTAGTGGCCGTGGAATAGCCGCAACTATCAGCTATCTCTTCTGCGATCTCCTGTGTATGGATCGTTCCTCTGGGTACAATCCGGGCATGTAAAGGTTGTTTCTTTCCGTCGCCTTTGGGGTTCGGATTCTCATATAAGGCATATTTTGCTCCCATAATAGTCGTTGTAAAAAGGTTCAATTCTGTTTAGTATTGCATATCACAGCTGTCTTCCTTTCATATCACAGTTGGATTCTGTTTGTTTCACAGATGGATTTCTTTTGTTTCACAACTGTGATATGAAAAGAGGATTTGTACAAATGTATAATATATCTCGGGAAAATCACTCTGTCCGGCAGGTAATTTTTTATTCCCGGCGGGTAATTGGGATTATCTTCGGATACTTTCGACGAAATGAATTAATAAGATATGCTGCCGGATTATAGAATTAATTCCTATATTTGATGAGATTCAAAACATGACTGTAAATCCGGTGTTATTATGGGAAATTTGATAATAAGTATTTTGGTTTGCTTATCCTTTATAGGATGTTCTGATAAGGATGGTTTGTTAAGTCCGACAGAGATGAAAGAGGATATCCGGTTCTATTTTCATATGATCAGGGATATTCATCCGGATCCCTATCAACGTTATGATTCGCTGACTTTTGTCAGGTTGGAGGCTGAGATGATAGAATCTTGTTCTGAGCCTATGGCGAGAGAGGATTTTGGATTCAGGTTGATGAAGACCCGTAAATTTCTGGATGGGCATGTCGGGGTTTTCGATTTCTTTTCTCTTCCGGGACGCTATCATTTTCCGTCTGTTGAATTTCAGGGAGATCTGATGTTGTTAGGGAATGATACTTTATTGGCTGTGAGAGATTCTTTCGCTTCTTATACAGCCCTGGATGTAGATTCTATGATTCCGTGGGACCAGCCTTCGAAAATCCGAAATGAGAATATGAATTTGTTGTTGAATTTGTTATTGTCTCCAGCAAATAAGAGTACAATGACCTATACCGGTGTATTAAAGACTGCGAATGGAACTCGCGATACGCTTATTTATGTGGACACCCGTAGGGTAAAGAAGAATCCTATTTATACCCAGCCTTACTCTTCAAAATTTTATCCGGAAGATTCAATAGCTGTTCTTTATTATAATAGCTGTATGATTTATGGCGAAGAAGATGTGAAGCATTACGAAGGATATGTCAATGCCTTTTTTGACGAACTGAAAAGTAAGAAGATAAAAACGTTGTTTATTGATGTAACACATAATGGAGGAGGGTCGGATGGTAATAACTCTGTCATAATAAATCATTTAAAAGCAGATGCATTTACTTCTAAAGTAAGGATGACGGGTAAGAGAGCAGGGATAGAGGAATACCTTAAATCGGATCTGGTCAAGAAGTTCTTCAATGAAAATGAAACAACCAAAAATTATTGGTTGGAGACTTTTGGAAATCCTATTATGGAAAAGGGGGTAGCTGTTTTAGAAGAGTCTGCACCGGCCAGGGAATCCGGTTACGAAGGAAACGTGTTTGTGATTATGGGAAATAGAACATATTCTGCCGGAGCTGATTTTTGTTTATCAATAAAAGCGTTTAAGGCAGCTACATTAGTTGGGGAAAAGGCTGGTCAATATTATCCTATTTGTGGAAATGCTATCAGGGGGACTTTACCTAATTCGAAGGTAATGTATCAGATTCCTTCGACGGAAGCTTTTTATGAACCGGAAACTTTATTTGAGAATGGGTATATCTGTCCGGATATTTCATATCCGCTGAAGGAAGAGATGGGGGTGGAGGATTATAAGGAAATACTTAGTTTTTCTTCAATTCCTTGATTTATTCTATATCTAAAATATTGACACAGTCCTAGCAGAACT